>JANINR010000055.1 GCA_024508915.1 Lysobacteraceae bacterium | reverse complement strand
GACGCCGGCCGGCTCGCCCGGGACCAGCGCCAGCCGCGGGCGCGGCATCTCAGCCGCCGCTGGCGGGAACGGCAGGCGCGGGCGACGCGGGCGCAGGCGCGGGCGCCGCGGCAGCGTCGCCGAGACGGATGTCGACGTAGGCTTCGCCGCGCATCTCGCGCAGGAAGCGGTCCCACTGCTCTTCGAGCTTGCGCTGGCCGATCTTCTCGCGCACGGCCTGGCGACGCGAGTCGTCCTGCGCGACCGCCTGGCGCGAGCCTTCGCGCTGCACGATGTGCCAGCCGGCCTCGGTCTTGAACGGCGCGGAGACCTGGCCGTCCTGCAGCGCCGCGACCTGCGCGCCGAAGTCCACGCCGTGCGCGTCCTGCGCGAACCAGCCGAGCTCGCCGCCCGCGGCGCGGGTCACGGTGTCCTCGGAGTTGTCGCGCGCGACCTGGGCGAAGTCGGCGCCGCCGGCGATGCGCGCGCGCAGCGTCTCGAGCTTCGCCTTCGCCGCGGCATCGTCGCCCTTCACCAGGATGTGCCGCGCCTTGAGCTCGGTGACCGTCGCCGGGGCGGCGTCCGCGCCGGAGCGCGTTTCCACCAGTTGCAGCAGCTGGAAGCCGCTCGGACCGCGGATCGGGCCGACGACCTCGCCGGCCTGCATGCCGGTGATGACCTGCGCGAACGAGGGCGGGATCTCGTCGAGGCTGCGCCAGCCCAGGTCGCCGCCGTCGAGCGCGTTGGGGCTGTCGGAGTAGCGCACCGCCGCCGCGGCGAATTCGATTTCGTGGCGGTCGAGCGCGGCCTTGATGCCCTGCACCTTCTTCTGCGCCGCGGCGATCTGGTCCGCCGTCGCGCCGTCGGGCACGCCGACGAGGATGTGCGCCATGTGGTACTGCGCGGCGCCGGTCTCGGTGGCCAGCGACGCGTCGACCTCGGCCTCGCTGACCGTGACCTGGCCCTGCGCGAAGCTCTGCCGCAGGCGCTGCGAGGCGATTTCGTCGCGCACCGACTGGCGCAGGTCGGCGAGGGTCATGCCGTCGCGGGCGATCTGCGCCTGCAGCTGCGGCAGGGTCATGTTGTTCTGCTTCGCGATCGCGCCGATCGCGTTGTCGAGCTCGGCGTCGCTCACGGTGATGCCCATGGACGAGGCGCGCGCGACTTCGAGGCGCTGTAGCACCAGCCGCTCCAGCACCTGGCGCTCGAGGATGTCGCGCGGCGGCAGCTGGTCGCTGCGTCCGGCGAACTGCCGGTCGATGTTCACCAGCGCCCGGTCGAGCTCGGAACGCAGGATCACGTCCTCGTCGACGACGGCGACGATGCGGTCCAGCGCCTGCATCTGCTGGGCGATGGCGGGCGCGGGTCCGCTCAGCGCGGCGAAGCCGGCGAGCGCGGCGAAAAGGCAGGCGGCGAGTCGGGTCATGGCTGGGCTTCGGGGGAGGTTTCGGCGCCGGCCGATGCGGGCGGCGGAACGAGGTAGAGGTCCTCGCGGTAGTAGCCGAGGATAGCACGGCGCAGCCGGCTCTCCGTGTCCGGGCCGGCGGAGCCGAGGCCCTTCAGTTCGACTTCGACCTGCAGCGAATTGCCGAGTTCCCCGAGGCGGTTGTGCAGGTAGCGGCGGCCGACCAGGCGCACCGCCATGCAGCAGCTGTCCCACTGCACGCCGGCGATGCCTTCGAGCAGCTGGCTGTCCTGGATCGAGTAGTAATAGCGGCCGACCAGGCTCCACGCCGGCGAGACCGGGTACAGGAAGTTCAGGTCGACCTGCTCGAGCAGGTCGCGGCGGTAGCGGTAGCCGAAGTTGACGATGCCGTCGTCGCCGATCAGGTAGCGGGTGCGCAGGCTCGCCAGGTCCTTGCGGCGGAACTTCGGGTCCCATTGGTACGAACCGCCGAGGCTCCAGCGGTCGTTCACCGCGTAGCTGGCGTCGGCGATCCACGCCGACTTGCCCTCGGCGACCGGCGTCTCGCCCGGCACGGTGACGCGCGATTCGTCGAAGTAGCGGATCTGGCCGAGGCTGACCGAGAGCTTCTCGCGGCCGTCGCTCTGGCGCAGCAGGCGCGTGGACACCGCCAGCGTGAGCTGGTTGGCGTCGGTCTGGCGGTCGGCGCCGGTGTAGCGGTTGTCGCGGAACAGCTGGCCCCAGCTGAACGTCATCGGCCGCGTGTCGAACAGCGGCAGCCCGGCCTGGTCGCGGTAGGGCACGCGCAGGTAGTACAGGCGCGGTTCCAGCGTCTGCAGGAACGGCGTGCCGCCGATGCTGGTGCTGCGGTCGAAGAACAGGCCGGCGTCCAGCGAGGCGACGGGAAGGCTGCGGTTCGGCTTGTCGTCGCCGAGCTGGGCGGCCAGCGCGTCGTCGAGCTGGTAGCCGGTGTAGCGCCAGGCCAGCTTCGGCGTGAGGAACCAGCTCGCGCCGCCCAGCGGCAGGCTCGCATAGGGCTTGAGGTCCACGCGCGAACCGCCGGGCTTGTCGGCGTGGTGGAAGCGCACCGCCTCGGCGTCGAGGCCGGTCACGAACCAGCGCGAGGCCGGCCGCTCCCAGTGCAGCCAGCCGCGCGGCAGGCGGTCGTGGGGGAGCACGTCGTCGCTCAGCGTGTAGTCGGCGAGCTGCTGGTGGTCGGCCATGATGCCGCCCTCCCAGTCCGCGCCGTGGCCGTACAAGCCGATGTCGCTGTAGATGGAGAACGGCGCGAGCCCGTCGATGTTGCTGCTCGAGTCCTCGAGGTAGCGCGGATCGCTGATCCAGTTCAGGTTCGCGCGCGCCTGCCAGCGCGGCGCGACATCCTGCACGGCGTCGAAGTGGAAATGCGCGCGGTTGTCGTCGCGGCGGTTCTCCAGCGGGTAGCCGTTGGCCAGGAACTCCGCCGTCTCGGCGTCGCGATCGCGGCTCGACAGCCGGTCGTTCGGCAGGAACTCCGCCTCGACCGTGCCGCGCCCGCTGTCGGTGAGATAGCGGAACTGGCCGCCGAGCTGCAGGCCGCGGTCGGTCATCAGCCGCGGCGTGATCGTGGCGTCGTAGTTCGGCGCTAGGTTGAGGTAGATCGGCTGCCGGTAGTCGAACCCGTTGCGGCTCGACGAGCCGATGCCCGGGTACAGCAGGCCGCTGCGGCGCCGGTTGTCGATCGGGAACGGGAACCACGGCACGTACAGCACCGGCACCTTGCCCACGCGCAGCGTCGCGTTGTGGGCCAGGCCCATGCCGGTGTCGGTGTTGACGTCGATGCGCTGCGCGCGCAGCTCCCAGCTGCGGGCGTCGGGCGGGCAGGTGGAGTAGGTCGCGCCGTACAGCGCGCCCTCCGCGCCGTGCATCTCGATGTGGCTGGCGCCGCCGTTGCCGCGGCGCGACACCAGCTGGTAGCGCACGTTGCTGATGTCGTGGGTGTCGCTTTCCTGGTTGCCCTCGGCCTTGTCCGCGACCAGCCGCATGCCCGCGTCCTGGTATCGCACGCTGCCGACCGCGACGTAATGGCCGGTCTCGCTGTCGTAGGTGAGCTTGTCGGTGCCGAGGAACTGGTCGCCGCGGCGCAGCGAGACGTTGCCCTCGAACTGGCGCTGGTTCTCGGTGCCGCTCAGCGAGTCGCCCTCGATGTCCGTGGGCTGCTCGGTGCGCGGCGCCGCGCCCGCGGTCGCGGGCGCCTGCTGGGCGTCCACGAAGGCCGGGACGGCGTCCTGGACCGGGCACAGCTTCCAGGTCTGGGGCCGTTCCTCGGCGGCGTGGGCCACCAGGGAGAAGGCGATGCAGGCCGGCAGCGGCAGCAGTCTCAGGGCTTTGCGCACGCGGGCATCCATCAGGCGAAACGATCGC
Organism: Lysobacteraceae bacterium; assembly: GCA_024508915.1. Classification (GTDB taxonomy): domain Bacteria; phylum Pseudomonadota; class Gammaproteobacteria; order Xanthomonadales; family Xanthomonadaceae; genus Cognatiluteimonas. Next base: position 4,179 of record JANINR010000055.1, on the reverse strand, counting down.
TAGCTTGCCGCAACGCCCGTGCAGCGGCAATGCAGCCGCGAACGGTGCGGCGCCCGGTGCGGGCCGCGAGCGCCCGCCTTCACGCCGTCGGCCGTGGCCCCTTGCGGCGCTCGTGGTGCCAGGTGACCTCGCCGTGGCCGCTGGCGCGGGCGAGGACGCGGGCCAGCACGAACAGCAGGTCCGACAGCCGGTTGAGGTAGCGGACGGGCTGCGGCCGGACGTTTTCGGCCCGGGAGAGCGCCACGGTTTCCCGTTCGGCCCGCCGGACGACGGTGCGGGCGACGTGGCAGCGCGCGGCGGCGTCGCCGCCGCCCGGCAGGATGAACTCGCGCAGCGGCGGCAGCGGGGCGTTGAAGGCGTCCAGCGCGCGCTCGAGCGCTTCGACGTCCGCGTCGTGGACCGCGGCGTGGCCGGGGATGCACAGCTCGCCGCCGAGATCGAACAGCTGGTGCTGCACGGTCGTCAGCAGGTCGCGGATGTCGTCCGGCACATCCGCGGCAAGCAGCAGGCCGATCGCGGAATTGGCCTCGTCGACCGTGCCGTACGCGGCGACCCGCAGCGAATCCTTGCCGACGCGGGTGCCGTCGCCGAGGCCGGTGCTGCCGTCGTCGCCGGTGCGCGTGTAGATCTTCGAGAGGCGGTTGCCCACCGCGTCGCCGCTCAGGCGGTCTGCGCGCGCAGTGCCGGCACGCGCCGGCGCAGCAGGGCGAAGCCGCCGAACAGGATCGCGGCGTAGGCGAGGGTGCCCAGAACCGTCCACTGGAAGAACGGGATGCCGGCGACGTAGGCGGCACCGAGCCCCGCGGCGGTCTGCGGGTAGAACGGCGAGGCCAGCCAGGCGCCGAAATTCGTCGCCACGAAGAACAGCACCGAGCCGGCCAGCGAGTAGCCGAGCAGGCGTGCGCCGCCGACCTTGCCGCGCAGGCCGAAGCCGAGCGCGGTCGAGAGCGCGATGCAGGCATAGACGGACCAGAAGCTGATGCCGCCGATGTAGCCCGCGTAGCTGCTGCCCAGCGTCGAGGCGAGGACGAGGTCGGACACGAGCATCGCCGCCAGCGGCACCAGCAGGGCCCAGGCGCGCGAGGCGAAATACGCGCCGCCGAACAGCGCGATCGCTTCCACCGGCGAGAAGTTCGGCGGATGCGGCAGCAGCCGCGACAGCGCGGCGAGCAGGATCATCACGGCCAGCACCAGCGGGCCCGGGGCGAGGATGGTGTCGGTGGCGGGACGATTCATCTGCGGCAGCGTGCGGTTCGGGCGGAACCGGTAGCATAGCGCAGGCATGGAGACCGGCGCAGAGACAACCGGCGGAACGACGCCGGCGGGCGGGGCGGGCGGCGCCCTGGCGGCCGTTGCGACGCACGATGTCGTGATCGTGGGCGGCGGCCTCGTGGGCGCCAGCCTCGCGATCGCGCTCGACCGCATCGGCGCCGACGTCGCGATGGTGGAAGCCGCGCCGGCCGGCGCGCCGCCTGCGGTATTCGACGAGCGGAACCTCAGTTTCGCCGAGGCGACGGTGAACGCGCTGTCCGCGCTCGGCGTGATGCAGCGCCTGCGGCTCCCGCCGGCGCCGATCAGGCGCATCCACGCCAGCCGGGACGGCGACTTCGGGCGGGTCGTCCTCGACGCCGCGGCATACGGGCGGGACCGCTTCGGCCAGGTCGTGGTCGCGAGCGACTTCGGCCAGGCGCTCGAATCGCGGCTGGCGGAACTGCGCGGATTCACGCGCTACCGGCCGGCGCGCTTCCTCGGCGTCGACGGCCGCGCCGGCGATGCACGCGTGCTGCGCATCGCCGACGCCGATGGCGAGCGCCGCATCGCCGCGCGGCTGCTGGTGGCCGCCGACGGCACGCGCAGCGGCGTGCGCGCCGCGCTCGGCATCGCGGCCACCGAACACGATTACGGGCAGGCCTTGTTCGTCGCCCGCGTCCGCGCGTCGCGGGCGCCCGACGGCACGGCCTGGGAGCGTTTCGGCGAACACGGGCCGACGGCGCTGCTGCCGCGCGGCGACGGTCATTACGGCGTGGTCCACGGCGTCGCCGCCGGGGAATCGGTCGCCGTCGCCGCGCTCGACGAGGCCGGCTGGCTCGCGCGGCTGCAGCGCGCCTTCGGCTGGCGCGCGGGCGCATTCGTGGCCTCGGGTCCGCGCAGCGTGCACCCGGCCTTGCGGGTGGTGGCGGACGCCTGCGTCGCGCCCCGCGCCGTCCTGGTGGGGAACGCTGCCCAGACGCTGCATCCCGTCGGCGCGCAGGGTTTCAACCTCGGCCTGCGCGATGCGCTCACGCTGGCGGAACTGATCGACGCCGGCGCGGGCGCCGGCGATCCCGGCGCGGACGCGCTGCTGCAGGCCCACGCGCAACGCCGCATGGCCGATCGCGAGCGCACGCTGGCGTTCTCCGACGGGCTCGCCCGCGTGACCGCGGGCGACGCGCCCCTGCTGCGGCCGCTGCGCAGCCTCGGCCTCGCGGCGGTGCAGCGCTCCCCGACCTTGCAGGCCTGGCTCGTCGGCGGCGCCATGGGCTATCGCGGCGACGTCCCCGCCCTCTGCCGCGGCGCCGGCGCATGAATCGGCGCGGCTCGCTCGATGCGGTGGTGTCCGGCGGCGGCGTGGTCGGCGCGGCATGCGCACTGGCGCTGGCGCAGCGCGGCCTCGAGGTTGCGCTGGTCGAAGGCGCCGCATCGGCGCCGTGGCGCGCCGAGGCGCCGGACCTGCGCGTGTACGCGTTCGCCGCCGACAACGCCGCGCTGTTCGAGCGCCTCGGGACCTGGGCGCCGGTGCGCGATGCGCGCGTGCAGCCGTACCGCCGCATGCGCGTCTGGGACGCGGCCGGCGGCGGCGAGCTCGAGTTCGACGCCGACGCGTTCGGCCGCCGCGAACTCGGCTGGATCGTCGAGCACGGCCTGCTGCTCGATCGCCTCTGGGCGGCCTTGCCCGCGGCCGGCGTGCGCGTGCATTGCCCGGCGCGCGTGGTCGCGCTCGAGGACGACGGCGAGGGCGCGATCGTCGGCCTCGACGACGGCAGCCGCCTGCGCGCGCGCATCGCGATCGCCGCCGACGGCGCGCGTTCCACGCTGCGCGAACTGGCTGGCATCGCGGTCGACCGGCACGCCTACGGCCAGCGCGGCGTGGTCGGTTACGTCGCGACGGAGCGCCCGCACGAGGACACCGCGTGGCAGCGCTTCCTGCCGGGCGGCCCGCTCGCGTTGCTGCCGTTCGCCGACGGCCGCTGTTCGATCGTGTGGACGCTGCCCGACGACGAAGCGGCGCGCGTGCTCGCGCTGGACGACGATGCGTTCGGCGCGGCGCTGACGAGGGCATCGGATCGCAGGTTGGGCATGGTGCGCGCGACATCGCCGCGCGCTGCGTTCCCGCTGCAGCGCCAGCTCGCGCGCGAGTACCTGCGCGGGCGCGTGCTCGCGCTCGGCGACGCGGCGCACGTGGTGCATCCGCTCGCGGGGCAGGGGGTCAACCTGGGGCTGCGCGACGTCGCGGCCCTGGCGCACGCAGTCGGCGCGGCGCAAGCCGCACGCGCCGACTGGGCATCGCCTGCGCGCCTGGCGCGCTGGGCGCGCGCGCGCCGCAGCGAGGACACGCTCGCCGCGCACGCATTCGAGGGGATCAACCGGCTCTACACCAGCGACTCGGTGGCCGCCGCCTTGCTGCGCGGACCGCTGCTCGGGCTCGCCGGGCGCCTGCCGCCGGTCCCGCGGCTGCTGTGGAAGCACGCCGCGGGACTGTGAGCGCGGCGGCGCCGCCGCCTGGCGTCAGTCGATCCAGCCCTTCATTTCGTCGCGGCTGAGCCGGCCGTTGTGGTTGGCGTCGACGACGTGGAATTCGCGCATCAGGTCCGCGTTGCCGCGGGCCTCCGCGCGGGTGACCGACCCGTCGCCGTTCGCGTCCATCGCGGCGAAGTCGACGTGGTAGTTGGGCGAGATCGAATTGCCCGGATGGTCGGTGAAGGTGACGTTGGCCTGCGCCGGCGGATTCGCGGGCGGCATGTCCTGCGCGGGCAGCATCGGCGGCGGCGGGGTCGTGGCCGCGACCACCGCGGTCTGCTGCGCGAGCTGCGCGTCGCCCGCGGCGTCCTGCGCGACGGCGCTGGCCGCGCGCGCGATCTCCGCGGCGCTTTCCGCGGTTTCGGCCGCGGCCTTGGTCTGCATGTTGCCTGTCGCCGCATC
>JANINR010000054.1 GCA_024508915.1 Lysobacteraceae bacterium | reverse complement strand
GCGCCCGCGAAGCGCAGCTGCGCGAGCAGCTCGCGGCCGCCGACGCCGCGCTGGAGCGCGCCGTGGTGCGCGCCACCGTCGCCGGCACCGTGCTCACCCGCGAGGTGGAACCCGGCGACGTCGTGCGCGCCGGCGACGTGCTGATGGAGATCGCGCGCGACGCGCCCGGCGAAGTGCTCGTGCCGATGGACGAGAAGCACCTCGCGCGCGTCCGCGTCGGCCAGGCCGCCACCTGCATCGCCGATGCCTTCCCCGACCGGCCGTTCGCGGCCACCGTGTTCCACGTCGCGCCGGGCGTGGACCCCGCGCGCGGAACCGTCGACGTGCGGCTGCGCATCGATCCGAAGGCGACGTTCGTGCGCCAGGACATGACCGCGACGGCGACGATCCACACCGGTCGGCGCGACAAGGCCCTGGTCGTGCCCAACGACGCGCTGCTCGACGCGAGCGACGCCTCCGATCGCGCCAGCGTGCTGCGCGTGCGCGACGGCCGCGTGCAGCGCGTGCCGGTCCGGCTCGGCCTGCGCGGCCTCGCCGCCAGCGAGGTGCTCGAAGGCCTGGCCGCGGGCGACCGCGTGCTCGCCGCCGCCGCGCTCGACCCCGCCGCGCTTCCCGCGGACGGCGACCGGGTCCGCATCGAAGACCATCCGATGCCGGCGCCGGGCAGCGCCGCCGGCGCGGACACGAGCCGCGAACTCCCGGTCAAGTTCGACTGAGCGATGTGGATCGAGGCCACCATCGCCATGCGCTTCCTGCGCCAAGGCCGCGGGCAGACGCTGCTGATCCTGTTCGGGATCGCGGTGGGCGTGGCGGTGATCGTGTTCGTCACCGCGCTGATCTCGGGGCTGCAGAAGAACATCATCGCGCGCACCCTGGGCACGCAGGCGCACGTGCGCGTGCAGGCGCCGCGCGAGGCGAACCGCATCGCGCCGCCGCCTCGCGGCACGCGGCAACTGCTGCTCGAGGATCCGCGCGCGCAGGTGCTGCGCACGGTCGACAACTGGCCGCGGGTCCGCGACCTGCTCGACACGCTGCCGGGCGTGGCCGCCGTGTCGCCGGTGGTCTCCGGCCCCGCCTTCGGCCGGCGCGGCGAGGCCGTGAAATCCGTCGCGCTCGTCGGCGTGGACCTGCCGCGCTACCTGCGCGTGATCCCGCTCGGCGACAGCATGGTCGCCGGGCGCCTCGACATCGACTCCGGCAACGCGGTGATCGGCAGCCAGCTCGCCGAGGACCTGGGCCTGCGCACCGGCGGCAAGCTGCGGCTCGACGCCGGCGGCGGGCGCGAGGCCGTGGTCAATGTCGCCGGCGTCTTCCAGCTCGGCGTGCGCGAGCTCGACGAGCGCTACGTGTACCTCGGCCTGAAGCAGGCGCAGTCGCTGCTCGCCCTGCCCGGCGGTGTCACCGTCATCGACGTGACCGTCGACGACGTGTTCGCCGCCGACGCCGCGGCCGCGCGCATCCACGCGCTGACCGGCCTGCGCGCCGAGAGCTGGATGGAGACCAACGCGCAGCTGATGAACGCGCTCAGCTCGCAGAGCCTGTCCACGCGCATGATCAGCCTGTTCGTGGCGATGTCGGTGGCGCTGGGGATCGCCAGCGTGCTCGCGGTGAGCGTCACCCAGCGCACGCGCGAGATCGGCATCCTGCGCGCGATGGGCACGCGCCGGGCGCAGATGCTGCGGGTGTTCCTCGTGCAGGGCGCGGTGCTCGGGCTCGCCGGCTCGGCGGTCGGGGCGCTGGCGGGCTGGGGACTGGTCGGCGCGTTCAACACGTTCGGGCCGCGGCTGTTCTACATCCCGATGCCGCTGGCGCTGATCCCGGCGGCAATGGCGCTGGCGACGGTGGCCGGCGTCGGCGCCGCCGCGGTGCCGGCCTCGCGCGCGTCGCGCCTCGATCCGGTGGAGGCGATCCGGCATGCCTGAGCCGCGGGAGGCACCGCAGCCGCGCGAGGTGCTGCGCCTGGAGGGGCTGCGCAAGTCCTACAACGTCGGCCGCCCGAATGAAATCGAGGTGCTGCACGGCATCGACCTGCGCCTGGATGCCGCCGATTTCGCGGCGCTGGTCGGGCCGTCGGGTTCGGGCAAGAGCACGCTGCTCAACCTCATCGGCCTGCTCGATTCGCCCAGCGGCGGCGAGCTCTACCTCCTGGGACAGCCGACGCGCGCCATGGACGACGAGTCGCGCACCTCGCTGCGCGGGCGCAGCATCGGCTTCGTGTTCCAGTTCCACCACCTGATCACCGCGTTCACCGCGCTGGAGAACGTGCTGATGCCGCTGATGGTGGCGCACGGCAAGCCCGCCCCGGAGGCCGTCGACTTCGCGCGCAGCCTGCTCGCCGAGGTCGGCCTGGAGAAGTTCGCCGGCACGCCGCCCGACCAGCTGTCGGGCGGGCAGCAGCAGCGCGTCGCGATCGCGCGCGCGCTGGTGACCCGGCCCGCGCTGCTACTCGCCGACGAGCCCACCGGCAACCTCGACACGAAGACCGCGGCGGAAGTGTTCGGGCTGCTGCGGCGCTTCAACCGCGAACACGGCTGCGCGGTGCTGGTGGTCACGCACGACCCGCGCCTGTCGGAGACCTGCGACCGCACGATCTCGCTCGTCGACGGGCGCATCGTCGCGGACGAGACCCGTCGCGCCACGCAGGCTTGATCGGCCGTTGCGACCGCGCCGCGGCTGCCGCCGCGGTTCAGCCTTCGGCGACCTCGTAGCTGGCCTCGTACGACACGGGGAAATTCACCGAGCGCGCGATGAAGCAGACCGCGTGGATCTTCGCGTGGATGGCGTCCGCCACGCCCAGGTCGCTGCCGGAGGCGAGGCGGATGCGCGGGCGCAGCACGGCACGCAGGAACCGTCCGGCGCCGGACGGTTCGTTCTCGCCGACGCCGAGCGGCTCGTCCTCGTACGACAGCACCACGAGGCCGGCGTTGCTGGCCAGGTGCAGGTACCAGAGCATGTGGCAGGCCGCGAGCGACGACAGCAGCAGGTCCTCGGGGTTGTGCCGCGAGGGATCGCCGCCGAGCAGCGGATCGTTGGAGCAATGCACCACGGGCTTTCCCGCGGTGGCGATGTCCCAGGTGCGATCGTAGGCCCTGTAGGCGCTCGTGCCGGTGCCGCGATTGCCGGTCCAGGCGATCCGGGCGGTGTAGTCGTGCTGCTTCGTCATGGACGTTCGCCTGGGCTGGAGGGCATGCGCGTCGTTCAGACGCCGACGAATTCCTTGCCGGCCAGCGACGCGACGAAGCCGTCATGCGCGGCGTGCACCTCGGCCCAGTGCGGCAGCGCCTTCATGCGGCCGATCCAGGCGCGGATGTTCGGGAAGTCGGCGAAGGTGCAGCCGACGAGCTCGCCCATCACCAGCATCTCGACGCCGACGTAATCGGCGAGCGTCACGTCATCGCCGCAGAGGAAGGCGTTTCCGCGGCCGAGGAAGTGCGCGTCGAGCACGCCCAGCCAGCGCTGGGTCTTCTCGCGCCCCCACTCGATGGTGGCCGCATGCGCCTCGTCGGTGCGGCGCCTGTGGTGCGGGAACAGCTGGGGATAGACCAGCCCGTAGCCGAAATCCTTGTAGTAGTTGCCGTAGAACCAGGCCATCGCCTCGTCCACGCGCGCACGCGCCCGGAGGTCGGCCGGATACGCCTTCGATCCGGTCTTGCCGGCGAGGTAGCGGAGGATCGCCGCGCTCTCGGTGAGCACGAAGCCGCCGTCGTCCAGCACCGGCACCAGTGCATTGGGGTTGACGGCCTTGTACTCGGGCGCGTGGTGCGCGCCGGTCATCAGGTCGACCAGCACGTAGTCGAGCGCGATGCCCTCGTGCGCGGCGAACAGCATCACCATGCGGCTGACGGTGGAGGCGGGGTGGTAGTAGAGCTTCATGGGGAGTTCCTGCGGGAGAGTCGATGTGTTCAGCGCGACGGCGGCGGCGCGATTGGCGCGGACAATGCGGGCGGCTCGACGAGCGAAGCGGCGATGCGCCCCACTTCGGCGATGACGGCGCTGGCGGTGTCGCCGTCGGCCTTCGTCTCGGCGTAATAGGCGGTCACCAGCAACGGCGCGCGACTGGGCGGCCACGCGATGGCGACGTCGTTGAACACGCCGTTGTCGGAAGTGCCGGTCTTGTCGCCGACGCGCCAACCGTGCGGGAACCCGGCGCGCAGGCGCTTGTCGCCGGTCTTCGTGGCTTCGAGCCACGCGCCCAGCTGCGCGCGCGAGGATGCCGACAACGCATCGCCCAGCAGCACCGCCTGGAGGTCGCGCAGCATCGCCGAGGGCGTCGTGGTGTCGCGCGGATCGCCGGGGACGGCTTCGTTGAGGATCGTCTCGCGGCGGTCGAGGCGGCTGATGCCGTCGCCCAGCGAACGCGCGTAGGCCGTCCAGCCCTTCGGGCCGCCCAGCGCGTCGAGCAGCAGGTTGCCGGCGGTGTTGTCGCTCAGCGTGATCGCGGCTTCGCAGACCTCGGCCAGCGTCATGCCCGCCCCGCCCAGGCGTTTTTCGGTGACCGGCGAATAGGACACGAGATCCGATTTCGCGAACCGGATGCGGCGCGCGAGGTCGAGCTCGCCGCGGTCGACGCGCGACAGCACGCCTGCGACCGCCAGCGCCTTGAACGTGCTGCACATCGGGAAGCGTTCCTCGCCGCGATGGTCGACGCGGCGCCCGGTCGCGGTGTCGAGGATGCTGACGCCGAGCCGCCCGCCATGCGCTTCCTGCAGCGCCGCGAGCCGCGCGAGCGGATGCCCCGGCTGCACCTGGGTCATGCCCGCGGCGGCCCGGAGCGGGCGCGTGGCGAGCAGGACGCCCGCGGCCAGCGAACCCTGCAGGAAAGTGCGGCGTTGCATGGGGTTTCCCAGGCTCAGTCGCGCGCGTGCAGCTTGCGCGCGGCGTCGCGGTACTTGGCGGCCTTGGGATTGACCGCCTTCCAGCGAGGCGCCTCCGCGTCGTTGGCCATCATCAGGACCGCCAGCGCCACGGTGCGGTCGACGGACGCCATGTTCGCGTAGTCGATCTTGTCCCAGGTGTCGGCCGGGCCGTGGTAGTCGGGATACGCGTACGCCACGCTGAGCGTGTGCGCCGGGACGCCCAGGTCGGCGAGCGCCTGGTTGTCGCTGCGGCCGAAATAGCGGTCGCTGTTGACCGGATGCCGGATGACGCGCGTGCCGGTCAGCTCGCCGGCGTGGCGCAGCACGTCGCCCACGTCGGAGTAGTCGGCGCCGGTCACGGAGACGGCCCGGACCTGCGGCCCCTCGCTGTCGTCGGTGCGGCCGACCTGTTCGAGGTTGAGGTTGGCGACGGTATCGGCCACCGGCACCAGCGGATGCTTGCCGTAATAGCGCGAGCCGACCAGGCCGTGCTCCTCGCCGAACACGGTCATGAACACGATGCTGCGCTTCGGGCGTTCCTTCTGCGCCGCGAACGCGCGGGCCAGCTCGATCACCGAAACCGTGCCGCTGCCGTCGTCGTTGGCGCCGTTGAAGATCCGGTCCTCGCCCTCGCCCCGGATGCCGACGTGGTCGTAGTGCGCCGTGACCAGGATGTAGGTCTTCGCCAGCTCGGGATCCGAGCCGCGCAGCACGCCGACCACGTTGCGGACCAGCAGCGGCTCCGGCGCATCGGCGTACTTCGCGCGCTCGCGCTCCGGCGCAATCTTCCGCCAGTCGGCGGTCTGGAAATAACCGTCGTCGCCCAGCGGCTCGAGGCCGGCGGCGCGGAACTGCGAGGCGATGTATTCGGCGGCGATGTCGAGCCCGCGCGAGGGCGTGCCGCGGCCTTCCAGCGCATCCGAGGCCAGGAACGCGAGGTGCCCGCGCATGATGTCGGGGGAGATCGTGCCGAGCAGCTGCGACTGCGCCGGCGACAGCACCTCGCCTGCCGGCGGGGTCGGCTGCGATGCCACCGCCACGCACGCCGCGACGCCCGCCGCGAACACGCCCGCCAGCAAGGCGGCCTGCAACCCCCGGAATTTCGACATCGATCGCTCTCCCCGATTGAGGCGTCGAGTCTACCGCGAGCGCCCCGGGGGTATAGTCGGCCCACCTGGGGGATAGGGATCGCCATGCGCCTGCTCTGCCTGCTCTGCCTGGTGCTGCTGCTCGCGGGCTGCAAGACGATGCAGCCCGTCGCGCACGACGACCTCTCCCGGCTGCAGGGACAGGTCGAACGCGGCGACCGGGTCGAGGTCGTCACCACCGACGGCCGCACCCTCCAGTTCACCGTGACCGACGTGACCGCCGAAGCGCTCGCCGGCGACGGCGTCCGCGTGACCCAGCCCGAAATCGCCAGCCTGCGGGTCAAGGCCGTCAGCAAGCCGCGTACCTTCGGCGCGGCCTTCGGCGGCGCCGGGGCGCTCGTGCTGATCCTGATCGGGATCGCACTGGGCGGGTTGATGGGCGGCAGCTGACCGCGCCAGCCGCGAGCGACGCCGCGACGCGGTCTGCCCGCACGCGGCTGGGAACTCGACTCAGTCGCCGGCACCCAGCGCCGAGGCGACGGCGTCGCACGCAGCAATCACGTCCAGCACCAGGCGCTCCTCCACATCCATGTCGCCTTCGTACTCAGCGACATTGCGCAAGTCGTGCGCCTTGGCCAGCACGCGCCAGACTTCGGGGCCCAGGCCGAGCGTGTGCGGCAGCACCTGGAACACGATGTAACGATGGCGCGCGCGATATCCCTTGCGCCGCAAAGCCGCGAGGCTTAGCGCATGGGCTGCGTTGTAGACCACGTCGAAGCGGGTCTCGAGTGACAGCGATCCATTGCGCGCGTCCTCGAGACGCGCGAGTCCCGACCGGAGCAGTCCCTGGAACTGGCCCTCGTCATGCGGTTCGTCAACCAGCGGTTTGCCCGGGCCTGCGAGATTCTCAAGCGGCGAGGCCATCTTCGCCTCCGATCACCCACAGCTTGGGTTGCGCCAGCACGCGTTCGACGAAGGCATTGCCGGCCTCGCGCCGTTTGCGCAATTCGGCCCTCGAGTAAAGGGTCGGATTGATCTCCCGCCCCAGGCGCTCGATGAGCGGGTGCAGCGCCGAGACCACATCGGCGTACGTCAGCTTGTCCGAAACAACCATCAGGTCGATGTCGCTGGCTGCAGTGTCGCTCCGCTTCGCAACCGATCCATACACGAAGGCGAGTTCGATGCGATCCGCCAGCGGCGCCAGCGCCTCACCGATCGGCATCGCCAGCCCGAAGGTCTTGCCGACGATCCCGACCAGTTCATCGTGGATCGGGCTGTCGGGATTGGCGCGATAGCGCTTCTGGTTGCCCACCTGTTCCATCGACAGCAGCCCGCTTCCGGACAGGCGCGCGATCTCGCGCTGGATCGCGCCGCTGCCGGCGCCGGTCGCCTGGATCAGTTCGTTGACGCTGAAGGCGCGGCCCGGCTGGCCGAACAACAAGCTCAATACGCGCTGCTGGGTCCTGGTGAACAGCGCGTCCGACAAGCTCGCACTCGCATAGAGCGCCGCCGCCTCGCTGACCCTCCTGCCGGAATTCGTGCCCATATCGGGCACACTAATGCCCAATCTGGGCATTGTCAAGTCGTGCCTCCGCTATCCCCGCCGGGCCGGGAGAAACCGCGGGTTCCGCAGCAGCGCCGCCGACACCAGCGACACCAGCACGCCCACCGGGAAGATCTCGGCGAAGGTCATCGGCAGCCGGAACAGCGGGTTGGCGTACTGCACCTTGAACTCGGCCAGCTCCGCGGTCATGCGCGCGATTTCGTCGGCGCCGGCGCCGCGGGCGCGGGCCTGCTCGACCATCGCGTTGCCGTAGGACGTGGCGAAGTCCATGTGCAGCACCGCCTGCACGCCCTCCCACGCGACCACGTAGAACACGCCCGCGACGAAGCTGATCCCCAGCCCGACGCCGAGCGCCGGCCAGAAACCGATCACCCCGCCGCGGTCCACGTCGCGATGCCGCTTGATGCCCACGAACACCGCGCTGAGCGCGATGAGCATCGTCGCGTAGCCGATCAGCATGGCGTACTGGTTCGGCGGCTCGCCACCGAAGCCCAGGAACGTGGCGAACATGAAGCCGCCGACGACGACGCCGGCGATGGCCCCGTACTTCAGGATGGTGCGCAGCATGCGGGTGCTCCCCGTGGTGGTTGGTGACGCCATTACCCCCTGCCCCGCCCGGCCGGGCAATCGCCCGAACGGGTGATCCGGGCGCATTCGCCCGATCGGCGCAAGCTTACGGCACGATCCCCAGCTCCCGCGCCCGGCGGATGGCCTCGGTGCGGCGGCGCGCGCGTAGCTTGGCGAACAGGTTGGCCACGTGCGTCTTGACCGTGTTCGGCGAGACGTGGAGGCGCGCCGCGATCTCCTTGTTGGCGCGGCCCGCGGCGAGCTCGTGCAGCACCTCGAGCTCGCGCTCGCTCAGGCCCAGCGCCGCGCGGGCCTGCGGATTGCCGTCGAAGGGCGCCGGCGGCGGCGCCGCGAAGGCGCGCGCGCCGACGAACACGCCGAGCGCCAGGAAGCCCGCAGCCACGAGGAACAGGTAGACGTCGCCGGAGTGCAGGCGGGCGAGGCGCTGGTAGTCGAGCCACTGCAGGGCGACGGCGGCGGCAGCGAGCAGGGCGCCGTAGCCGAGCAGGGGTTTCAATGTGTTCCTTTCCACGACGCCAGAATAGCGAATCAGACGGGGCCCAGCTTGCCGCATTTGCTCCAGAGGCTTTTTGGGGGCGCGCAGCTATCGTGGTGCAGGCGCGCCCGCCGAATGAGCTAAATGAGCGACATCGGGGACCGCACCCCAAGAAACAACGGCGTCATGACCGAACCGGTACAGCCCTCCGCGCCCCGGCACTCCGCCATCGAACAGCCACACGCTGCGTCCCCGGCCAAATACCTCGCGAATCAGATCACCGACGGAATCGATCGCGATGGCGTCACGAATATGGTTCGACCCATCAGACACCCACAAGCTTCGCAGTCCGTGGTAGCTGGAGTGACGCCGCCATGGATATAAGCGGCGTCCATCCTTGTGCCAGAACCACAGCGAGTCGTCGATCAGAGCACTTCGCATCTTCGCCTCCAACGCCAATGAACACCGCAGCAATGCTTACATACAAGGAACGCCACAAACCCGTCGTTCGGAACTGCATTGCTTCGGATCTCAGCTTCCCGCAGCAACTTCGTGACCCAAAAATTCGTTCAGGCGAGCAGCGACGAGCTTGCGCCGTCGTTGCAAGAACAAGGGGTACGCTTCGGTCTCCAATACTGACGGCTCTATTGGGATGCATTGGGCGTCGAAGGGCTCAAAATGCGTTCCTGCAATGTACTTTGCCAAGTATTTTGCAGGAGCCTGATCGCTTATTTGTCGGTTGGTCTTGCCCGAGATGAAGGACAGATTCGCGATATCGTCGGCTTCGCGCGGGGCGCGGCCGGCGGCCCGTAGCAACGCCTTCGGAAAGATATGGTGGAACTGCAACCGATCCTGCACTCCTTTGTGGTCCAGAGAAATCTGCAGACTGGATCGCCAGTCCGTGGCCTTGGCAGCGCGGAATGCGAGAAACATGGTCTTGAAGAGCGCGCTGCGCTGGTTACGCCCCTCCAGCTCTTCAGGCGTGATGTCGAGTCGGCCGAACTGAAGTCGCAGGCGATCAATCATCTCGCGCGTTCCACCTCCTTGCCGCAGGGAAGCCAGATCCTGGTCGAGGATGGTCTCGCTCGACCCACGGGAGAACCGGCCCTTGGCATTGGCGACCAAGGTCCAGTAGCGCAGGCGGGCCGACTCGTCTGGCGTCAGAGCGTATTCGCGCTTGTGGCCGAAATACGCGATTGCGATCAGGATGAACGGCGAAGACAGCAATGCAGGGCTGGTAACCCCCGCGTTGCTACGCATGAAGTTCAGCGCGAACTCCATGCCGCGCCGACATTCCTTCCAAGCCGCCTGAAGCGCGTCCACTCCCAAACCACCCACGGTCTGGAACCGAGATTGCCCGGTAGCGAACGCCACCATGTTTTTCAGATGGATGCCCAGGTCCAGATCGAATCCGAGTTGAGCGCAAGACTGCTGGAAGGACTGGAACTCCGCGAGTGAGTTGCGCCATTTCGCCGTGATCTGCGCCAGCGCGAGGTCCGAACTGCGCAGCTTTGCTCCTAGAGAATTGACGCGAACAAAGATCTCCGTCACTTCGTCGTAGCCCATCGAACTCTCAAGCACATCCATGCGATATGAATACTTCCTGATATTGCGAAGTCTAGCTAGTCGCTGGCTGTACTTTTCGGCGCGAGGATCGTCCAGATCCGTTACCCCGGCCTTGCGTAGAAACTCGCGGTCGCTAGTGCTTTTGAACACATCCGACACCTTCACCCAGTGTGGCAGTTGCTCCAGCTTGCGCGTTGACACGACGAACGCCATCTTGTTGAACCGCTGCATCAACTCGTCCGCACTCGAATCCGCGTCGTCGTCCGAGTCTGCGCCATCCTCGTCCACGTCCGCGTCCTCATCGACTTCCGTCACGAACGCGAGCTTGTCTGGATGTTCCAGGTTGAAAAGCAAATCGATGGGGCGTTTGCGGCCACGGACCTTCACCGACTCGCCGCGGATAACGGCGGACAGTGACGTCAATCGTTGTTGCCCATCCAGCAGCAACTGCGTGGTCTTGTAAGGATTGGCCTGCTGCGCGATCGCAAACTCTTGGAGAGGCACGTCTTCGCCCGTTTCCCAAAGCAGAATCGCTCCAGACGGATAGCCTCGGTAGAGCGAATCCATCAGGTCCCTCACCCTCGGGGAACGCCATACGTATCGCCTCTGCATCTCGGGTAGGCGCAAGCGGCCGCCTTCGATCATGCTGACCAGCTCTTCAACCGTAGCCTCTACCTTCGCCATGGCAATTCATCCCCCCTTACATACACTGTCCGCAGCGAGTCGCCACTCTTCCGCAGACAAATTCCACCCACGCCCTCAAGGCGTCTAGGTCGGTTGAGCAATACTTTACGTAGTCGCCGGCAGTGAAGTTCCCGATCTTGGCACTGGACAACAGACCGTGGGTCGCCCGGTGGATCATCGGATAGTCGGGCACCTTGACCATTCGATCCACGTTAGCGATGTATCCCTCGGGATGACTTTGCACCCAGTCAAGATACGATTGGTCGTCCACGTCGAAGAACTCGACGGAAGCGGCCCCCCGGTGCTTGCCGCTGGCCCGGCTCATTGGCTACCCACTTGGTTTCGCGACGGAAAAGCCTTCTCGATGCGCCGGTCCGGCACGAGCCAGACCAGCGCGACGGCGACGTACACCGCCTCGGAGATCCACGGCTGCCAGAAGCTCGCGGCGATGCCGAGGATGTAGGCCAGCGGCGACAGCTTGCCCTTCCAGTCGCCGCCGATCGCGCGCCTGAGCGTCGAGTCGGGGCCGTCGAGCGCGATGAGCTTCTGCTGCAGCAGCCAGTACGCGATCGCCGCCATCAGCAGCACCACGCCGTAGGCGGCCACGGGCGCCGCGGCGAAGTGGTTCTCGCCCATCCAGGCGGTGGCGAACGGGAACAGCGACAGCCAGAACAGCAGGTGCAGGTTCGCCCACAGCGCCCCGCCGGACACGTGCCGCGCCGCCGCCAGCATGTGGTGGTGGTTGTTCCAGTAGATGCCCACGTACACGAAGCTCAGCACGTAGCTGAGCAGCACCGGCCACAGCGGCGCCAGCGCCGCGAACGTCGCCTCGTGCGGCACCTTCAGCTCCAGCACCATGATCGTGATGATGATGGCGATGACGCCGTCGCTGAAAGCCTCCAACCGATTCTTGTGCATGGTCAATGACCTGAGAAAAGCGGCGACGGAAGGGTCGGGTATGCGCGCCAGACATGACGGAAAACCTCATCCGCCAAAGTATCGACCTCTGCCTCGTCGTAAAGCGTAATTGGCAAACCTGTAGCGTCCGCATACAGGTAGTCGTGGATCGTCACACGAACACTGTCCTGGTTGGCTTCCGTGGCCTGCCAGTCCGCGATCTCTGTCAAGCGTGCTTTCAGCGTTTCCAGCAAGCCCTGCGCAACCAACTTCAGTTTCTCGATGCTAGCGGCATCAAGATCAGGCTTCCGAAGAAGATCGAACAACGCCAAGGTCTCTTCATCCATGCCTAGCTCGACCGCCCTCCGCTCCTCGGCGCTCAAGGCCTGACTGAGCAGCAGCAGCTGTTGGAACGTGGCTTCGATGGTGGCCCGGTCCACCTCGCGATTGTAGTCGGCCACGATCTGCTCGTACTTCTCCTGGTAGTCCTTACGGCCCGGATTCATGGCCAGCAACCCGGCCAGGCGCGACTCGATGGCCGCCTTCAGGCTTTGCACCGTGGTCTGCTTGCGGCCGCTACGCTGGAACTCCGTGAGAAGCTTGGCGAAGTCGATCTTGCTGATGTCGAAGAGGCGCTCTTCCGCCACTGCAGGCGTGCCCGCCGGCGCGGCCTTGGCATCCGCCGCCACGATGGCCTGGTTCACCTCCTCTCGTAGGGCCAGGAGGATGTGGCTGATGTCCGCCTGCGCGACGTCCGCCCGCAGGCTCTTATAGAGGATCGCCACGGCATCCACGCGAGCGCGCCGCTCGTTGACACCGGCCACATGCACGCAAGACTTGAAGCGGCCCAGTACCGCACGCGCCATCAGCTCGAAGCGTTTGCGGGTCTCGTCGTTCTCGTTGATCGACTCCTTGGTGTCCAGGATCGCCTTGTTGCGCTGGAAGCCGGTGCTGTCCACGATCGCGGACAGCGGCACCTGCCGCTGACTCAGCCATACCGTCACCTCGGACAGGGCCCCGTCCAACAGGTCCAGCAGCCTCTCCTCGGGCTGCGCGGGGTCCAAGCCATCGCCGCCGGTGTCGCCCTCACGCGTCGCCCCGGCGAAGGTGGCCAGCGCGCGCCTCAGATTCTTCAGGATCCCGCAGTAGTCCACGATCAGGCCGTTGGTCTTGCCCTCCGCCACGCGGTTGGCACGGGCGATGGCCTGCATCAGGGTGTGCGCCTTCAGTGGCTTGTCTAGGTAAAGCGTGCCCAGCGTGGGCACGTCGAAGCCCGTCATCCACATCGCGCAGACAATCGCCACGCGGAACGGGTGGTCGGCCTTCTTGAAGGCATCCTCCATGCTCAGCGGCTTGGGCGAGCCCGGCACGCTCCAGCCTTCCTTGATCAGTCGGCGGTGCGGCAGGATGTCCAACCCCAGCCGGCGGAAGCGCTCCACCTCGCCCTGCTCCTCGCTGACCATAACTGCGAAGCGGGTCTCGCCCATCCACTTAAGCTGCCTGGACCGCTCTGCCAGCGCCTGGTCATTTGTCTCGCGCTTCTTCTGCGCCGTTAGCGCATGGATATGCTCGGTCCAATATTTCTCGATTAGGCCGTGCATCCGCACGCAGGTGGGCTTGTCGATGCATACGAACATCGCCTTGCCGCTTTCCCAACCCTCCGCGTAATGCCGGACGAAGTCGCGGGCGATCCGGTCCAGCCGCTCATCGGCGGTGATGACGTAGTAATCGCGGCCCATGGCCGCTTCCAGCCGCCGCTGCGCGTCCGGGTCGGCGTTGAGCTCCTCCTCGAACTCCGCCAGCTTGTCGGCGATGCGCTGGTTGAGGTCGTCGGTGGCGACCTTGAGCTTCTCGCCGCGGGCGTCGTAGTACAGCGGGACGGTGGCGCCGTCGTCCACCGCGCGCCGGAAATCGTAGGTGGAAACGTAGTCGCCGAACACCCGACGCGTCACCTCGTCGTCGCCCATCAGCGGGGTGCCGGTGAACCCGATGTAGCTGGCGACCGGCAGGGCGTTGCGCATGTTGAGCGCCAGCGTGCCGTACTGGGTGCGGTGCGCCTCGTCGCTGATCACGATGATGTCGTCGCGACGCGAATACGGGTTGTCCGGGTCCACCTGCTCGTTGAACTTCTGCACCAGGCTGAAGACGTAGCCCTTGTGCTGGCCCAGCAGGCCTTTCAGGTGCGCGCCGCTGGCCGCGCGGGCGTCGTCCCCCTCTCCCACCACGCCGCAGCCCACGTAGGTCTTGTAGATCTGGCCGTCCAGATCGTCGCGGTCGGTGACGATGACGAAAGTGTAGTTGCCGCCCACCCGCCGATGCACCTTGCGGGTGAAAAACAGCATCGAATAGCTCTTGCCACTGCCTTGCGTGTGCCAGAACACGCCCAGCCTGCCTTGGTTCTGCGCGCGGTTGGCCACGGCGCGGATGGCGCGGTTCACGCCCAGGAACTGATGGTTGCGCGCCACGATCTTGATGGTGCGCTCGCCCACGTCGTCGAACAGGATGAAGTTCTCGAACAGGTCCAGGAAGTTGCGCTTGTCGCAGACGCCCTTCAGCAGGGTTTCCATGTCCACCACGCCGGGCTCGGCTTCCTCCAGCCGCTTCCAGTTGTGGAAGTGCTCGTACTTGCCGCCCAGCGCGCCGACCTTGGCCTCGCTACCGTTGGCCAGCAACAGGAAGGCGTTGTGGTGGAACAGGTGCGGAATGGTGTCCTGGTAGTCCTTCAGGTTCTGGTCGAAGGCCTTGCGCAGGTTCTTGTGGATGGTCTTGCATTCGATGAACAGCAGCGGGATGCCGTTGACGAAGCCGATGATGTCCGGCCGGCGGCGGTAGAGCTCGCCCTTGACCCACAGCTCGCGCACGGCCAAGAAGTCGTTATTCTCCGGGGTGTCGAAGTCGAACACGCGCAGGGTGCGCGCTTCCAGCGTGCCGTCGGGCTTGCGGTAGCTGACCTTCACCCCGTCGCGGATAAGCTGGTATTTCTCGCGGTTGGCCGCCATGCCGCGCAGGCCGGCGCCCACCTCCACGATCTGGCGCAGCGCGTCCCGGTAAGCGGCGTCGGGCAGGCCCGGATTCAGCGCGATCAGCTTCTCGCCCAAGATGCGGGTCAGCACCACCTCCTGCTCGCTCTTGCGGCCGAAGCTGCCTTCCGGGCCCAGCACCTCGGTGTTGTACGCGTACTCGCTGCGCCAACCCAGCGCATCGCGCAGGTAGTCGGCGGTGGTCTGCTGGACCAGCGTGTCTTCGTTCAACGGCATGCGGAAGCCCCCTGTGCCCAGCCTATCAAACCGCTAGTTCGCCGCTCATTAGGCGTGGGAGGAGCAAATCTCGCGCCTCACGCAGCTTTTCGCTAAGCATGGTGAGCTTTTCGATCTGCTTATGGAATGGCATCACCGCCTCAAGAAATTCCGAAAGCACGTCATCCGCCGGAACCAACAGTTGACGGCTATAAGCAAATTCCCGATTCAAACCGGGCACGGCCACATCCGTGCTGATGAACTGCGCGTCCTGAAGCGCGTAATACAGGTACAGGCTGCTTTGCTCGACACTAATGTAGTACACCGTATCTATTGCGAAGAACGCGACCGGCGACCAGTAGACGCTTCCCACATTCCCTTTGCGGCCAACGATGATGCCCGGGCCAGAAGTCAGTCCCGCCATATGGCTGCCGACGATGCCGCTTGAACCGTAGACCGGGTAAGGCCCGGGCTGGCGCATCTCCTCTTTCAGCGCTTTTCCGTAGTTCAGCGTTGCAATCTGTTTGAGTGGCTTCCTCTTCCACCCCTCAGGCACACCATCCACCACCTTGACGTGCTCGTGGCCGGGGAAGCGCAGATGCACAAACCACTCGCGGTACAACAGGCGGGCGGATTGCTCCAGCAGCGCGATGCGGCGGCGGTTGTTTTCGATTAGGTCGTCAATCGGCAATAACTGTTCGACGACGCGACCTTGGGTTTCGAGATCAGGCGAGCAGACTTTACGTTCGTGCAGATCATTGCGGTTCACGCCTGGGACGGCAGCTTTGTTGCTGTTCGTCCCACGTAGCGCGTTTTTCAAGAAGTACGCGATGAAACGAGGATTGTTCCCCTTGAAGTCACGGACATACAGTGCGGTGTTGTGCGGCCAGTAGTCGCCTTCGACGTAGAACACTTCGCCCATCGTTCCGTATCGCCCCGTCACCACACCCGGCCCTGCGACCATCGCCATGTTGTGCGATCCGGTGATTCCGGAAGACGAGATGACCGGAACATCTCCGGGCCTACGCTGTGCTTCGGGCAGATCGTAGCCACGCTTAAGCGTCAGCACGTCGCCCAAACGACGTTCTTTCCAACTCACGCGCCAAGCTCCTCAAAGTTGCGCGCAATCCTTGCCGCCAGCGCCACCGCCTCCTCGTTCAAGCCCGTCAGCTCGACATGGAGGTCGCGCAGCGCAGCCTCGAAGTCGAAGTCCTCGTCCACCTCCTCCGGCGCCACGCCCACATAGCGGCCGGGCGTCAGGGACCAGTCGTTGGCTTCGATCTCGGCGCGGCTGACCCGCTTCACCAGCCCTGGCACATCGCGCAGCTCGGCCTCCGGGAAGCGTTCCTGCAGCCACAGCGCCTGCCGGTGGAAATAGCGCACCGGCTTCAGCGCCTCCACCGCCGCCCGGCGGGCCTCGTCCGCGGCCTTGCGCTGGCGGTTGAGGTCGCGACTGTTGGCATCGCCCTGCCTGGCGTCCAGCGCATGCCCGGCCAGCTTGTAGAGGTGGTCCACCGCCTTGACCAGGTCGCGGCTGGCATCGGCCAGCCGCGCCAGCCGCGCTGCGGCTTCGTGGAGCTCGGTGTTGCCTGCACCGTCCGGGATCCCGTCCACGGCGTCGGCATTGGCCTGGGTGTTGAAGGCCATGAAGTCCCGGTTGAACTGTGCGACGGCCTCGTCCAGCGCCACCTGCGCCGTGAGCGCGTCGCCTTCCTGTAGCGGGCTGCGCAGCAGGTTGGCCCATGTGGCCAGTGCCCCGTACGCCTCGCGCAGCGGGGCCTGGCTGGCCAGGGCGGCCTGGATGCTGGCAAGCAGATGCTCCCGCACCAGCGCCAGGAAGCGGCCCTGCTGACCGCGGTAGAGCCAGACGATGCTGGTCAGGTTGGCCAGTTGCTCGGGGCTGAAGTCGTAGATCTTGCGCGTCACCTTGCGGTAGACGTTGCGGGCATCCAGCATCAGCACGTGGTCGCGGTGCTGCGCGGGCTTGGACTTGTCGAAGAACCACAGCTCGCAGGGCACGGTGCGGGTGTAGAAGAAGTTGCCGCGGATGGCCACCATCACGTCCACGTCGCCGGTTTCCACCAGCTTCTGGCGCACCTTGGCTTCGTCGCGCCCCGCGCTGGACGCCTGCGAGGACATCACGAAGCCGGCGCGGCCGCGCTTGGACAGGTAGCTGTAGAAGTAGGAGATCCACAGGTAGTTGCCGTTGCTGACCTTGCCCGCCTTGTTCACGCCGGGCAGGCCGAACGGCAGGCGCGGGTCGTTGCGGATCTTTTCCGCGTCCACCTCGTCCACGTTGAACGGCGGGTTGGCCATCACGTAGTCGGCCTTGCCCACCAGCTCGTGCGGGTCGCTGTAGTAGCTGATGGCCTCGGCGATGTTGCCCTGCAGCCCGTGCACGGCCAGGTTCATCTGCGCCAGCTTGATGGTGGTGGCGTTCTTCTCCATGCCCCAGAAGGTCAGCGCCTTGCTGGGGTCGCCGTGGTTGCGCTCCACCAGGTTGGCGCTCTGCACGAACATGCCCCCGGAGCCGCAGGCCGGATCCAGCACGCTGCCGCGCTCCGGCTCGATCAGGTTGGCGATCATCTGCACGATGGAGATGGGCGTGAAGAACTCGCCGCCGTCGTGTGCGCCCTGGTCGGCGAACTGGGTCAGGAAGTACTCGTAGATGCGGCCGAAGATGTCGCCGTTGGCGGTCTTGAGCTCCTCCGGGTTGAGCTTGCGCAGCAGCTCGCCCAGGTCGTCGTTGCCGATCTTCTGGTATTCCGCCTTGGGCAGCACCCCGCGCAGGGCGGCGTAGTCGGCTTCGATGCCCTCCATCGCATTGATGATGGCCGCCGCGCGGTCGGCCGAATCCGGCAGGGCGACCAGATACTCGAACTGGGCCTCCGCTCGCAGGAAGATGGCGCCCTGCTGGCTGAAGTCCTCCTTGGTCAGCGCGCGGACCTTGCCGCCCCGGCTAGGCAGCCCCGCCTCGATCTGCGGCTTGACGGCCAGATAGCGGCTGTAGGCATGGCGCAGGAAGATCAGGCCCATCACGGGCATGAAGTACTCGTTGCTGGCCAGTCCGGAATTGGCGCGCAGGAGGTCGGCGGCGCTCCACAAACGCTTTTCGATTGCTTCGATACTTTGGAGTTGACTCATTCGTGCACTGACTTCCAAGTTGGCGCGTATCGCGCGACGCAACGGACGCTGTGGTCCGAAAATTTTAGTTTTCTGCGTCAGCAATCAGACCATCGGCAACTTCAACCCCATCTCCCCCGCACACTCCCACGCGATGTCGTAACCCGCGTCGGCATGCCGCATAACGCCCGTGCCCGGATCGTTCCAAAGCACCCGCGCAATCCGCGCATCCGCCGCCTCGGTGCCATCGCACACGATCACCACCCCCGAGTGCTGCGAGTACCCCATCCCCACGCCCCCACCATGGTGTAACGACACCCAGGTGGCCCCACCGGCCACGTTGAGCATGGCGTTGAGCAGCGGCCAGTCGGAAACGGCGTCGGACCCGTCGAGCATCGCCTCGGTCTCCCGGTTCGGCGAGGCCACGCTCCCGGAGTCGAGGTGGTCGCGCCCGATAACGACCGGCGCCTTGAGCTCGCCGTTGCGGACCATCTCGTTGAACGCCAGGCCCAGACGATGCCGCTGCCCCAGGCCGACCCAGCAGATGCGCGCCGGCAGGCCTTGGAACGAAATCCGCTCGCGCGCCATGTCGAGCCAGCGGTGCAGGTGCGGGTCGTCGGGGATCAGTTCCTTGACCTTGGCGTCGGTCTTGTAGACGTCCTCGGGGTCGCCGGACAACGCCACCCAGCGGAACGGGCCGACGCCGCGGCAGAACAGCGGGCGCACGTAGGCGGGGACGAAGCCGGGGAAGTCGAACGCGTTCTTGCAGCCTTCGTCGAAAGCCATCTGGCGGATGTTGTTGCCGTAGTCGAAGGTCGGCACGCCCATCTGCTGGAACACGAGCATCGCTTCGACGTGCACACGCATGGACTTCTTGGCCTCGTCGCGCAAGCGGTCCGGCTCGGACTTCTGGCGCTCGAGCCACTGCTCCACCGTCCAGCCGAGCGGCAGGTAGCCGTGCACGGGGTCGTGCGCGGAGGTCTGGTCGGTGACGGCGTCCGGGCGCACGCCGCGGCGCACGAGCTCGGGCAGCACGTCGGCGGCGTTGCCGAGCAGCGCGATCGACTTGGCTTCGCCGGAAGCGGTGTACTTCGCGATCCGCGCGAGCGCGTCGTCGAGATCCGCGGCCTGCTCGTCGACGTAGCGCGTCTTCAGGCGGAAGTCGATGCGCGACTGCTGGCACTCGATGTTGAGCGAGCACGCGCCCGCCAGCGACGCGGCCAGGGGCTGCGCGCCGCCCATGCCGCCGAGGCCGGCCGTGAGGATCCAGCGGCCACGAAGGTCGCCGCCGTAGTGCTGCCGCCCCATCTCGACGAAGGTCTCGTACGTGCCCTGCACGATGCCCTGCGAGCCGATGTAGATCCACGAGCCGGCCGTCATCTGGCCGTACATCATCAGGCCCTTGCGGTCGAGCTCGTTGAAGTGCTCCCAGGTCGCCCAGTGCGGCACCAGGTTGGAGTTGGCGATCAGCACGCGCGGGGCGTCGGCATGGGTGGGGAACACGCCGACCGGCTTGCCGGACTGCACCAGCAGCGTCTCGTTATCGCCGAGCGTCTTCAGCGTGGCGATGATGGCGTCGTAGCACTCCCAGTTGCGTGCGGCGCGGCCGATGCCGCCGTACACCACCAGCTCCGCCGGGTTCTCGGCCACCTCCGGGTCCAGGTTGTTCTGGAGCATGCGGAACGGGGCCTCGGTGAGCCAGGATTTGCAGCTGAGCTCGGTGCCGCGGGGGGCGCGGATGTGGCGCGTGGGGTCGTTTCGGGAGGTGCTGGAAGACATGGCGGCCGGTGGCAGTGCGTGAAGGCCGATTATGGCACCGGGCCGCGGCCTGGCCGGCGCGCCCCGCGCTTCGGCCCCGGATTCCGGGGTTTCGTCGCAAATCTACCTGCACCGTGACTTCCCGCCGGGGCCGCGGCGCGCCGGCGCACGCTATTACTGCCGCATCCATGCCGGGGAAGCGCGCTCTTGGAACTGCACGTCCGAAACCTCTCGAAGACCTACGCCAACGGCGTCCACGCGCTGCGCGACGTGTCCCTGACCGTCAAGCCCGGCATGTTCGGCCTGCTCGGGCCCAACGGCGCCGGCAAGTCCACGCTGATGCGCACCATCGCCACGCTGCAGCAGCCCGACTCGGGCGAGATCCGGCTCGGCGACATCGACGTGCTGCGCGAGCCCGGCCGGGTGCGCGAGACCCTGGGCTACCTGCCGCAGGACTTCGGCGTCTATCCGCGCGTCACCGCGGAGAAGCTGCTGCACCACTTCGCGATCCTCGAGGGCGTCGCCGACCGGAGCGTCCGCAACGACCTGGTCGACGCCCTGCTCCACCAGGTGAACCTGCACGCGGTGCGCCGGCAGAAGGTCGGCGGCTTCTCCGGCGGCATGCGCCAGCGGCTCGGCGTGGCGATCGCGTTGCTGGGCGACCCGAAGCTGATCATCGTCGACGAGCCCACCGCCGGCCTCGACCCGGCCGAGCGCGTGCGCTTCCTCGACCTGCTGTCGGCGGTCGGCGAGAACGCGGTCGTGATCCTGTCCACCCATATCGTCGAGGACGTGGCCGAGCTGTGCAGCCGCATGGCCATCATTCGCAGCGGCACGATCCTGCTCGAGGCCGAGCCGCTGGCGGCGATGGCCGCGCTGCGCGGGCGGATCTGGCAGCGCGTGGTCGAACGCGATGCGCTCGACGCGCTGGGCCGCGACCATGCCGTGGTCTCGACGCGCATGATGGCCGGCCGCACGATCGCGCGCGTCCACGCGGAAATACCGCCCGGCGAGGGCTTCGAGCCCGCCGAGCCGACCCTCGGCGACGTGTACTTCCGCACGATGGGCGCGGCGGTCGCATGAGGCTGAAGGAGACGTTCGCCTTCGCCTTCGGCTACCAGGCGCGGCAGCCCTGGCCGTGGATCTGCTTCGTGGCGCTGGCCGCGATCTCGTGGCAGCTCGGCGGGCAGATGCAGGGCCACGCCGCGCTCGAGCACGGGTACTGGTTCAATTCGCCGTACGTGGTGGCCAACGTCACCCAGGTGCTCGCCATGCTGTGGCTGCCGATGGCCGCGGCGCTCACCGGCAGCATCCTCGCGCGCGACGTGGAATCGCGGATGTTCCCGCTGGCCTGCGCGACGCCGCTCGGCCGCTTCGACTACCTGGCCGGGCACTTCCTCGCGGCGTTCGCGCTGAACGCGCTGCTCGCCCTGGCGCTGCCGCTCGGCCTGCTGCTGTGCCTGCCGCTGCCGTGGCTGCAGCCGGTGATGGGGCCGTTCCGCATCGAGGCCTACCTCGCCCCCTACCTGCTGCTCGCGCTGCCGAACGCGTTCGTGGTCACGGCGATGGCATTCGCGCTGGTCGCGTGGCGGCGCAAGGCGTCGGCGGCGTACCCGGCCGTGGGGCTGGTGCTGTTCCTGGGGCTGTTCGGCTCGCAGTACATCGCGCGGACGCTCGGCTTCTGGGACACGGCCACGCTGTTCGATCCGATGGCGCTGACCATCGTCAGCAAGAGTTCGGCGGCGTGGACGGACGCGGAAAAGAGCGTGCGCATCCTCGGCCTCGACGCGGTCACGTTCGGCAATCGCGCGATCTGGATCGGGGTGGCGCTGGCGCTGCTGGCGCTCACGTTCCGGCGCTTCCGCTTCGCCCAGGACGAAGGCGGCGGCGGTCGACGCGGCAGGCGCCGCAAGGCCGTCGCGCTCGATGCGGCACCCGGCATGGCGGCGGCCTCGACCGCGGCCGCGCGCGCGCCGGCGATGCCGCGCCGCGTCGACGTGCATTTCGGCCCGGCGACGCGCCTGCGCCAGCTGCTCGCGCTGTCGACCGACGCATTCCGGCAGGTCGCGACCGGCTGGCCCGGCATCGTGCTGCTCCTGCTCGTGGCCGTGTTCGGCCTGGCGACGCCGGAACTGATGGAGAACGTCGGCGTACCGATCCGCCCGACCATGGGCGCGATGGTCGAACTGATGGCGCATTCGGAGGCCTTCTTCCTGCTGGTGCTGCCGCTGGTGCTGATGCTCGCCGCCGGCGAGCTCGCGTGGCGCGACCGCGATGCCGGCATCGCCGCGATCGCCGACGCGGCGCCGGTCCCGGACTGGCTGCGCTTCGCTGGCCGCCTCGGCGGCCTCGTGTTGCTGGTGCTCGCCCTGCAGGCGCTGCGGATGCTGGTGGCGATGGCGGTGCAGGCCTCGCTCGACGTCACGGCCTTCGACCCGGGCTTGTACGCGGGCGTGCTGTTCGGCCTGCAGGCAGTCGACTGGCTGCTGCTGGGGGTGCTGGCGATGGCGCTGCACGCGATCGCCGACCACCGCCATCTCGCGCAGCTGCTCGTGATCGCCGTGTTCCTCGGCATCGTCGGCGCGTCGGCGCTGGGCATCGACGATCGCCTGCTGGTCTACGGCAGCGACCCGGGCTGGACGTACAGCGACATGCGCGGCTTCGCCCGCGACCTGCTGCCGTGGGCGTGGTTCAAGGCGTACTGGGCCGGGGTGGCGCTGCTGCTGTCGCTGGCCGCGATCCTGCTGCTGCCCCGCGGCGCCGGCGCGGGGCTGCGCGCGCGGCTCCGGGACGTGCGGCCGCGACTGTCGCGCCCGCTGCTGGACGTCGGCGCTGCGGGCCTGGTGCTGATGCTCGCGGCCGGTGGCTTCATCTTCCACCAGACGCACGTGCGGCATCCGTTCGTCGACCGCGCCGAGGCCAAGGCGCGCGCCGCGCGCTACGAGGCGTTGTACGGTCGCTACGCCGATGCGCCGCGGCCGGTGCCCACCGACCTGCATCTGCGCGTCGACCTGCATCCCGAGGACGGCACCGCGGCTGTGCGCGGCAGCTACCGCCTGGTCAACGCCTCGACGCAGCCGATCGCGATGCTGCACGTCGCCACCTCGCACGACGTGCGCACGCGGCAGCTGCAGCCGGATCGCCCCGCGCGGCACGTCATCGCCGACGACGACCTGGGCTACCACGCCTTCGCCCTCGCGCAACCGCTGCGGCCGGGCGAATCGATGCAGCTGCGCTTCGAGGTCGCGTTCGGCGGCGACGGCTTCACCCAACATGGCATCGACCCGGCGATCGCCGCGAACGGCAGCCGGTTCCTGCAGGAAGACTGGTTCCCGCTGCTCGGTTACCAGGTCGCGCGCGAACTGAACAACCCCGCCGACCGGCGCGAACACGGGCTGGCGGCGCGACCGGAAGTGCCCCCGCTCGACGACCCGAGGATTCCGTACACCGCCACGCGCGGCCAGCGGCTTTCGGTGGACTCCGTCATTTCCACGGCGCCGGGCCAGACCGCCATCGCCCCCGGTCTGTTGCGCAAGGCGTGGAACGAAGGCGGCCGCGCGTACTTCCACTATTCGACGGAAGCGCCGATCCGCGCCGGCGACCTCGGCTTTTACTCCGCGCGCTACGCCGTGCGCCGCGCGCAATGGAAGCACGTCGCGATCGAGGTCTTCCACCATCCCGCGCACCCCTGGAACGCAGAACGCATCGTGCGCGCCGCGACCGCGACGCTCGCGGCGATGAGTCGCGACTTCGGCCCCTATCCGCTGCGCCACCTGCGCTTCACCGAACGTCCCGGCGACGGCGGGTTGCACGCGGCGCCCGGCGACGTCTCGTTCCAGGAGTCCTTCGCCCGCTACCACCCCGAGGCCGACTGGCGCGACATCGATTTCGCGTTCGGCGTGGTCGCGCACGAGACCGCGCACCAGTGGTGGGGCGCGCAGCTCATCCCAGCCCCGGTGGAGGGCGCGCCGCTGCTGAGCGAAAGCCTGGCCTGGCACTCCGCGCTGGCGACGATGCGCGAGACCTACGGCGAAGCGCACCTGGAGCGCATGCTCGCGGTGCTGCGCGAGTCCTACCTGACGCCGCGCGCGCAGGCCGGCAAGCCGCTGCTGCGCGCGACCGACTGGGCCGAGGCGTACCGCAAGGGCCCGTTCGCCATGCATGCGCTGGACGCGTACCTCGGCAGCGACCGCGTCGACGCTGCGCTGCGCAGCCTGCTCCGGGCGCACGCGGACGGCAGGCCGCCGCTGGCGACGGCGCGCGACCTGTACCGCGAGCTGCAGGCGGTGACGCCGCCGGACCGCCGGCAGCTGCTGCACGACTTGCTCGCCGCCAACACGTACTGGGACCTCAAGACGGTCCGCGCCGACGCGCGTGCGCTGGGCGACGGCCAGTGGGAGGTCGCGATGGACGTGCAGGCCCGCAAGGTGACCGTCGACGAGCGCGGCGCCGAAACCGCGGTGCCGATGGACGACGCCGTGGAGATCGGCGTCCTCGGCGCCGGCACGGACGATCGGCCCGGCCCTGTGCTGTACCGCCGCCTCCACGCCATCCGCACTGGACAGCAACGGATCGTGGTCCGCGTATCGGCGCCGCCGGCCGAGGCGGGGATCGACCCCCGCCACCTGCTGCTGGACGTGCGGCCCGACAACAACCTGCTCCCCGTCTGCGGCGCGGGAGACTGTGCTTTGCAATGAAAAGTACTTGACGCGCCGCCGTGGGCGGGGCTATACCTGCGCCCATGAGCAGACCCCTCCGCGTCGACCGACCCGATTCCCCCGTCTCGCTGCACCAGCGCGCGATGGAGGATCTCCGCTTCATCCGCCGCACCATGGAGCGCTCCAGCGCCTTCACCGCCGTGCCCGGCTGGGGCGGCGTGGCGATCGGCGCGGTCGCCCTGCCCGCCGCGTGGCTGGCGTCGCTGCAGCCGACGCCGCAGCGCTGGCTCGCGGTGTGGATGGGCACGGCGCTCGTCGCCGCGGTCATCGCCGCGGTGACGCTGTCGCTGAAGGCGAAACGCTTCGGTGCCCCGCTCGCGTCCGGGCCCGGGCGCAAGTTCCTGATGAGCTTCCTGCCGCCGGTGGGGGTCGCGGTCGCGCTGACGTTCGCGCTGTTCCCGCACGGCGCGACGGCTTTCCTGCCGGGGCTGTGGATGCTCGCGTACGGCGCGGCGGTGATCTCGGCGGGCACGTTCTCCGTGGGCGCGGTGCCGCTGATGGGCATCGGCTTCATGTGGCTGGGCACGCTCGCGCTGGCGACGACGCCGGCGTGGGCCGACGCCTGGATGGCGGCGGGCTTCGGCGGGCTGCACATCGGCTTCGGCATCGTGATCGCGAGGCGGCACGGTGGCTAGGCCGGCGGCGAAGACGCCCGCGGCGCGGGCACCGCGCGCAGCAGCGGAGGCCGCCGTGCCGGCGAAGCGCGGTGCCGCCGCCGCTGCGGCCGCGGCGCGCGCCGACGCGCAATCCGCCGTCGACCTCGACCGCGTCATCCACGAGCGCGTGCGCCTGGCCATCGTCAGCGCGCTCGCCGGTGCGCCCTCGCTCACCTTCAACGCGCTCAAGGCGCTGCTCGACATCACCGACGGCAACCTCAGCGTGCACGCGCGCAAGCTCGAGGATGCCGGCTTCATCGCCTGCGACAAGACCTTCGTCGAGCGCATGCCGCGCACCGAATACCGGCTCACCGCGGCGGGCCGCAAGGCGCTCGACGCGTACCTCGCGCACATGGAAGCGCTGATCCAGCGCGTCCGCGAAGGCTGAGGCCGGCATGATCGACCTGCATTCCCCGCTGACCAGCGCCATCGCCTACTGGGAACCGCGCCGCTTGCTCTACAACGCCTGGTTGCTGGCGGTCGTCGTGGCGACCTGGTTCCTCGATTCCGCGCGCACGATCCAGGGCACGCCCTTCGAGCTGGCGCAGCAGCTGTTCATGCTCGCGGTGCTGGCCAACGTCGCGTATTGCGCCGCCTACCTGGTGGACCTGGCGGCGCTGCTGTCGGGCTTCCGCGCGATCTGGCTGCGCCGGCGCTGGATGCTGCTGGCCATCGGCATGCTGTTCGCCGCGGCGCCGGCGCACTTCATTTCCCGCGGGCTCTTCAGCGCCGGGGCGCCGTGAGCGACCTGCGCCCCCGGGCCCGGTGGTTGCGCCGGGGTGGCGGGCCGGCGCCATAATCGGCGTCCGCGCCGGCGGATCCGGCGCATCCCAGGAGTCCCCCATGAAACACTGGATGCTCGCCCTCGCGATCGGGCTCGCGCTGCCCGCCGCGGCCTCGGCCCAGGCCACCCACCCCGCGGCCCATGCCGGCCATTCGATGCACGCCGCGCAGGCCGCGCCCGCTGCCGCCGCGCCCGCAGCGCTGCCGGCCAACATCGCTGCCGCGCTCGCCGACCCGGCCCGCAGCGACGATGCGCAGAACGACGCGCGCCGCCACGGCGGCGAGCTCGCCGCCTTCGCCGGCGTGAAGCCCGGCGATACGGTGATCGAGCTGATCCCCGGCGGCGGCTATTTCACCCGCATCTTCAGCAAGGCGGTCGGCGCCGACGGCAAGGTCTACGCCGTGTGGCCGACCGAATACGACGAGAGCACCGACAAGCTGCAGGCGATCGCCGACGCCTACGGCAACATCGAGATCCTGAAGCAGTCGGCGGCGGAACTGTCCGCGCCCGCGCAGGCGGACGTGGTGTTCACTTCGCAGAACTACCACGACTATCCCGACAAGTTCATGGGCCCGGTCGACCTGGCGCGCTTCAACAAGCAGGTGTTCGATGCGCTGAAGCCGGGCGGCGTGTACGTGATCGTCGACCACGCGGCCGAAGCGGGTTCCGGCCTGCGCGACACCGAAACGCTGCATCGCATCGATCCTGCGCTGGTGAAGCAGCAGGTCGAGGCCGCAGGCTTCCGCTACGCCGGCGAGAGCGAGGCGCTGCGCAATCCCGCGGACGACCACACGCTCAAGGTGTTCGACAAGTCGATCCGCGGCAAGACCGACCAGTTCGCCTACAAGTTCGTGAAGCCGTGACCCGCTTCGCCGCCCTCGGCCTCGCCGCGCTCCTCGCGGCGGGCGCCGGCGTCGCCGCGACGCCCGCCCCCGCGCATGCCCCCCGGCCCGCACCCGCGAAGGGACAGCCTGCGCTCCCGCATGCGATCCCGACCCGGTTCGACCAGCTGCGCTTCTTCGTGCAGGCCAGGGCGCCCGGTGGCGCCACGCTCGACCTCATCACCGACACGGCCGGCGGGACCAACCTGAGCACGCTCGGCGCGACCAAGCTCGGCCTGCCGTTCACGATGCCGGCCGATCCGCGCCGCGCCGCGGCGGGCAGCGCCCCATGGCCGCGCTTCGCCGGCGCATGGATCCCGGCGCCGCGCGCGGAGTCGGGCAAGGTGGAAGTCCCGATCCTGGTGCCGCCGCGCGGCGTCGTCATCGACGGCATGCTCGGCGCCCGCTGGTTCGCCGACCGCACCTGGGAATGGGACTACCGCGCCGGCACGCTGCGGATGCTGCCGAAGGGCGCCTTGCCGAAGCTCGCGCCTGCGCACGTGCTCGACATGCGCTTCAAGAAGGACACGAAGGACGGCCAGGCGACCGGCTTCGCGCGGATCCCGGCGCGGGTCGAGGGCACCGACCTGCAGTTCCTGTTCGATACGGGCGCGACGTTCCGCCTCGGCAAGAAGGCGGCGGAGCAGCTCGGCGACGCGGGCGTGCGCGAGCGCGCGGGCAGCTTCATCGCGATCAACGTGCTGAAGGGCTGGCGCGAGCGCCACCCGGACTGGCCGTTCATCGAGGGCGGCGATTCCGGCGCGCCGATGATCCGCGTCCCCGACATCGAGATCGCGGGCTGGCATACCGGGCCGGTGTGGTTCTCGGCGCGGCCCGATCGTGCGTTCGACGAGTACCTCGCGGCGGTGATCGACAAGCCGGTGTCCGGCGCGCTCGGCGGCAACGCGTTCGCGACGTTCCGCATCACCGCGGACTATCCGTCGGGCAAGCTCGCCTTCGAACAGGTCTCGCCGTCGGCCCGATCCCGCTGATCAGGACGCCGGGCACTCCGTCCGCGCGACGATCAGGTTCGCGATCTCGTCGGCGGTGGCCGGCACGGTGGCTTCGCCGGCGCCGCCGTCGAACACGACCTGCCACTGGCCGTCGGCGTCGCGCAGCCAGGTGGAGATGAAGCGGCCGCGGCGATAGCGCTTGTCCGGCGGCGCCGACGGATTCTCCATCCAGTACGGGCCGCGCGACAGCGCGACCGCGCCGTTCGCGCCGACGTCGACGGTGTCCGGGTACCAGCGCAGCACGATGTCCTTGCCGGCGATCAGCCCGGCCCATTCCGCGACGATCGCGTCCGCGCCGCGCGTGGCGCGCTTGCCGCTGATGAACACCGCGTCGGGATGGAGGTACGCGGCGAACGCGGCCGCATCGTGGTCGGCGACCGACTGCGCGAAGGCCGCTTCGCGCGCCCAGACGGCGCACGCGTCCGAGACCGTTGCGGCGGCGGGTGCGTCGGCAGGCGCCGGAGCGGCCTCCTGCGCCGGCGCGAGCATCGGCACGAACGACAGCAGCAGCGGCAAGGCGATCGCGTGGCGCATGGCATGTCCCCGGGGCAATGCGCGGAGCTTATCATCGGGCCATGCACGATCCGCGCCCCGCCGTCCGCCTCGCCATCGTCCTCGCCTTTGCCGCACTTGGCGGATGCGCCGGGTGGCCCGGCAGGTCGCCCGCTCCGGCTCCGGCGACGGCGCCGGCGGTGCTGCTGGTGTCCATCGACGGCCTGCGCCCCGACGTGGTCGGCACCGGCCTCATGCCCACGCTCGATGCGCTCGCCGCGCGCGGCGTGCATGCGGACTGGATGACGCCTTCCTACCCGTCGCTCACCTTTCCCAACCACTACGCACTGGTGACGGGGCTGCGTCCGGACCACCACGGCATCGTCAACAACACCATGCGCGACCCGGCGCTCGGTGCGTTCTCGCTCGGCAATCGCGCGGCCGTCGAGGATCCGCGCTGGTGGGGCGGCACGCCGGCATGGGTGACGCTGCAGCGCCACGGCGGCCACGCCGCGACGATGTTCTGGCCGGGCTCGGAAGCGCCGATCGGCGGCATGCATCCGGACCAGTGGAGGCGCTTCGATGCGCGCATGCCGAACAGCGCCCGCGTCGACACGGTGCTCGACTGGCTGGCGCGCACCGATGCGGCGCGCCCGACCTTCGTGACACTGTATTTCGACCAGGTGGACCACGAAGGCCACGCCTTCGGGCCCGGATCGCCACAGGTCATGCAGGCCGAGGCGAACGTGGACGACGCGCTGGCGCAGCTGGTCGCCGGCCTCGAGGCGCGCGGCCTGCGCGACCGCGTGGACGTGATCGTCGTGTCCGACCACGGCATGGCGCGCGTGCCGCCGGGGCAGCGCGAATACCTCGACGACCTGCTCGCGGCGCGGGGATTGCCGATGGCCGCGATCGACGTGGTGAGCCGCGGCACCGCCGTCGGCCTCGCCCCCGCCGCCGGCGCGGACGTCGCCGCGATCGAGGCCGCGCTGCTCGGGCGCCATGCGCATTCGGAATGCTGGCGCAAGGCGGAACTGCCGGCGCGCTGGCATTACGGCACGCATCCGCGCGTGCCCGCCATCGTGTGCCAGGCCGACATCGGCTGGGTGCTGACGACGCGGCCGGCGGACGCCGCCGCGGGCGCGACGGACGACGCGCCGAAGGACGCGCCCAACGCCCGCACCGCCATGGCCCATGCCACCGGCGCGCACGGCTATGCGCCGGAATCGCCGGAAATGCGCGCGGTGTTCGTCGCGGACGGGCCGCGCATCGCCGACGGCAGGCGCCTGCCGCCGTTCGATAACGTGGACGTGTATCCGCTGCTGATGCGGCTGCTGGGCGTGCCGGCCGAGCCCGGCGATGGCGACCCCGCGACCCTGCTGCCGGCGCTCGCGCCGGGGCGCTGAACGGCCCCCGGCATCCATGTCCGAATCCGGCGAGTCGGCGCCCCGCGCCGGTGCTAGCCTGCTTCCATGGACGCCGCGCCCGCCACCGCCCTGCCACCGCCCGACGTCTGCGAGCGCGCGCGGCTGAGCCGCGACGCGCGCTTCGACGGGCTGTTCTTCACCGCCGTCCGCAGCACCGGCATCTACTGCCGCCCGGTCTGCCCGGCGCCGACGCCGAAGCGCGCGAACGTGGCGTACTACGGCAACGCGGCGGCCGCCGAGGCCGCCGGCTACCGCCCGTGCCTGCGCTGCCGCCCCGAGCTCTCGCCGGGCGATGGCGCATGGCGGCGCGGCGACGCGGCGGTGGCGCGCGCCCTGAAGCTGATCGACGAGGGCCTGCTCGCCGAGCAGCCGCTGTCCGTGCTCGCCGAGCGCGTGCACCTGGGCGAGCGCCAGCTGCGGCGGCTGTTCGTGGAGCGCCTCGGCGCGCCGCCGATCGGCGTGCACGGGACGCGCCGGCTGCTGTTCGCGAAGCAGCTGCTCACCGAGACCGCATTGCCGATCACCGACGTCGCGCTCGCCGCGGGCTTCGGCAGCCTGCGCCGCTTCAACACGACGTTCCGCGATGCCTACAGGATGGCGCCGCGCGACCTGCGCAAGCGCCCGGTCGCGGCGCGCGACGGCGAGGGGGAGGAAGGCCTGGTGCTGCGGCTCGGCTATCGACCTCCGTACGACTTCGACGCGCTGCTTGCGTTCATGCGCGGGCGCGCGCTGCCGGGGATTGAGCACGTCGACGACGCGAGCTACGCGCGCGCCGTGCTGCCGGACGAGGCAGATGGCAGCGGTGCCGCCGGCCGCGCGGCGTGGCTGCGCGTTTCGGCGTGGCCCGGCGAGGAACATGCGCTGCGGCTCGAGCTCCATGGCCTGCCCCCGGCGCGCCTGCTCGAAGTCGTGAACCGCGTGCGCCGCATGTTCGACCTCGACGCGGATCCGCGCGCCATCGGCGCGGTGCTGTCGCGCTCGCCGCGCCTGGCGCCGGTGCTGGCCGCGCATCCCGGCGTCCGCGTGCCGAGCAGCTGGGACGGCTTCGAGGCGGCGGTGCGCGCGATCGTCGGCCAGCAGGTCAGCACCGCGGCGGCGCGCACCGTCACCGCGCGTCTCGCGGAACGCTTCGGCACCGCGCTCGAAACCCCGTTCGCGCCCGGCACCGGGCACCCGGCATTGACGCACCGGTTCCCGACACCGGCGGTTCTGGCCGACGCCGACCTGTCGGGCATCGGGCTGACGCGCTCGCGCGCGGAGACGCTGCGCACCGTTGCGCGCGCGCTGCTCGACGGCAAGGTCGACTTCCGGCCGGAACGCACCCTCGAGGATTTCGTCGCGCGCTGGACCGCCTTGCGCGGCATCGGCCCGTGGACCGCGCAATACCTCGCCTTGCGCGCGCTCGGGCATCCCGACGCGTTCCCGGCCGAGGACCTGATGCTGCAGCGCGCCTTCCCGCGCGATGCGCCACGGCTCTCCCCGAGGGCGCTGATCGAGCGCGCCGAAGCCTGGCGGCCGTGGCGCGCCTATGCCGTCATCCTGCTCTGGCGCGACCTGGTGTCGATGCCGGGCGACAAGCCTGCGAAGAGGAAACCGCAATGAACCACACCGGCACCATTCGCCACGCGGTGATCGACAGCCCGGTCGGGCCGCTGCTGCTCGCCGCCGACGACACGCACCTGCAGGTGCTCGAGTTCGAGACGCCCGCGCACCCGGTGAAGCGCGGCGCCGCCTGGCGCGCGGGCCGCAACGCGATCATCGACGCCGCGCATCGCCAGCTCGACGACTACTTCGCGGGCCGGCGCCGCGACTTCGACCTGCCGCTCGCGCCGCAGGGCACCGAATTCCAGCGCGGCGTGTGGTGGGCGCTGGCCGACATTCCCTATGGCAGGACGATCAGCTATGCGGAGCTCGCCGCCCGCGTCGGCAAGCCGACCGCGACACGCGCGGTCGGCGCGGCGAACGGGCGCAACCCGCTGTCCATCGTGCTGCCCTGCCATCGCGTGATCGGCGCGAACGGCAGCCTCACCGGCTACGGCGGCGGGCTGCCGATCAAGACCTTCCTGCTCGCCCTCGAAGGCGCGCTGCCGCAAGCGCCGGCGCTGCTGTAGCGCCGGAAGGAACGTCGCCGCTACAGCAGCGTTGCCATGGCGGTGCGGTAGCGCGCGGCGATCGCGTCGCGATCGCGGTGGCGGCCGTCGGCGACGACGCGCGTACCGGCCACGTGGACCTCGCGCACCAGCGGACGGTTGCCGCTGAAGATCCAGCGGTCGGCGACGTCGTCCGGCGTCGCGCCCGCGAACTGCGGCGCCTCCGCATCTAGCACGACCACGTCGCCATCGCAGCCGAGGCCGGTCGCGTTCGCTGCGCTCGCGTGCACCGTATCCAGCAGCGTCGTCCCGACGCTCGGCGAGCCGGGGCGCACGGCGATGTTGCGATGGTGGGTCGCCAGGCGCTGCCCGTATTCCAGCCAGCGCAGCTCTTCGACCGGCGACACCGACACCTGCGAGTCGGAGCCGATGCCGATCGCGCCGCCGGCGTCCAGGAAATGGCGCAGCGGGAACAGGCCGTCGCCGAGGTTCGCTTCCGTGGTCGGGCAGATCGCCACGGTCGCGCCGCTGCGCGCGATGCCCTCCGCTTCGGCGCGCTCCAGGTGGGTGGCGTGCACCAGTGTCCAGCGCGCGTCGACCGCGGCGTTGTCCAGCAGCCATTCCACCGGTCGCGCGCCGCGCACGGCGAGGCTGTCCTGCACCTCGCCGAGCTGTTCCGCGATGTGGATGTGCACCGGCATGTCGCGCGGCAGCGTCGACAGCACCGCCTGCATCGCGTCCGCCGGCACCGCGCGCAGGCTGTGCAGCGCGCACCCGACGCGCAGGACCTCGCTTTCGTCGGTGCGCAGCGCCTCGACCAGGCGCAGGAACGCGTCCACGTCGTGGCCGAAGCGCCGCTGCCGCTCGGCGAGCGCGCGGCCGTCGAAGCCGCCCGTCATGTACAGCACCGGCAGCAGCGCCAGCCGGATGCCGGTCTCGCGCGCCGCGCGCACCAGCGCGCGCGACATCGCGGCCGGATCGGCATACGGCCGGCCATCCGGCTGGTGGTGCAGGTAGTGGAATTCGCAGACCGTCGTGTACCCGGCTTCCAGCATCTCCGCGTACAGCTGCGACGCGACGGCATGCAGCGTGTCGGGATCGAAGCGCCCCGCCATGCGGTACATGGTCTCGCGCCAGGTCCAGAAGCTGTCGCCGCGGTCGGTCCGGCGCTCCGCCAGCCCGGCCATCGCGCGCTGGAACGCATGCGAATGCAGGTTGGCGATGCCGCGCAGGGCGAAGGGATCGTTCGGGGTCCGCATGGGCCCATTCTCCCCTCGCAGCGCCCGCAATGCGACAATCCGGCGCATGCCCGGATCTTCCCTCCACGCGCAGGCATCCCGCTGGGACGGACTGGCCGTCGGCGTCTCGCTGGCGACCCTCGACGGCGACGGCTACGGCGCGATCGCCGATGGCGCGCTGGCCTGGCGCGACGGCCGCATCGCCTGGGTCGGCGAGCGCGCCGCCCTGCCGGCGGACGCGGATGCCGCGAGCGCCGCGCGCTTCGATTTCGGCGGCGGCTGGATCACGCCCGGCCTGGTCGACTGCCACACCCACCTGGTCTTCGCCGGCGACCGTGCGGGCGAGTTCGAGATGCGGCTGCAGGGCGCGAGCTACGAGGCGATCGCGCGCGCCGGCGGCGGCATCCTGTCGACCGTGCAGGCCGTGCGTGCCGCCTCCGAGGACGAACTGCTCGCGCAATCCCTGCCGCGCGCCCGCGCGCTGCTGCGCGATGGCGCGACCACGCTCGAGATCAAGTCCGGTTACGGGCTCGACTACGAGGCCGAGCGGAAGATGCTGCGGGTCGCGCGCCGCGTCGGCGAGACGCTCGGCATCGGCGTGCGCACGACCTACCTCGGCGCGCACGCGCTGCCGCCGGAGTTCGCGGGCAATGCCGACGGCTACGTCGCCGCCGCGATCGAATGGCTGGTGCGCCTGCATGAGGAGCGCCTGGTCGACGCCGTCGACGCGTTCTGCGAGGGCATCGGCTTCAGCCCGTCGCAGACGCGGCGCATGTTCGAGGCGGCGTCGGCGCTCGGCCTGCCGGTGAAACTGCATGCGGACCAGCTGAGCGACCTGGGCGGGGCGGC
This sequence comes from Lysobacteraceae bacterium, assembly GCA_024508915.1. Taxonomy (GTDB): domain Bacteria; phylum Pseudomonadota; class Gammaproteobacteria; order Xanthomonadales; family Xanthomonadaceae; genus Cognatiluteimonas. The sequence continues at coordinate 7,876 of JANINR010000054.1, read as the reverse complement.
GCTCGTGGCGGAATACCGCGGCCTGTCCGCCGACCACATCGAACATACGGACGAGGCCGCGGTGCGCGCGATGGCCGCGGCCGGGACCATCGCCGTGCTCCTGCCCGGGGCCTTCCACGTGTTGCGCGAGACGCGGTTGCCGCCGCTGGACGCGCTGCGCGCGCACGGCGTGCCGCTGGCCGTGGCCAGCGATTGCAATCCGGGAACTTCGCCGCTGCTCTCGCTGCGCCAGGCCATGCAGCTGGCGTGCGCGCACTTCCGCCTCACGCCGGAGGAAGCGCTGCGCGGTGCCACCGTCAATGGCACGCGTGCGCTCGGACTTGGGGATCGTGGCGTGCTCCGCGCGGGAATGCGCGCGGACTTCGTGCACTGGAAGATCGCCCAGCCGGCGGAACTCTGCTACTGGCTGGGCGGCGACCTCGCCGGCGCCGTGTTCTCGGCCGGCCGGCGGGTGGCCTGAGACTGCCGGACGGCGGTTACTTCGCCGCGGCCTTCTTCGCGACGGCCTTCTTCGCCGGCGCCTTGCTCACGCTCTTCGCCGCGGCCTTCTTCGCGACCGGCGCGGCGGTCGTGCCGGCGGCCTTCGCGGCGGCGCGCGGGCGCGCGTTGCCGTAGCTGGCGTTGTAGCGCTTGCCCTTCGCGGTCTTCCTGTCGCCCTTGCCCATCTCGTGCTCCTGTTCGGTGTCGTGCGGCCACGGAACGGGCCGAAGGCGCGATTTTAACCCGGCTGGTGCGCGCAATGCGCGTCGTGGACGTGGCCGTGGTTGAGCCGCAGGTTCGCCAGATGGGCCAGCCCGACCAGGGTGCCGCCGAAGGTCATGACGATGGCATGCGGCACCACGGCGTGGTGCAGCGGGGCGTACCCGGTGGCGAAACAGAGCGCCGCCAGGCCCGGCAGCAGCAGCCAGAGCGCGCGGACCGCGCGGTGGCGGCGATACCCCCAGACGATGGTGAACAAGCCGAGGAACGTGGCGAAGGCCACGAAGCCGCGCTCGAACCCGTCGCCGAGCCACGCCGCGATGCCCAGCGACGGCAGCAGCGCGATCACCGCCGGCAGCAGCGCGCAATGGATCGCGCACAGCAGCGAGCCGGTGGCGCCGAGGCGGTCGAGCAGCGAGGACTGGCGGACGTTCATGTCGTTATATTGTAACAGGCGCCCGTGGCGCCCGGATGAAGGCCCGGCCGCGGGGCCGGGGCCCGTTCATCGCCGGGTCGCGGGCAGCGCCTGCGCCGCCAGGGCAACCGCCGCGAGGGTCCAGACGATCATCGCGCCGCTCGGCAGGTCGAGCACCGCCGACAACACCAGGCCGAGCACGTAGCCGGCGACACCGATGCCGTAGGCCAGGCCGAGCCGCCCCCGCCCCTTCATCGCCGCGGTCGCGAGCGCCGGCACGATCAGGCTGGCGAAAACGAGGTACACGCCCACCAGCTGCACCGACACCGTGATCGCCAGCGCGAACAGCCCGTAGAACCACACGCCCGACAGCTGGCCGCGACGCCAGGCCATCACGCCCAGGAGCGCCGCCGACAGCAGCGCCGGGAACACGAGCTGCGGGTAGCTGACCCAGAGGATCTGCCCGACCAGCAGGTCCTTCAGGTGCTCGCCGCCCTGCGGATTGTTCGCGAGCAGCAGCAGGCCGCCGGTGGCGGCGAGCACGAACAGCGTGCCGATCAGCGGCTCCTGCCGTTCGGGCCAGCGCCGGTCGGTCCACGCCAGCAGCCCCGCGCCCGCGAGCGCGGCGACGGCGGCAGCGATCTGCGTGCCGTAGGCGCCGCCGTGGTCGCCGTGCGCGTCGATGCCGAGGAACTGCGCCAGGATCACGCCGAGCCCCGCGATCTGCGCGATCGCCAGGTCGATGAAGATGATCCCGCGCGACAGCACCTGCCGGCCGAGCGGCACGTGCGTGGACAGTACGATCAGGCCCGCCACGCAGGCCGGGCCGAGGATCGCGAGGTCGAGGCCTTCCCAGTTGAGCGTCACTTGGCGACCGCCAGCAGCTTCGCGAGCGTGGAGTCGAACAGGCCGAACAGGTCCTTCGACTGCGCATCGCCGCCGACCGAGAACGGCAGCGTCACCGCCGGCACGCCGGTGCGCTGGCTGAGCCAGTCGGCGGGCTTCGGATCCTGGTAGGCGGCGCGGATGATCGCGAGCGTGTCCGAGGACTTCGTCGTCGCCACCAGCTGCGACATGTGCGCGGCCGTCGGCGGCACCCCGGGCTTGGGCTCGAGCGCGCCGATCTGCTTCATGCCGAGCCAGTCCAGCAGGTACACCCAGCTGATGTGGTGCACGACGACGTTGCGGCCGCGCAGCGGCGCGGCTTCGTTCTTCCACTTCGCCATCGCGGCCAGCCAGCGCTGCTCGAAGTCGGCGCCGCGCGCCTTGTACGTGGCCGCGTTCGCGGGGTCGAGCTCGGCGAGGCGTTCGCCGAGGCGGCGCGCGACGATCAGCACGCGGCGCGGATCCATCTGCACGTGCGGATTGCCGTCCGGATGCACGTCGCCGTTGGCGCGGTCGAGCGCGGTCGGCTTCTCCAGCGTCTTCACCTGCGCCGCGGCCATGAACGATCCCGGGCCCGAGGCGATCCTGGTGTTGCCGGACTGGCGCACCAGCTGCGGCAACCAGCCCACTTCGAGTCCTGCCCCGGTGCACACCGCGAGATCGGCGCTGCGCACCTTCGCGATCAGGCTCGGCTTGGCCTCGATGACGTGCACGTCCTGCAACGCGGTGGTGGCCACGTCCAGGTCGACCTTGTCGCCGGCGAGCTCGGCGACGAGCGAACCCCACTCGGGCTCGCAGGCGAAGACCTTCAGCTTCGCGTGCGCGGGCGCGGAGGCGGCGGCGAATGCGACGGCGAGCAGGAGGGCGGAGGCGATGTTCGGCTTCATGCGTCGGATCCTCAGAACTTGTGGGCGCCGTGCGCGCCGAGGCTGGCCTGGTACTGCAGGACGATGGCGTTGTCGGCGGCGAAGGGGTTGGGTCGTTCGCGGCTCAGCTGCAGGCGCACGAGGCTGAACTCGCTGTTGCGCCAGGTGGCTTCGAGCGTGTGGCGGTCGGGATCGAAGGCGCTCGCGAACGGGCCGTCGCCGGCCGCCCACAGCTTGTCGTAGCGGTAGCCGATGTCCCAGGTGCGGTTGAGGCGATACACGCCTTCGACGTAGGCACCGCGGCGCTTGCCGGACCAGGGGGTCGCGATGCCCGGATCGTCCGGATCCACGACGATGCCGTCGCGGTCGTCGACGAGGTATTCGCTGCGCAGGGTGATGCCGCCGTCCTTGAAGTTGCCTTGCGGCGCCCACTTCCAGGTCGCGTCGGCGACATAGACCGTGGCGTCGCCGTCGAAGCCGTCTTCCCCGCCGGCGGTCCGCGTCTTCAGCACCGACACGCCGGCGAGCCATTCGTTCTCCGCGCCGGCATCGCCGCCCGCGTGCGCGAACATCGTCCGGGTGCCCAGACCGCCGCGCTGCGCACCGTCGGAGGGGAAGGCCTGGCCGCGGAAGACCTCGCCGCCAAGCTCGAGGAAGGTCGACGTCGGCGCCACCCAGCGCAGCTGCACGCCGTCGTCGCCGTACTGGCCGCCGAGGAAGGCCTGGTACGCGAGCGGCCGGCCGAAGAAGCTGTCGGTATGCGCGTGGTGGCTGTTGAGGTAGCCGATGTTCGAGAAGAAGCGGCCCGCGCGCACCGCCAGCCCGTTCGGCAGCGCGGTGGTGTCGATGTAGGCCTCTTCGACGCCGAGGTGGTCCTCGCCGTCCTCGCTTTCGATCGCGAGCGTCAGCTGGCCGTAGAACTTGTCGTCGATGTTGGCGGCGAGCGAGAGCTCGCTTTCGCCGAGCGAGAAGCCGCGCGCGCCGGGGCCGGCCTCGCCCGCGAGCGGGAAGCCGCTGCGCGCGAAGGCGTCGGGATCCAGCGAGTGGCGGGCGAGGCTGCCGTTGAGCAGCAGGCTGATCGCGGGATTGAAGGCGTTCGCGCCGCCGCCGCTGGCGTCGCCGGACGCGCCCGCGGGTGCGGCGATCGCGACGGTGTCGATGGCGGCGGCGGTCGCGCCGGGCGCCTGCGCATTCGCCGTGTCGCCCGGGTCCGCGGCGAGTGCTTCCAGGTCATCGTCGCCTGCATCGTCAGCGCCCGCGGCCAGCGTCACGGTCGGCGTCGAGCCGATGACCGTGCCGGCGGGGGTGCGCGGCGGCAGGCCCTTCAGCGAACGGAGTTCCGCCTCGAGCGCGGTGATCCGCGCCTCGAGCGCCGCGATCCGTTGCGCCTCGGACGCCGATGGCGGGGCCGGGACCGCGGCGGGCGATGATTGCGGCGCGGCCTGCGCCAGCGCCGGAAGGGATGACAGGGCTGCCACGAGGGCGAGACCGGGCGCGGATCGCTTCATCGGATGGAGGTGGGTCGTTCGGGAAAGTTATAACATAACAATCCCGGGCGACCCGTCAACATGACCGATGGCACGGCGCCCCGCCGTCGTGGGGCCCGGCTTGCGGAGAGGGGGGGCGAAAAAAGAGTTGCGGCTCAGCCGCTGCAGCGGGCGCAGAGCCCGTGCACTTCCAGCGTCTGCGCCTGCGGCACGAAGCCGAGCGCGCGGGCGCGCTCGTCCAGCGCCGCGACCACGGCCCGGTCCTCCAGCTCGACCGCGGAGTGGCAGCGGTCGCAGATCAGGAACGGCACCGAGTGCTGCGCGGTGCTCGGGTGGTGGCAGGCCACGAAGGCGTTGACCGACTCGAGCTTGTGGATGAAGCCGTTGGCGAGCAGGAAATCGAGCGCGCGATACACGGTGGGCGGCGCGGCGGCGCCGACGCCCTCTTCGTCCGCCGCCGTGGGCTTGAGCATCTCGAGCAGGTCGTAGGCCTTGACCGGGCGGCCGGCGTCGGCGACCAGGCCGAGCACGCGCGCGCGCACGGGCGTCAGGCGCAGCCCGCGCGCATGGCAGGCGGCCTCGACCGCAGCGACGAAATCGGCGGCGCCGTGGACGTGGTGCTTCGGATCGGTGCAGGCGTGCCGGGACATGTGCCGATGATGGTGGCGGAAGGCGCCGGGCTCAAGCCGGCGTCCCCGCCGCCCGTTCAGACCGCTTCGGGGATGCGCGCCAGCGCGGCGTCGATGCGGGCCAGCGCCTCGTCGCGCCCGCACAGGTACACGGTCTGGCCGATGTCCGGGCTGACCTGGGTGCCGGTGATCGCGACCCGCATCGGTTGCGCGATCTTGCCCATGCCCAGGCCCGCGGCGTCCGCCGCGGCCTTCAGCGCCTCTCCGATCGCCTCCGGCGTCCACGCCGCCAGCGCCGCCAACCGCGCGCGCGCGTCGGCGAGCGGCGCACGCGCTTCCGGCTTGAGGTGCTTCGCGACTGCCGCGTCGTCGTACTCCGTGAGCGGCTGGAACCACACCGCCGACTTCTCCGCCAGTTCCTTGAGCGTCTGCGCGCGCTCGCGCAGCGCGACCACCAGGTCCGCGGGCGACGGTCCCTTCGACAGGTCGTAGCCGGCCGCGCGCAGGTGCCATTCGAGGTGCTTCGCGACGTCTTCCGGCGCGTCGGACTTCAGGTACTGCTGGTTCAGCCAGCCGAGCTTCGCGGGATCCAGGCGCGACGCCTTCGCGTTCACGTCCTTGAGGTCGAACAGCGCCTGCATCTCGGCGAGCGTGAAGATCTCCTGGTCGCCGTGCGACCAGCCGAGCCGCACCAGGTAGTTGAGCAGCGCGTGCGGCAGGTAGCCCGCATCGCGGTACTGCATCACGTCGGCCGCGCCGGTGCGCTTGCTGAGCTTGGCGCCGTGCTCGTCGAGGATCATCGGCAGGTGCGCGAACGCGGGCACTTCCGCGCCGAGCGCCTTGTAGATGTTGATCTGCCGCGGGGTGTTGTTGACGTGGTCGTCGCCGCGGACCACGTCGGTGATGCGCATGTCGATGTCGTCGACGACGACGGCGAAGTTGTAGGTCGCGTACCCGTCGGAGCGGAAGATCACCAGGTCGTCGAGCTCGCCGTTGGCGATCTCGATGCGGCCCTTGACCTTGTCGTCCCAGGCGACCGTGCCGTCCAGCGGGTTGCGGAAGCGGATCACGCGGTTGGGGTCGTCGCGGAAGCCGGCGTCCGCGTCGCGATACGCGCCGTTGTAGCGCGGTTTCTCGTTCGCGGCCATCGCCTGTTCGCGCATGGCCTCGAGCTCCGCCTTGGTCTCGTACGCGTAGTACGCGTGGCCGGAGGCGACCAACTGCTCGGCGACCGCCTTGTAGCGGTCGAGCCGGTGCGTCTGGTAGACCGGGCCTTCGTCGTAGTCGAGGCCGAGCCAGTCCATGGCGTCCAGGATCGCGTCGATCGCGGCCTGGGTGCTGCGCTCGCGGTCGGTGTCCTCGATGCGCAGGATGAACTGCCCACCGCGGCGCCGGGCTTCGAGCCAGCAGTACAGCGCGGTGCGCGCGCCGCCGATGTGCAGGTAGCCGGTCGGGCTGGGGGCGAATCGGGTGCGGCAGGGCGAGGTCTGTGGCATCCGGCAATTTTACCCGACCCGCCCCGATACAATGGCGCCATGGCCACGCTGTTCGTTTCCGACCTGCACCTGGACCCCGAACGCCCGGCGATCACCGAGCTCTTCGGGCGCTTCGTGGACGAGGAGGCCCGCGGCGCGGATGCGCTGTACATCCTCGGCGACCTGTTCGAAGCCTGGGTCGGCGACGACGACCCGTCGGACACCGGCGCCTTCGTGGCGGGGAAGTTGCGCGGGCTGCGCGATGCCGGCGTGCCGGTGCGCTTCCTCCGCGGCAACCGCGATTTCCTGCTCGGCGACGAATACGCGCGCCGCGCGGGCATGGAGATCCTGCCCGACCCCGCGGTGGTGCCGTTGTACGGGAAACCGGTGCTGCTGATGCACGGCGACCTGCTGTGCACCGACGACACGGCCTACCAGGCGTTCCGCGCGCAGACGCGCGATCCGCGCTGGCAGGCGCAGTTCCTGGCGCAGCCGCTGGCCGCGCGACTGGCTTTCGCGCAGCAGGCGCGCGCCGCGAGCCGGGCGCACCAGTCGGGCCTGCAGGCGCAGGGCGCGATGGACGCGATCACCGATGCGACGCCGGCGACGGTCGACGACACGTTCGCGCGCTACGGCCTCGATCGCATCATCCACGGCCACACCCATCGGCCGAAGGTGCACGAGGAGCGCGGCGGCACGCGTATCGTGCTCGGCGACTGGTACGAGCAGGGCTCCGTGCTGCGCGCCGACCGCGACCGCTTCGAGCTCGCCGCACTTCAGGCCGGCGCGCTCTAACCTGGCGTGTCGTTGTTGCGCGCGCCGCGCAGGTTGAGGACGAACAACCCGACCTGCAGGCCGATCAGGGCCCAGGCGTGGTCATGCCAGCCCCACGCGATCCACAGCAGGTTGCTCGCGATGAAACACCAGAAGCCGGCTTCGCGCCGGCCCTTCCGGCGCGAGGCCACGAGCCACGCGGCGACCAGCGTCACGACCATCGCGGGCCATTGCAGCAGGTCCAGCATCAGCGCGCGTCGACGGGATCGGCACAGCCCTTGTACGTCGTCCCGCCATAGATGAAGGTCGAGTTGAAGGCGTGCGTGCGGTCCGACATGCCGTCGCTGCAGTCGCCCGGCGTCACGCCGAAGTGGAACTCGCCCTTCGGCCCGCTGCCGAGGATCACGGTGCCGACCAGCGACGGCACGCGCCGGCCGAGCAGCGTCACCCCCTTCTGGTCGTCAGGGGTCGTGAACACCAGCGTGCCGCCGCGCGCCTGCACGCTCCAGAACGGCTCGTTGCCGAACGCGTGCCATCCGGTGCCGGGCGCCGGCTGGTGCGGGCCGCGCGGATCGCCCGGAGCGGGTTCGCCGACGCGGATGCCCTGCGCGCCGCCGGCGCTGCCGGCGCTGCCGGCCTGGCCGGC
>JANINR010000053.1 GCA_024508915.1 Lysobacteraceae bacterium | reverse complement strand
GGCTGGCGCGCGCTGCAGCCTGAGGCGGTGGGCGCACCGGATGCGGTGGTGCTGCCGGAGGGCAGCGGCTGGGTCGCCGTCGGCACGGGTTTCGCCGCCGCCGACGGCGCGCTGCGTGCGCGGCTCGGCGCCCGCGTCGACGGCATGGATGCGTCGGCATTGCCGCACGCCGCCGACGTCGCGCGGCTCGGGGCCGCGATGTTCGCGCGCGGCGAAGCAGTGGCGCCGGAGCGCCTGGAGCCGGCCTACCTGCGCGACAACGTCGCGCTGACGCTGGCCGAGCAGGCGGCGTCACGCGCCGGCTCCGTGCCGGCATCGGCGAAGAAGGCTTCGACCTCGGACAGGTAACGCGTCGCCGGGAACGGCGGCAGCGATTCGAGGAACACCCGCCCGTAGGCGCGGCCGGTCAGGCGCGGATCGCACAGCACCAGCACGCCGCGATCGGTCTCCGTGCGGATCAGGCGCCCGACGCCCTGCTTGAGCGCGATCGCGGCCTGCGGCAGCTGCTCGTCCATGAACGGGTTTCCGCCGGCGCGACGCACCGCCTGCAGGCGCGCCTCGAACACCGGATCGTCCGGCGCGGCGAACGGCAGCTTGTCGACGACGACCACGCTCAACGCGTCCCCCGCCACGTCCACGCCTTCGCGGAAGCTCGCGGCCCCGAGCAGCACGCCGTTGCCGGAGTCGCGGAAGCGCTGCAGCAGCTGCGCGCGCGGCGCCTCGCCCTGCACGAACAGCGGCCACGGCCCGTCGCGCAGCGCTTCCGCGGCTTCGCGCAGCGCGCGATGCGAGGCGAACAGCACGAACGCGCGGCCGCCGGAAGCGCGCAGCACCGGGCGGATCGCGTCCACCAGCGCGCCGGTGTAGCCGCGCGACATCGGCTCGGGCAGGCCGGCGGGCAGGTAGCACAGCGCCTGCGCGTCCCAGTCGAACGGGCTCGGTTCCAGCAGCGTGCGCGGGGCCTCGAGGCCGAGCCGCTGCGACAGGTGCTCGAACCCGCCGGCGACCGACAGGGTCGCGGACGTGAACACCCATGCGGCGCGCGATTGCTCGCGGTGCTGGCGCAACGGTCCCGACACGTCGAGCGGCGTGCGCTGCAGCCGGAATCCGCGCGGCGTCAGCTCGAACCAGTAGACGTCGCCGGCGCCCTGCTCGTCCGCGCCGCCCGTCCAGCGCGACAGCCGCGCCGCCAGGTCGACGGCGCGCGCGTGGCAGGCATCGAGCCCCGGCGAGGCTTCGCGCAGCGGCGCGAGGGCGACGGCCAGTCCGCCCAGGGCGTCCGCCAGCGCCTCCGTCGCCTCGGCGACGGCCGGTTCGTCCTGCGCGCGTTCGCGCGTCGCGCGCACCGGCAACACGTCCATGGCGGCCCGCAGCGCGCGCGTGGCGTGTTCGACGCGCTGCGCCGGCGCCTGCAGCGCAGCGAGCGCGCCGTCGACCCCGTCGCATTCGCGCAAGGCGTCCCGCGCCAGCTCGACCAGCGGCCGCGCACCGATGCCTTCGCCGAAGAACTGCGCGGCCAGCTCCGGCAGCTGGTGCGCCTCGTCGACCACGAAGGCCTGCGCGCCGGGGAGGATCTCGCCGAAGCCTTCCTGCTTCAACGCGAGGTCCGCGAGCAGCAGGTGGTGGTTGACGACGACCAGGTCGGCCGCCTGCGCGCGCTGCCGCGCCTGCACGACGAAGCACTCGGACCAGAACGGGCATTCGCTGCCGAGGCAGTTCTCGGCGGTGCTCGTCACAAGCGGCAGGACCGGCGAATCCTCGGGCAGGTCCTCGATCTCGGCGAGGTCGCCCATGCGGGTGCGGCCCGACCACGCGACGATGCGCGCGAACAGCGCGGCCTGCGCCCGGTCGCCGAAGGTCGCGCTGCCCCGCGCCTGCTCGGTGCGGTAGCGGCACAGGTAGTTCGCGCGACCCTTCAGCAACGCCGTCTGCAGGCCGATGCCGAGGGCGTCGCGCACCCGCGGCAGGTCGCGGTGGTAGAGCTGGTCCTGCAGCGCGCGCGTGCCGGTCGACACGATGGTCTTCAGCCCGGACAGCAGCGCGGGCACGAGGTAGGCGTAGGTCTTGCCGGTGCCGGTGCCGGCCTCGGCGAGCAGCGGTTCGCGCGCTTCGAACGCGGCGGCGACGGCTTCGGCGAGACGCTGCTGGCCCGCGCGCGCGCGGAAGCCGGGGATGGTGCCGGCCAGTGCGCCGCCTTCCGCCAGCGCGGCGCGGCTCAGTTCGGAGAGCGTCGACATCGCGCCGCGTCAGTAGCGCGCGGGCGCGGCCACCGTGCACGCCTCGCGGCGCTGCGCGGCCGCTTCCACGCCGGCGGCGTCGCCGGCGGCGAGGCGTACCTGCCGCAAGGTCTCGGCATGGCGCCGGCACAGCGGGCCGACCCGGCTGCCGAGTTGCCAGGCGCGCGTCGCCTGCGCTTCGGCGGTGGCGAGGTCGCCGAGCAGCACGGCGGCCTCGGCGCGTTCCTGCAACAGGGCGGGATCGTCGGGCACCAGGCGCAACGCGTGGTCGAGCGCCGCCGCGGCGTCCGTCGCGCGGCCATCGGCTTCGAGCCGCTGCGCCTGCACGCGCAGGTCTTCCACCATCGGATCGCGCAGCGGCTGCACGGACAGTTCGGTGTCGTCCTGGCCGCCGGCGGCGCGGATCGCCGCGACCATCGCGGCGGGCGCGATGCCGGGCGTCGCGGTCGTCGGCGCCGGCGCAGGCGTCGCGCAGGACGCGAGCAGCGCCGCGCAGGCGGGTGCGAGCAGCGCCTTGCGGACGACGCGCGCCATCAGGGCGTCGCCGGCGCGGGCGCCGGCGCCGCGGCGGGTTGCGGCGGCGGCGGGACGCGCTTGGCCGGATCCTCGCGATCGCCCCAGCCGAACCAGCTGCGCCAGCCGCCGCCATCGTCCTCCGCATCCTCGCCTTGCGGCTGCTGGTCGTAGGGATCGGCGTAGGTGCAGGCGCGGAACGGCGGTGCGAAGCCTTCGACGAAGGCGAACTGGCGCGCGCCGGGGCAGCCCGGGTCGGTGCTCGCGCCGCCCTGCACCCATTGCCAGTCGATGCCCTTGCCGCCCACCTTCAGCGGCGCGCTCGGCAGCCGCGAGAAGATGCCGGACCACACGCGCATCGCGCCGGTCGCACCGTACAGGCCGGTCGGTGCGTTCTGGTCGTTGCCGACCCAGATCACCGCGAGATGGTCGCCGGTCCAGCCGGCGAACCAGCTGTCGCGGCTGTCGTTGCTGGTGCCGGTCTTGCCCGCGGGGCTCATCCGGCCGAGGCCGTCGGCGACGAGCTGCCGCCCCGTGCCGCTGGTGACGGCGTACTGCAGCGCGATCGTGACCAGGCGCGCCGCGATCGCATCGCCCTCCTGCGCGGGCGCGGGCGCCTTGTCGTAGCGGTTGACGACCTTGCCGTCGGGATCGATCACGCCGCGCACGGCGTGCAACGGCTGCACCTCGCCGTCGGAGGCGAGGAACTGGTAGAGCTGCGCCATCGCGTACGGGCTCTGGTCGGTCGAGCCGAGGATCAGCGAAGGATTCGGATCCGCCTCGATGCCGGACAGCGTGCGCAACAGGTCGGCGATCCGCTCCGGGCCGACCTGCATGCCCAGGCGCACCGTCGCCTGGTTCCAGGAATGCGCGAGCGCATCGATCACCCGCACCGTCCCGTGGCTCCGGCCATCGGAATTGCCCGGGCTCCAGCGCTTTCCGGTGTCGAGCGTGACGGTGACCGGACTGTCGTCGACGAAGCTCGCGAGCGACCACCGGCCGGGTTGCGCCAGCGCGAGCAGGTACACGAACGGCTTGATGATCGAACCGACCGGGCGCTGCGCCTCGACGGCGCGGTTGAATCCGTGCTTCGTCGGGTCGCGGCTGCCGACGACGGCGCGGACTTCGCCCTCGTGCACGTCGGTGACCACGAGTCCGGCCTGCAGCGGCGGCCCCTTGCGGCGGTCCAGCTGCTTGAGCGTGCGCACGACGGCGCCTTCCGCGTAGGCCTGCGCCGCCGGCGACATGCCGGTCATCACCGACAGCCCGGCGCCCTGCAGCGCGTCCGCCGGATAGTCGCGCGCGAGCTGGCGCCGCACGAGGTCGACGTAGGCGGGGAAGCGGTTGGCGGAGGTGCTGCCGGGCGCGTTGGTGATGCCCAGCGGCGCGGCCTTCGCGCGCGCCAGCTCCGCGTCGTTGATCAGGCCGGTCTCGTGGAATTTCTCGAGCGCGAAGTTGCGGCGCGCGAGGGCGCGGTCCGCGTGCTTGCGCGGGTCGTACCACGACGGGCCGCGGATGATGCCGACCAGCAGCGCGATCTGCGAGGTGTTGAGGTCGCGCAGGTCGCGCCCGAACCAGTATTCCGAGCCGGCGGCGACGCCGCGGATCTCCTGGCTGCCGCGCTGACCGAGGTACACCTGGTTGAGGTAGGTCTCGAGGATGGTGCTCTTGTCGTAGCGCGCCTCGAGCAGCAGGGCGTAGATGATCTCGTTGAACTTGCGGCTGAGGGTCTGCTCGCTGCCGATGCCGAGCAGGCCGCTGCGCGCGAGCTGCTGGGTCAGCGTGCTCGCGCCCTGCACCGTCTCGCCGCCTGACTTCACGGTGATGAACACCGCACGCAGCATGCCGCTCAGGTCGATGCCGTGGTGGTGGGCGAAGTCGCGGTCCTCGACCGCCTGCAGCCCGGTCACCAGTAACTCGGGCACGTCTTCGAGCTGGATCAGGCGGCGCTCTTCCTGCTTCTGGCCGTACAGCGTGGCGATGCGCGCCGGATCCAGGCGCGCCCCGCCGATGGCGCGGTTGCGGGCGAGGTCGCGCAGCGCAACGACGCGGCCGCCCGACACCACGACTTCGATCCGGCTCGGTCCGACCGGCCCGGTGATGTCCTGGAAGCCGCGGCTGGCGATCCGCCAGGTGCCGCCCTGGTGGCGATAGCTGCCCGGGCGCACGCCGGCGCCGTCGTCCTGGTACGACGCGGCGTCCAGTTCGGTCTTGAGCGTGGCGCCATCCATTGCCAGGCCCGGCGACAGCTGCAGCGGCCGCGCGTATACCCGCGTCGGCAGCTGCCAGCGCAGCTGGCCGAAGCGCTCGCCCACCTGGTGGTTGAGGTAGAGCACGTAGGGGATCAGGAAACCGAGCCCCAGCCCGACCGCGACCAGTCCCCAGGTCAGCAGGCGCCGGCGCCAGTCGACCGCCTCCGTGCCGGTGTCGTCGTGGTCGTCGTGGTCTTCGTTCTCGATGCGCGGCATGAAGGGTTCCGGCCTGCGCGGCAGGCGCGTGGGTGCGACAATGGCCCTGCGGGCCGGCGAACGCCGAGTCTAGCGCAGGCGGCGCGAGCGCCCTGCGCCCGCGTTCCTTCCAGTCAGGCGGAGTGCAGCGGTTTGTCGGCAGAGGTCCGGTTCCTGGTCGAGCGGATCACCGGCCTGCTGCGCCGCGGGATGGCGAGCCTGCGCACGCGAGGCTGGCAGGCGACCCTGGCGCACGCCCGGCTGCGGTTCGAACCGGTGCGCGCCGAGGCCGCCGAACTGCATTGCCCGCCGCGGGCGCCCTTCGCGCCCTTCGCGGTGCCGGCGTCGGCGGCGCCCCGGGCCAGCATCGTCGTCCCGGTATTCGGACAACTGGCGCACACCCTCGCCTGCCTGCGTGCGATCGCGGCCTACCCGCCGGCCTCGCCCGTCGAGATCATCGTGGTCGACGACGCGTCGACCGACGACACGCCCCACGTGCTGCCGCTCGTGGACGGCCTCCGCTACCACCGGCGCGCCGCGAACGGCGGCTTCATCGCCGCGTCCAACGACGGCGCCGCCCTGGCCCGCGGCGAATTCCTGGTGTTCCTCAACAACGACACCGTGCCGCAACCGGGCTGGCTGGACGCATTGCTGGCCACCTTCGACGACGTGCCCGCCGCCGGCCTCGTCGGCGCGCAGCTGCTCTATCCGGACGGACGCCTGCAGGAAGCGGGCGGCGTGGTGTTCCGCGACGGCAGCGCCTGGAACTACGGCCGCTTCGGCTCCCCGTCGGACCCGCGCTACGGGTACCTGCGCGACGCCGACTACGTCAGCGGCGCGGCGATCGCGATCCCGCACGCGCTGTTCGCCGCCGTGGGTGGATTCGACGCGCATTACGCGCCGGCGTACTACGAAGACACCGACCTGGCGTTCGCGGTGCGCGCGGCGGGCCGGCGCGTCCTGTACCAGCCGGCGGCGCGCGTCGTGCACGACGAGGGCGCGACGTCGGGCACCGACACGGGCAGCGGCGCCAAGGCGGCGCAGGTCGCCAACCGGGCGCGATTCGCGCTGCGCCGGGCCGCGGACCTGGCGGACCGGCCCGCGCCGGGCACGGTGCCGACGCCCGCGCTGCTGCATCGCGACCGCCCGCAAGTGCTTGTGATCGACGCGCTGGTCCCGCGCCCCGACCACGACTCCGGCTCGCTGCGCCTGGTCAACCTCATGCGCCTTTTGGCCGAAGAGGGCGCGCACGTGGTGTTCCTGCCCGCGGGCCGGGAAGGGGCGAGCCGCTACACGGCCGACCTGCAACGGCTCGGGGTGGAGGCCTGGCATGCGCCCCATGTGCGCAGCATCCCGTCGTGGATGCGCGAGCATGGCCACCGGTTCGCCAGCGTGCTCGCCAGCCGCCACCACGTGGCACGCGAGATGCTGCCACTGGTGCGTGCGCATGCCCCCGCGGCGCGGTTCGTGTTCGACAGCGTCGACCTGCATTACCTGCGCGAGCGCCGCGAGGCAGAACTCGCCGGCGACGCGACCTTGCTGCGGATGGCCGCGCGCACGCGCCGGCATGAGCTCGACGTGGTGGCGCGCGCTGACGCGACCCTGGTCGTGAGCGACGCCGAGCGCCGACTGCTCGCGCAGGACGCGCCAGGCGCGACGGTCGAAGTCGTGTCGAACCTGCACCGCGTCGCCGGCCCCGGGCAGCCGTTCGCGCAACGCCGCGACCTCGTGTTCGTCGGCGGATTCCAGCATCCGCCCAACACCGACGCGGTGCTCTGGTTCGTGCGCGACATCCTGCCGCGCATCCACGCCGCGCTGCCGGACCTGCGCTTCCACTGCATCGGCGGGCATCCGCCGCGCGAGGTGGCGGCCCTGGCCTCGGTGCCTGGCGTCGTGGTGCACGGCCACGTGCCGGACATCGATCCGTACATGGACGGCTGCCGCGTCGCGGTGGCGCCGCTGCGCTACGGCGCCGGCGTCAAGGGGAAGGTGAACCTGAGCATGGCGCACGGGCAGCCGGTCGTGGCGACGCCGTGCGCGGTGGAAGGGATGCACCTCGCCGACGGCGAGGACGTGCTGGTCGCCGGCGACGCCGACGCGTTCGCCGACGCGGTGCTGCGCCTGTACGGCGACGAGGCGCTGTGGCGCCGGCTTGCCGCCGGCGGGCTGGCGAACGTCGCGCGGCATTTCTCCGCGGACGCGGCGCGCGACGCCGTGCGCAGGACGTTGCTTCCCGGCGCCTCCGCCCCCGTCCGCTGATCAGGCGCGGCGCGCGCGCTCGACGCCGGCGAGGCCTTCGAGCCGGCCGAGCAGGCGCGCGAGATGCCCGAAGTCGGCGACGCGCACGCGCAACCGCAGGCGCAGCCGGCCGCGGCCGCCTTCGCGACCGTCCCCGCCGCCGCCGTCGCTGTGGATGTCCAGCACGTGCGCGTCTTCCTGCGCGATCAGGTTCGCGACGTCCTTCAGCAGCCACTTGCGGTCGATCGCGTCGAGCTGCAGGTCGACTTCGTTGTGCGCGGCCGCGCCGCCGGCCTGGCCCCATTCGACCGGCAACACGCGTCCCTGCTGCGCGGCGGCGAGGCGCTGGAAGGTCGCGCAACCGGTGCGGTGCACGCTGACGCCGCGGCCGCGCGTGAGATAGCCCGCCACCGGCTCTCCCGGCAGGGGCTGGCAGCAGCGCGCCATCTGCATCAGCAGGTTGCCGACGCCGACGACGGTGGCGGCCGGCGCCCTGGGAGGCTTGCGGCGCGGCGCGGCGCGCGCGCCCGGCTGCGAGGTCGGCGCAAGCGCGTAGAACTCGCCGTTCTGCCACTGGCCGACGC
>JANINR010000052.1 GCA_024508915.1 Lysobacteraceae bacterium | reverse complement strand
AGGAAGCCAAGAAGCTCGGCATCCCGGTCATCGCGGTGGTCGACACCAACTACGACCCGGCCCTGGTCGACTACCCGATCCCGGGCAACGACGACGCGATCCGCGCGGTGCAGCTGTACGCCCGTGCCGCCGCCGACGCCGTGCTCGAGGGCAAGGCCGCCGCCCCGCAGGCCGCGTCCGTGCGCGAGGAAGACTTCGGCACCGATGCCGACGGCAAGGCGACCACCCGCCGCGCCCCGCGCAAGGCCGCCGCGAAGAAGGCCGACGACGCCCCGGCCGCCGACGCTGCGCCGGCCGCCGCCGAGGAAGCCCCGGCCGCCGAGTAAGGCGCCCGGGCTCCACCGGCTTCGAAGGACGGAGCGGCGCAGGCCGCTCCCGTCCGCGACACATTCACGAATTCCGAGGTAATCCCCCGTGGCAGAAATCACCGCTTCCCTGGTCAAGGAACTGCGCGAGCGCACCGGCGCCGGCATGATGGAGTGCAAGAAGGCGCTCACCGAGAACAACGGCGACATCGACGCCGCCGCCGAGTGGCTGCGCAAGTCGGGCCTCGCCAAGGCCGACAAGAAGGCCTCGCGCGTCGCCGCCGAGGGCCGCATCGCCTCCGCGCAGGACGGCGGCAAGGCCGTGCTGGTCGAGGTCAACTCCGAGACCGACTTCGTGGCGAAGGACGCCAACTTCCTCGCCTTCTGCGACAGCGTCGCCAAGGTTGCGCTGGCCAGCGGCGCGCAGGACGCCGAGGCGCTCAAGGCCGCGACGCTCGCCACCGGCGAGACCGTCGAGGAAGGCCGTTCCGCGCTGATCGCCAAGGTCGGCGAGAACGTGCAGGTCCGTCGCCTCGCGCGCATGGAAGGCGACAACGTCGCCGCGTACGTGCACGGCGGCAAGATCGGCGTGCTCGTGTCGATGAAGGGCGGCGACGCCGAGCTCGCGCGCGGCATCGCGATGCACGTGGCCGCGATGAACCCGCCGTACAACAAGGCGGCCGACGTGCCGGCCGAGTTCGTGGCGAAGGAGAAGGAGATCGAGCTGGCGAAGATGTCCGACAAGGACCGCCAGAAGCCGGCCGAGATCCTCGAGAAGATCATCGGCGGCAAGATCGCCAAGATCGTCAACGAGGTCAGCCTGTACGGCCAGCCCTACGTGCTCGACACCAACCAGACCGTCGAGGCCGCGCTGAAGGCCGCCGGCGCCGAGGTGGTCTCGTACGTGCGCCTGGCCGTCGGCGAGGGCATCGAGAAGCAGGTCGACGACTTCGCGGCCGAAGTGATGAAGCAGGCCGGCCTGGCGTAACGCGCGCCCCGCCATCCGCTTCACAGAAAGCCCCGCACCCGCGGGGCTTTTCTTTTGCGCGGCCGGGGACGCGGAGAGAGCGGGGTGCAGGCCTCCTCCGGCGAATGTCCCCCGGCGCCCGCCTGCGGCGGGCGCCTCCTCCTTTATTTCGCCTGCGGAGGCCTGCACCCCGCTCCCCGACATCCGGGGGCGCAAAAGGCGGCCACCGTGGCAGTCGGGGCGCCGGATGCGTGTGGGCCCGGAGGCGAAATAAAGGAGGAGGCGCCGGCCGCAGGCCGGCGACGGGGGACATTCGCCGGAGGGCCCACGCGCACCCGGTGCACTCGTCATGCTTCCGGCCGCCTTTCGACGCGTCCGCTACAATTCGGGGACTGCAGCCCCGGAGCCTCCCATGTCGCAACTCGCCTATCGCCGCGTCCTGTTGAAGCTGTCCGGCGAGGCGTTGATGGGCGACGAGGACTACGGCATCGACCCGAAGCTGATCGGGCGCCTCGCCCGGGAGGTCGTCGAGGCCCAGGCGGCCGGGGCCGAGGTCGCGCTGGTGATCGGCGGCGGCAACATCTTCCGCGGCGCCGGCCTGGCCGCCGGCGGCATGGACCGGGTGACCGGCGACCAGATGGGCATGCTCGCCACCGTGATCAACGCGCTGGCGATGCAGGACGCGCTGGAGAAGCTCGGCGCCAAGGCGCGGGTCATGAGCGCGATCAAGATCAACGACGTGTGCGAGGACTACATCCGCCGCCGCGCGATCCGGCACCTCGAGAAGGGCCGGCTGGTGATCTTCGCCGCCGGCACCGGCAATCCGTTCTTCACCACCGACTCGGGCGCCGCGCTGCGCGCGATCGAGATCGGCGCCGACCTGCTGCTGAAGGCGACCAAGGTCGACGGCGTGTACGACAAGGATCCGAAGAAGCATCCGGACGCGAAGCGCTATTCGAAGCTGAGCTACGACGAGGTGCTGGCGCGCGACCTGCAGGTGATGGACACCGCCGCGTTCGCGCTCGCCCGCGACAGCGACCTGCCACTGCGCGTGTTCGACATGTCGCAGCCGGGCACGCTGCTGCGCATCCTGCGCGGCGAGGACATCGGCACCCTGGTCCAGGGGCGCGACGCGCAATAGTGTCCGCCGCGGCGCGGCGCGAGAATCCCGCCATGCACGGCCACCACCACGCCCACAACGCGACCCGCGCGTTCGCGATCGTCACCCTCGCCAACCTGGCCTACACGGCGGTGGAGGCCGGCTACGGCTTCGCCACCGATTCGCTGGCGCTGCTGTCGGACGCGCTGCACAACCTCGGCGACGTGCTCGGCCTCGGCCTCGCCTGGGGTGCGGCGGTGATCGCGCGGCGCGCGCCCACCGATCGCCACACCTACGGCTGGCGCCGCGCCACCCTGCTCTCGCCGCTGGCCAACGCTGTGCTGCTCGTCGGCTTCGCCGGCGCGCTGTCGTGGGAGGCGCTGCGCCGCTTCGGCGCGCCGCCGCAGATCCCGGCGGTGCCGGTGATCGTGGTCGCGGCGATCGGCATCGCGGTCAACCTCGGCGGCGCGTGGCTGCTGCGCGATGGGGCCGGCGGCCACGGCCACGCGCACGACCTCAACCGCCGCGGCGCGTTCCTCCACCTGCTGGCCGATGCCGGCGTGTCGCTGGCGGCGGTGCTCGCCGGCCTCGGCATGCTCCGATTCGGCTGGAACTGGCTCGATCCGGCCACCGGGCTGCTGGTCGGCGTGGTGGTCGCCGCCAGCGCCTTCGGCCTGCTCCGCGACGCCTTCAGCGCGGCGATGGACGCAGTGCCTGCCGCCCTCGACCAGGCCCGCGTCCGCGCCTGGCTGGAGGCGCAGGACGGCGTCGTGGCCGTGCACCACCTCCACATCTGGTCGCTCGGCGCCGGCGAGATCGCGATGACCGCGCACCTGGTGCGCGCGCTGGACGCCGACCACGACGCGTTCCTGGACCGCGTCCACCACGGCCTGGACCACGAGTTCGGGATCAACCACCCGACCCTGCAGGTGGAATTCGGCACGGCCTGCGGGCACGACCGCCACGACCGGGCCCCGCACGCCCACTGAGCCGCCTTCGCTATACTCCCGAGGCTAAGTTGCGGCCCGGAGCCAGACCCCATGATCAACGACATCCACAAGGACGCCCAGGCCCGCATGGCCAAGAGCATCGACGCCCTGCGCCACACGCTGGTGAAGGTCCGGACGGGGCGCGCCTCGACCGCGCTCGTCGAGCACATCAAGGTCAACTACTACGGTTCCGACGTGCCGCTGTCGCAGGTCGCCAGCGTCGCCGTCGCCGATGCCCGCTCGCTCACGATCACGCCGTGGGAGAAGCAGATCGTCGGCGCCGTCGAGAAGGCGATCCTCGGCTCCGACCTCGGCCTGACGCCGAACACCGCCGGCACCGTGATCCGCCTCAACCTGCCGGCGCTCACCGAGGAGCGCCGCAAGGAACTGTCCAAGGTCGTGCACGGCGAAGGCGAGGACACCAAGGTGGCCATCCGCAACATCCGCCGCGACGCCAACCAGCAGGTCAAGGAGCTGCTGAAGGACAAGACGATCAGCGAGGACGAGGCCACGCGCAGCGAGGGCGAGATCCAGAAGCTGACCGACAAGGCGATCAAGGACGTCGACGAGGTGGTCAAGGCGAAGGAACAGGAGCTGATGGCGGTCTGATGCCGCCCGCCGCCACGCCCACCGCCACGCCCGGGAAGGTGCCGCGCCACCTGGCCGTCATCATGGACGGCAACGGGCGCTGGGCGCAGCAGCGCCACCGCCCGCGGGCCATCGGCCACCGCGCCGGCGCGCGCGCCGTGAACCTGTGCATCGACTTCTGCCTCGACAAGGGCATCGAGGCGCTCACCCTGTTCGCGTTCTCCAGCGAGAACTGGGGCCGCCCGGCCGACGAGGTGGGCGCGCTGATGAAGCTCTTCATGAACGCGCTCGAGCGCGAGGTCGACGAGCTGCATCGCCGCGGCGTGCGCATCCGCTTCATCGGCGAGCGCGGCCGCTTCGCCGACGCGATCCGCGCGCGGATGGACGAGGCCGAGGCGCGCACCGCCGGCAACGGCCGCCTCGCCCTGAACATCGCCGCCAGCTACGGCGGCCGCCAGGACATCGCCGCCGCCGCGCGCGGCCTGGCCGAGGACGTGGCCGCCGGCCGGCTGCAGCCCGGGGACATCGACGAGGCCCTGTTCGACAGCCGCACCGCCCTCGCCGGCCTGCCGGCGCCGGACCTGTTCATCCGCACCGGCGGCGACCACCGGATCAGCAACTTCCTGCTCTGGCAGCTGGCCTACACCGAACTCTGGTTCACCGAGACGTTGTGGCCGGCGCTGGATGCCGCCACACTGCAGCGCGCCCTGGACGATTTCGCCAGCCGCGAACGCCGCTTCGGCCTCACCGGCGCCCAGGTGTCGGGCGCCCAGAACGGGATGACATCCGCATGACCCGCACCCGCGTGCTCGCGGCGCTCGTCCTGACCCCGATCGCGATCGCGGCGATCCTGCTGCTGCCGACCGCCTGGCTGGTGGCGCTGGCCGCGATCGTGTTCCTCGCCGGCCTGTGGGAGTGGTTCAGGCTCGCGGACATCGACGACACCCTGGCCCGCACCGTGCTGCTGGTGGTGAACATGGCGCTGATGGTCGCCATCGTCTGGGGCTCGCGCACCGCCGACGGCCTGAGTTACGTGCTGCTGCAGATCATGATCGTGGTCGGCGCGGCGTGGTGGCTGCTGGCGATGCTGTGGCTGCGCCATTTCGACTTCGCGTCCAACCACGAGACGCACGCCCGCGTGTTCAAGCTCGCCGCGGGCACGCTGGCGATCGTGCCGGCCTGGTGCGCGCTGGCGGTGCTGCACGGCAGCGAGCCCGACGGCCACCGCTGGCTGTTCGTGGCGCTGGCGATCGTGTGGGCGGCGGATACCGGCGCGTATTTCGCCGGCCGCCGCTTCGGCAAGCGCAAGCTCGCGCCGCGGATCAGCCCGAACAAGACGGTCGAAGGCCTGCTCGGCGGCGTCGCCAGCGGCCTCGTCGTCGCCCTGGCGTTCGCGCCGTTCGCCGGCGCGACGCTGCGCGAGCTGCCGGCGGTGGCGCTGGTCGCGGTGGTGGCCGTGCTGTTCTCGGTGGTCGGCGACCTGTTCGAAAGCCTGCTCAAGCGCCACGTGGGCGCGAAGGATTCCGGCGACCTGATCCCAGGCCACGGCGGCGTCCTCGACCGCATCGACGGCGTCGTCGCCGCGCTGCCCGTGTTCGCGCTCGGCAAGGCGCTGATGGGCTTCTGAAGGTGGACGTCCCCGCAGGCATCCGCCGGGTCGCCGTGCTCGGCGCCACCGGCTCGATCGGCACGTCGGCGCTGGACGTCGTCGCGCGCCATCCGCAGCGCCTGCGCGCCACCGTGCTCGCCGCCGGCAGCCGCGTCGAGGCGCTGCTCGCGCTGTGCCGCACACACCGGCCGCTGCACGCGGTGATCGGCGACGAAGCGCTCTACCCCGCGCTGCGCGACGGCCTGCGCGACGCCGGCCTCGACACCCGCGCGCACGCCGGCGACGCCGCGCTCGAGGCGCTGGTCGCGGGCCCGGACTGCGACATCGTCGTCGCCGCGATCGTCGGCGCGGCCGGCCTGCCCTCGACGCTGGCCGCAGCGCGCGCGGGCAAGCGCCTGCTGCTCGCGAACAAGGAATCGCTGGTCCTCGCCGGCGAACTGCTGGTCGAGGCCGCGCGCGCGGCCGGCGCGATGGTCGTGCCGATCGACAGCGAGCACAACGCGATCTTCCAGTGCCTGCACGGCCGCTGCCTCGAGGGCCCGGGGGCCGGCGACGGCGGCGTCGCGCGGATCGTGCTCACCGCCTCGGGCGGGCCGTTCCGCGGCCGCGCGCGCCACAGCCTCGCGGGCGTCACGCCGGCGCAGGCGGTCGCGCATCCGAAGTGGTCGATGGGCCCGAAGATCTCGGTCGACTCGGCCACGCTCATGAACAAGGGCCTGGAAGTGATCGAGGCCCACCACCTGTTCGGGCTGCCCGGCGAACGCATCGGCGTGCTGGTGCATCCGCAGAGCCTGGTGCATTCGCTGGTCGAGTTCATCGACGGATCGACGATCGCGCAGCTCGGCCTGCCCGACATGCGCACCGCGCTCGCCGTCGGCCTGGGCTGGCCCGAGCGCATCGCCTCCGGCGTCGGCGGGCTGGACCTGCTCGCGCACGGCCGCCTCGACTTCGAAGCGCCGGACCTGGACGCGTTCCCCTGCCTGCGCCTGGCCTACGCCGCGCTCGCGGCCGGCGGGACCGCGCCGGCGGTGCTCAACGCGGCGAACGAAATCGCCGTGTCCTCGTTTCTCCAGGGCCGCATCGCCTTCCTGTCCATCCCCGCGCTGGTCGCAGACTGCCTGGACGCGCTGCCCGCGCAGCCGGCGGCGTCGCTCGACGCGCTGCTCGCCGCCGACGCGGCGGCGCGCGCGCTGGCCACGGCGCGCATCGCTTCGGATCGCTACGCATGAGCAGCTTCTTCGGTTCCGTGTGGTGGATGATCGTCAGCCTCGGCGTGCTCGTGACCTTCCACGAGTTCGGGCACTACTGGGTGGCGCGCCGCTGCGGCGTTCGCGTGCTGCGCTTCTCGGTCGGTTTCGGCAAGGCGCTGTGGCTGCGCCGCGGCCGCGACGGCACCGAGTACGCGGTCGCCGCGATCCCGCTCGGCGGCTACGTGCGCATGCTCGACGAACGCGAAGGCGACGTGCCGCCGGAGCAGGCCGCCGAGGCGTTCAACAACAAGCCCGTCGGCAAGCGCATCGCGATCGTCGCCGCGGGCCCGCTCGCCAACCTGCTGCTGTGCGTGGCGCTGCTGTGGGGCATGTTCGTGATCGGGCGGCCGGACTACCAGCCGGTCGTCGGCCAGGCGCAGGGGCTGGCCGCGCAGGCGGGCCTCGCGCGCGGGGACACGCTGCTGTCGGTCGACGGCCGCGACACGCCGACGTGGACCGAGGCCGCCACGGCCATCGCCAACGGCGCCATGGATCGTCGCGACATCGCCCTGCAGGTGCGCACGGCCGGCGGCGCCGTCGCCGATCGCCGGCTGCCGCTGTCGCGGCTGCCCGCCGGCGCGGGCCAGGCGGAAGCGATGCAGTCGGTCGGCCTGGTGCCGCGCTTCCAGCTGCTGCCTGCGGTGGTCGGCCGGGTCGAGCCGGACTCGGCGGCCTGGGGCGTGCTTGCCGAGGGCGACCGGATCACCGCCATCGACGGCGTCCCGGTGCAGACCCACGACCAGGTCGGACCGCTGGTGCAGGCCGTGGGCGGCCGGACCGCCATGGTCGAGGTGGACCGCGAGGGACAGCGGCTGGCGCTGGAAATCACCCCGCGCCGCATGCAGGACCCGGAACGCGGGGCCTTCTGGGCGCTCGGCATCCTTCCGGCGCCGGCGGCGCTGCCCCCCTACGACGCGACGCTGCGCGCCGGGCCGCTGGCCGCCGTGCCGGCCGCCCTGCGCGAGACCTGGAAGCTCGGCCGGGACTCGGTGGCGATGATCGGCCGCCTGGTCAGCGGCCGCGCCTCGGTGGAGAACATCTCCGGGCCGATCACCATCGCCCGCTACGCCAACGCCTCGGCGCAGCTGGGACCGGCGTGGTTCCTGAACTTTCTCGCCCTGTTGTCGCTCAGTCTGGCGGTGATCAACCTGCTGCCGATCCCCGTCTTGGACGGGGGACACCTGCTGTATTACCTTATCGAGCTCGCCAAAGGCAGCCCGCTGGGCGATCGGGCGATGCTCGCGGGCCAGTACATCGGGCTTGCCCTGCTCGCCGGCTTGATGGGCCTGGCGTTCTACAACGACATCCTGCAACTGCTCCGCTGACGCCCCCCAACCGGAAGTGACGATGACGCGACTCCCCCCACGCCGCCTGCTCGTCCTCGCCCTGGCCGCGGCGGCATCGGCCCCCGCGCTGCCCGCGCTC
>JANINR010000051.1 GCA_024508915.1 Lysobacteraceae bacterium | reverse complement strand
CTGCGCGGCCTGGCCGGCCATCGCCATCGCGCGCGCTGGCAGGGTGCGGCGGTGGAGCGGCAGATGCCGCTGTTCGCCGGGATCGCGGCGCCGGCCGAGGCGCGCATCGCCATCCCGCCGCCGACCGCCTTCGACGACACGCGCGCCGACTACGCCAGCACCGGCCTCACCCTGGGCGCGCATCCGCTCGCGTTGCTGCGGCAGGCGCTGCGGCAGCGCCGCTATGCCCGCGCGAAGGACCTCGAGGCGCTGGAACACGGCCGCCCCGCGCGCCACGCCGGGCTGGTGATCCTGCGCCAGCGCCCGCAGACGGCGAGCGGCGTCACCTTCATGACCATGGAGGACGAGACCGGCATGGTGAACGTGGTGGTCTGGCGCGACCTCGCCGAACGCCAGCGCCGCGTGTTCCTGGAGTCGCGCCTGCTCGGCATCGAGGGGCGCATGGAGATGGCCGAAGGCAGCCGCCACCTCATCGCGACGCGGCTGGAGGACCTGTCGCCGCTGCTGCGCGGACTGGCCGCCGAATCGCGCGACTTCAGGTAGTCGACGCGACCGGGGTGTTCAGGCGCCGAGCGCCGCCTCGATGTCGCCGGCCAGGGACGCGGGCGCGTCGGTCGGCGCGTAGCGCTTCAGCACGCGGCCGTCCCGGCCGACGAGGAACTTGGTGAAGTTCCACTTGATCGCGTCGATCCCGAGCAGGCCGCCCTTCTCCTGCTTCAGCCATTTCCACAGCGGATGCGCGTTCGCGCCGTTCACCTCCACCTTGGCGAACATCGGGAAATCGACGTCGTAGGTGAGCGTGCAGAAGTTGCGGATCTCGGCCGCGTCGCCGGGTTCCTGGTGGCCGAACTGGTCGCAGGGGAAGCCGAGCACCACCAGCCCGCGGTCGCGGTAGTCGCGCCAGAGCTGTTCCAGGCCCGCGTACTGCGGGGTGAAGCCGCACTTCGAGGCGACGTTCACCACCAGCAGCACCTTGCCGGCGTATTGCGACAGCGCCTGCGGCGTGCCGTCGAGGGCGTCGGCGCTGAAATCGAAGGCGGTCGTGGCCATCGGCGTCTCCAGGAGGAAGCCCCCCTTTTTCCCGCTTTCGGGCGCCGGAGTAAAGTGGAGCACCCGCCGGCCGCGCGCCGCCGCCCCCAAAGGACTGCCGATGAAGACCCCGCTCGCCCTCGCCCTCGCCGCCGCCATGACGACCGGCCTCGCCTCCTGTGCCACGACGGCCCCGGGCGCGCCGGCCGCCGATGCCGATGCCGCTGCCGGCGCCGCCGTGGACGGCACGGCCGTGAACGGTACCTATGCGGGGCCGTTCGCGACGGTGAGCGCGCTGCCCTACCACGCGCCGGACTTCTCGAAGATCCACGACGCCGACTACGTGCCGGCCTTCGACGAAGCGATCCGCCAGCAGCGCGCCGAGGTCCGCGCCATCGCCGACGACCCGGCGCCGCCGACCTTCGAGAACACCTTCGTCGCGCTGGAGAAGACCGGGCGCATGCTGGCGCGGGTCAACATGGCGTTCAACGCCGTGACCTCGGCCAACACCAACGACGTGCTGCAGAAGGCGCAGGAGGACGTGGCGCCGAAGCTGGCGGCGCTGCGCGACTCGATCTACCTCGACGCGAAGCTCTTCGCGCGCATCGAGTCGGTGTACGCCAGGCGCGCCTCGCTGGGGCTGGATCCGGAATCGCTGCGGCTGGTGGAGTGGTACCGCGACGACTTCGTGCACCACGGCGCGCGCCTGTCCGACGCGGACAAGGCGAAGCTCAAGGCGCTGAACACCGAGGAATCCACCCTCAGCACCGCCTTCAACACCAGGCTGCTCGCGGCGGCCAAGGCCGGCGCGCTCGTGGTGGACGACAAGTCGAAGCTCGCGGGCCTGGCCGAGGGCGAGATCGACGCCGCCGCGCAGGCGGCCAAGGACCGCGGCCTCGCGGGCAAGTGGGTGCTGCCGCTGCAGAACACCACCCAGCAGCCCGCGCTGCAGTCGCTGGACGACCGCGCCGTGCGCGAGCAGCTGTTCGACGCGTCATGGACGCGCGCCGAGAAGAGCGACGCGAACGACACCCGCGCCACCATCGCCCGCCTCGCCCAGCTGCGGGCCGAGCAGGCGAAGCTGCTCGGCTACGACAGCTACGCCGCGTGGAAGCTCGAGGACCAGATGGCGAAGAACCCGGCGGCCGCGCTGGGCTTCATGAACCGCATCGCGCCCGCCGCGACCGCGCGCGCCCGCGCCGAAGCCGCGGACATCCAGGCCGCCATCGATGCCGCCGGCGGCGGGTTCGAGCTGCAGCCCTGGGACTGGCAGAAATACGCCGAGCAGGTGCGCAAGGCCCGCTACGACCTCGACGAATCGCAGGTCAAGCCCTACTTCGAACTGGACCGCGTGCTGCAGGACGGCGTCTTCTTCGCCGCCAACCGGCTGTACGGCATCACGTTCAAGGAGCGCAAGGACCTGCCGGTCTACCAGCCGGACGTGCGCGTGTTCGAGGTCTTCAACGCCGACGGCAGCCCGCTCGCCCTGTTCTACTGCGACTACTTCAAGCGCGACAACAAGCTCGGCGGCGCGTGGATGGACAACCTGGTCGGGCAGTCGCTGCTGTTCGGCGAGAAGCCCGTCGTCTACAACGTCGCCAACTTCACCAAGCCCGCGCCGGGCCAGCCGGCGCTGCTGAGCTTCGACGACGTCGTCACCATGTTCCACGAGTTCGGCCACGCGCTGCACGGCATGTTCGCCGACGGCCGCTACCCGAGCCTCTCGGGCGCGAACACCGCGCGCGACTTCGTCGAATTCCCCTCGCAGTTCAACGAGCACTGGGCGACCGACCCGGCCGTGTTCGCGCACTACGCCCGCCACTACCAGACCGGCGCGGCGATGCCGCAGGCCCTCGTCGACAAGATCGACAAGGCCGGCAAGTTCAACAAGGGCTACGAGATGACGGAGCTGCTGTCGGCGGCCCTGCTCGACATGTCCTGGCATGCGTTGCCGGCGGGCCTGCCGCTGCAGGACGTGGACGCGTTCGAGGCGAAGGCGCTGAAGGACAACGGCACCGACCTGTCCTACGTGCCGCCCCGCTATCGCTCGAGCTACTTCCTGCACATCTGGGCGAACGGCTACGCCGCCGGCTACTACGCCTACCTGTGGACGCAGATGCTGGCCGACGACGCGTTCGCGTGGTTCGGCGAGCATGGCGGGCTGACCCGCGCCAACGGCGACCGCTTCCGCGAGATGGTGCTCTCCCGCGGCAACCGCGAGGACCTGGCGAAGATGTACCGCGACTGGCGCGGCCACGATCCGAGGATCGAGCCGATGCTCGAGAACCGCGGCCTGAAGTAGAGGTCAGCAGGGCTTCGAGACTTCGCGCACGACTTCGGCCGTGCGCTCGCGGTTGCCGCTGAGCGCGATGTCGGCCTGGGCGACGACGCCGCACAGGCGGCCGTCGCCGTCGACCACCGGCATGCGCCGGACCTGCGCGGACTCCATCGCCGCGCAGACGTCGGCGAGGCTGGTGTCCATCGACACGCTGCGCACCGGCGTGGTCATGTAGTCGCCCGCGCTGCAGCGGGTGGTGTCCTTGCCGGCGGCCACGGCGCGCACGGCGATGTCGCGATCGGTGACCACGCCCATCGGCGCGCCGCGCTCGTCGACCACCGGGATCATCCCGCAGTCGTTCTCCAGCATCATCGTGGCCACCTGGCGCAGGGGCGTATCGGCCCGGCAGGTCGCGGGGTTGGCGGTCATCACGGTGTCGAGTTCCATGGGGGTCTCCTGCAGCGGAAAAGACGGCCCACCTTGGCGCCCCGGGGGTGGGCCGCGCGTGAATCCCGCAGCTCCGGCCGCGCGGTGCGTGCCTTTCGTCATGGGCTGGGGCCGCGGCGGGCGGGTTACCCTTCGTGTTCACCGTTCCTGGGGGACAATGCCCGTGACCACGCGACCGAACCGCCGCATCAACCGCTTCCTGGCGAAGCGCCCGCTCGCCGCCGCGCTCGCCGCGGCGCTCGCGTTCCACGCCGCCGGCGCCGTCGCCCAACCCCTTCCCACGCAGGAGGCCGCCGTGCCCGCCGACCACGCCGCCCCGGCCCAGGCCGCCAATCCCTTCTTCGCGGAGAGCCCGCTGCCGCTGCATTACCCGCAGTTCGACCGCATCCGCGACACCGACTTCGCTCCGGCATTCGACCGCGGCATGGCCGAGGAGCTCGCCGAGGTACGCGCGATCGCCGACAACCCGGCACCGGCGACGTTCGAGAACACCATCGTCGCGATGGAGCGCAAGGGCCAGGTGCTGAACCGCGCGCAGGCGGTGTTCTTCAACCTCGTCGGCGCCGACACCAACCCCGCCCGCGAGAAGCTGCGCGCCGAGTACTCGCCGAAGTTCTCCGCGCACCGCGACGCGATCGTGCTCGACCCGAAGCTGTTCGCCCGGATCAAGGCGCTGCACGACGGGCTGCCCGCGTCCACGCTCGATGCCGAAGGCAAGCGCCTCGTGACGAAGTACTACGAGGACTTCGTCCGGGCCGGCGCCAGCCTCTCCGACGCCGACAAGGCCAAGCTCCGCGAGATGAACGGCGAGCTGGCGAAGCTGGGCACGCAGTTCAGCCAGAATGTCCTGGCCGAGGTGAACGATTCCGCCGTCGTCGTCGAGACCCGCGCCGAGCTCGCCGGGCTGCCCGAGGGCGATGTGGCGGCGGCGGCCGAAGCGGCGAAGGCGCGCGGCCTCGAGGGCAAGTACGTGCTCGCGCTGCAGAACACGACCGGCCAGCCGCCCGAGACCTACCTGCAGGACCGCGCGCTGCGCCAGCGCCTGCACGAAGCATCGGTGGCCCGCGGCAGCCGCGGCAACCAGTGGGACAACACCGCGCTGGTCTCGCGCATCATGCAGCTGCGCCTGGCCCGCGCGAAACTGCTGGGCTTCCCGGACTACGCTTCGTTCGTGCTCGCCGACGAGACCGCCGGCACGCCGAAGGCCGTCAACGACATGCTCGGCCGCCTCGCCCCCGCCGCGGTGCGCAACGCCCGCCGCGAAGCCGCCGACCTGCAGGCGATGATCGACAAGGAACAGGCCGCCGCCGGCAAGCCGACCTTCAAGCTCGAGCCCTGGGACTGGGCCTACTACAGCGAGAAGGTGCGGCAGGAGAAGTACGCATTCGACGAATCGCAGCTCAAGCCCTACCTCGAGCTCGACAACGTGCAGCAGAACGGCGTGTTCTATGCGGCCAACCAGCTCTACGGCCTCACGTTCAAGGAGCGCCACGACCTTCCCGTCTACCACGACGACGTGCGCGTGTTCGACGTCTTCGACAAGGACGGCAAGCCGCTGGCGATCTTCATTTCCGACATGTACGCGCGCCCGTCGAAGCGCGGCGGCGCATGGATGAACAGCTACGTCGACCAGTCGCGCCTGACCGGCCACCTGCCGGTCGTCGCGAACCACCTCAACATCCCCAAGCCGGCGAAGGGCGAACCGACGCTGCTCACCTGGGACGAGGTGACCACGATGTTCCACGAGTTCGGGCATGCGCTGCACGGCATGTTCTCGAACGTGGAGTACCCGTACTTCAGCGGCACCAGCGTGCCGCGCGACTTCGTGGAATACCCCTCGCAGGTCAACGAGATGTGGTCCGACTGGCCGAGCGTGCTCGCCAACTATGCGAAGCACTACCGGACCGGCGCGCCGATGCCGCGCGAACTCCTGGACAAGGTGCTGGCGAGCTCGAAGTTCAACCAGGGCTTCGCGACCACGGAGTACCTGGGCGCGGCGATGCTCGACCAGCGCTGGCACCAGATCGCCGACGCCTCGCAGATCCCGGCGGCCGACGGGGTGATGGCGTTCGAGGCCGCGGCGCTGGCGAAGGACGGGGTCGACTTCGCGGCCGTGCCGCCGCGCTATCGCACGCCCTACTTCAGCCACATCATGGGCGGCTACGCCGCGGGCTACTACGCCTACATCTGGTCGGAAGTGCTCGACGCAGACACCGTCGAATGGATCAAGGCGCACGGCGGCCTGACGCGCGAGAACGGCGACCATTTCCGCGCCACCCTGCTCTCGCGCGGCGGCAGCGTCGATGCGATGCAGCTGTTCCGCGACTTCGCCGGCCGCGATCCCGACATCAAGCCCCTGCTCGAGCGCCGCGGCCTGGAGTGACCGGAAAAGCCCGCCTCGGATTCCACGGATCAAAAAGGATTGGGTTCGCGGGGGCCGGCAAGTCCGGGCGAACCCGATTTTCAGATCCTTCTGAATCTGTGGAATCCGTGGCCGGCTTCTGCTCCTACAGGTCCGGGAAGGTCTGGCGGAGGGCTTCGCGCCAGCCGTCGGCCTGCCAGGGGTCGCTGCGTTGCGAGGCGGCGCGGCGCAGGGCGCGATCGAGCGGGTAGTCCTTGCCGGATTTGGTGCGGCCGAGCTCGCTCCAGGCGAGCGGCACCGCGACGCCCGCCTCGGGTCGCGCGCGCAACGACCAGTTGGTGACGCTGGTCGCGCCGCGGCCGTTGCGCAGCCAGTCGATGAAGATGACGCCCTTGCGCTTGGCCTTGGTCGCGGTGGCCACGTAGCGCTGCGGAGCCTGCGCTTCCATCGCCCGGGCGAAGGCCTCGCAGAAGGCCTTGGCGGTGGGCCAGTCGGCTTCCGGCGCCACCGGCACCACCACGTGCAGGCCCTTGCCGCCGGACAGGCGCAGGAAGCTCTCCAGCCCGGCGTCCTTCAGCCGCGCGCGGATCTCGCGTGCCGCGGCGCGGATTGCGTTCCAGTCGACGCCCTCGCCCGGGTCGAGGTCGAACACCAGGCGGTCGGGATGCTCGACATCGCCGGTACGCGCGCCCCACGGATGGAACTCGAGCACGTTCATCTGCACCAGGTCGAGCAACCCGGCGACGTCGTCCACGTAGACGTAGTCCTCGCTGCCGCCATCCTTTTCCCGGATCGGCACGGAGCGCACGTTGCCCCCGAGGGTGGCGGCGTGGTGCTTCTGGAAGAAGCACTGGCCGCGGACGCCGTCGGGGCAGCGCACCAGCGAGAGGGGGCGCTCGCGCAACTCGGGCAGCATCAGCGGCGCGATCTCGCGGTAGTAGTCGAAGACCTGCTGCTTGGTGATGCGCAGCTCCGGGTAGACGATGCGGCCGGGGCTGCTGACGCGGGGAATGGCGCCGTCGCGGGCGGCGCCCGCGGCCTTCGTGGGCTTCGTGGCTTTCGAGGCCTTCTTCGCCTTTGAAGCGCTCGTGGCCTTCGCCGCCTTCTTCGCCTTCGCGTCGCCGATCTCGTCCACGCCCTTGTCCTCCCGCAGGCCCTTGAAGCTCGCCTGCCGCAGCAGGCCCTCCTTGCCCCAGCCGCGGTACTCGAGTTCCACCACGAGTTGCGGCTCGATCCAGGTGACGTCGCGCGGCCGGAACGGAACGTGCGCAGGCAGCGGCACGGTCGCCTCGCGCCGCGCCAGCGGCTTCATGCGCGCGGCGAGGTTGCGCAGCATCGCGTCGTCGAAACCGGTGCCCACGCGGCCGACGTACTGCAGTGCGCCGTCGCGGTGCGTGGCCAGCAGCAGCGAGCCGAAGCCCGTTCGCGATCGCTTCGGGGCGGTATGGCCGACGATGACGAACTCGTCGCCCTGCGCGTGCTTGGACTTGAGCCAGGCCTGGCTGCGCCCCTCGACGTAGTGCGCGTCGACGCGCTTGCTGACGATGCCCTCCATGCCCTGGCGCTTGCTGGCGGCGAACACCTCGGCGCCGTGGCCGACGATGTGCTGGCTGAGCGCCAGCACCGGGGCCGCGCCGTCGAGCAGTTCCGCGAGCAAGGCCTTCCGGTCTTCGAGCGCGGTGCGGGCGAGATCGTACCCGCCCAGGGACGGGAGGTCGAACAGCATGCAGCGCAAGGGCGCGTTCGAATTGCCGGAGATGACCTTCTGCAGCAGGCCGAAATCGTCGTTGCCCTGCGGCGTCAGCGCCACGAGCTCGCCGTCGAACGTCGCGTCGTCGACGCCCAGCGCTTCGAAGGCCTTCACCATGTCCGGGTAATCGGGCGTCCAGTCCAGGCCGTTGCGCGAACGCAGCTTCGCGCGGCCGCCGGCGATGTCGACCAGCATGCGGTAGCCGTCCCACTTGAGCTCGTGCAGCCAGTCGTCGCCCGACGGGGGCGTGGCGCGCAGCGTCGCCAGCTGCGGCGCGGGCGGCTTCCACCCGCGCGGCTTCGGGCGGGCGCCGTCGATCGCCGCGGCGCGCGCGGACCAGTCGATCTTGCGGCGGCGCGCGCCGCGCACGGG
>JANINR010000050.1 GCA_024508915.1 Lysobacteraceae bacterium | reverse complement strand
GGGCGCGTCCCCGAACCCCGCGTCGGCCAGCGCCTGCGCGTCGCCCGCGTCGGGCAGTGCGCGCCAGTAGAGCGCGAGTGCGTTGGGCGTCCCGGTGCGCCGCCGCGGCGCCAGCAGCGCGGCGAATTCGGCGGCGACGCGCGCGCGCGTCGCCTCGAGCTCCGCGTGCAGCGCAGTCCAGTCCCCGGACGCCAGCCCGGCCGCGAGGCGCTCGCGATCCAGCGGATCCGTCGGCAAGGCATGCACCTGGGCGTCGCGCAGCATCTGCAGCCGGTTCTCGAGGCGACGCAGGAAGCGGTAGGCCGCCGCCAGCATCGCGCCCGCGCCGCCATCGACATGTCCTGCCGCCACCAGCGCCTGCAGCGCGCGCGGCAGCCCGCGCTCGCGCAGCGCCGGCTCGCGCCCGCCGCGGATCAGCTGCAGCGCCTGCACCAGGAACTCGATCTCGCGGATGCCGCCGGGCCCGCGCTTGATGTCGTCGGCGAGGTCTTTGCGCGCCACCTCCGCCGCGATCGCCGACTTCATCTCGCGCAGCCCGTCCAGCGCGCCGTAGTCGAGGTAGCGGCGATACACGAAGGGCCGCAGCGCCTCGAGGAAGCGTTCACCCGCCGCGAGGTCGCCGGCCGCCGGCCTCGCCTTCTGCCAGGCGTAGCGCTCCCAGTCGCGGCCTTCGCGCTGGTAGTACAGCTCCATCGCCGCGAACGACCAGGCGACGCGCCCGGCGTTGCCGAACGGGCGCAGCCGCAGGTCGACGCGATGGCAGAAGCCTTCCGCCGTCACCTCGTCGAGCAGCTTCGCGAGCTGCTGGCCGAGGCGCCCGTAGTACTGCTCGGCCGCGAGGGGGCGTGGGCCGTCGCTCTCGCCGTCCTCCTCGTAGCCGTAGACCAGGTCGACGTCGGAAGAGAAGTTGAGTTCGCCGCCGCCGAGCTTGCCCAGCGCGAACACCACCAGCCGCTGCGGCGCGCCGTCCGCGCGTCGCACGTGGCCATGCCGCTCCGCGAAGTCGGCTTCGAGCGCCGCGAGCGCGACGCGCAGGCAGTCGTCCGCGAGCGCGGTACTTCCGGCCAGCGTGGCGTCGACATCGTCGAGCCCGAGCACGTCCCGCCAGGCCAGCCGCGCGGACATCGCGGCGCGATGGCGCCGCAGCAGCGCGCCCCATTCCGCGCGGTTGCCGGCATCGAGCACCGGCGGCGCCGACGGCGGTTCGCCGGCCACCAGGGCCGCGAGTGCATCGGGCTGGCGCGCGAAGGTGGCGATGGCGAAGTCGCTCGCGACGGCGACGCGTGCCACCTGCGCGGCGACGAGAGGATCGTCCAGCAGCCGCGCCAGCGCCGGGTCCGCCGTGCGCAGCCGCTGCAGGGCGCGCGCGGCGATGGCATCGAGGTCAGCGGCGTTCATGTCGTGACCAAATAAAAAGCCCGCCCCGGACGAACCGGTTGCGGGCCTGCTCCCTCCCCCACGTCGGGATGCGGGGCCATCGTGAAGGAATCGTTATCGGCGATGCACGCTGCAGTGCAAAAAAGAACTGAACAGTTCAGGATCGCCGCCGTGGCCCCGCTCATCCGGGCCGCGGCCCGCGCCGCAGGTCGCGCAGGATCTCGCGCGCGGCGTTGCGTCCGGGCAGGCCGGTGACGCCGCCGCCCGGGTGCGTGCCCGAGCCGCACAGGTAGAGCCCCGGAAGGGCGCCGCGGTAGTCGCCCTGGCCGAGCAGCGGCCGGGCGCTGAAGAGCTGGTCGGGGCCGAGCGAGCCGTGGAAAATGTCGCCGCCCACGAGCCCGAACTCGCGCTCCAGGTCGAGCGGCGACAGCGCGCGGTAGCCGAGCACGCTGCGGCGGAAGTTCGGTGCGTACGCGTCCACGGTGTCGATCATCAGCTGCGCGACGGTGTCGCGGTGCGCGTCCCAGCCGCCGTCGACGTCGGGATGCACGTGCTGGCAGAACAGGCTGGCGACGTGCTGCCCCGGCGGCGCCAGCGTGTCGTCGAGCGTCGAGGAGATCACCAGCTCGACGATCGGCGCGCGCGCCCAGCCGGCATTGTGCTGCTTCGATTTCGCGTCGAAGTAGGCCTGTTCGAAGTAGCGCAGCGACGGGCCGACCAGGATGCCGCTCTGGTGGTGCGGCTGCAGCTGCGTCCCCGGCGCGGCGCTGAAGTCCGGCAGTTCCGAGAGCGCGACGTTCATGCGGAACGTGCCGGATCCGCAGCGGTAGCGGTCCATGCGTTCGGCGACGTCCGCGTCGAGGGATCCGCGCGGCACGAGCTTCTGGTACAGCAGCTTCGGATTGAGGTTCGAGACGACGGTCCTGGCGCGCAGCTCGCGGCCGTCGGCCAGGCGCACGCCGGTGGCGCGGCCGCCTTCGACCAGCACCTGCTCCACCGCCGCATCGGTCTCGATCGCGACGCCGCGCGCCTCGCACTCCCTGCGCATCGCCTGCGTGATCGCGCCCATGCCGCCGATCGCGTGTCCCCACGCGCCGGTCTTGCCGTTGACCTCGCCGAACACGTGGTGCAGCAGGACGTACGCGCTGCCCGGCGTGTACGGGCTGGCGAAGTTGCCGACCACCGAATCCCAGCCGAGCACCGCCTTCAGCGGCTCCGACTCGAACCAGGCGTCGAGCAGTTCGCCCGCGGACTTCGCGAACAGGTCGAGCAGGTCGCGGCGGCCCTGCATGTCGAGGTGCTTCAGCTGCTTCGCGACCGTGTAGGAGGCGAGCCAGTCGGCGAGCACGAAACGGTCGGAGACGTTCGGCGGCGTGCGCGGCATCAGCTCGCGCAGCACCGCGACCACGCGGTCGAGCATCGCGTAGTACGCCGGCAACCGCTCGGCGTCGCGCACCGACCACTTCGCGACCTCGGCCTGGCCGTGCTCGCCGCCGAGCCGGAAGCTGCGCCCGTCGGGCAACGGCAGGAAGTTCGCGTACGGCCGCTCGACCACGCGCAGGCCGTGTTCCTGCAGGCGCAGGTCGCGGATCACCATCGGGTTGAGCAGGCTCACCGTGTAGCTCGCGGTCGAGTTGCGGAAACCGGGGTGGAACTCCTCGGTGACCGCCGCGCCGCCGACGATGCCGCGCCGCTCCAGCACGCGCACCCGCAACCCCGCCGCGGCCAGGTACGCCGCGCACACGAGCCCGTTGTGCCCGCCGCCGATGATCAGGACATCCGAATCGCTTCGCGCATTCATGCCCCCAAGGATCGCACGAAGCCCGCGCCCAGCAAAAAGCCCCGCCGAAGCGGGGCTTTCTGCTCTTGCCTTTGAGCCCAGCCCCCAAGTCGGGGGCGGTCGCCGCCAACGGCGGCGAGGGCTGGGGATGGCGCTGCGAACGATTTTGATTCGGCGAAGCCGAATCAAAAATCCATGCCGCCCATGCCACCCATGCCGCCACCCGGCGGCATCGCCGGCTCTTCCTTCTTCGGCGCCTCGGCGACCATGGCCTCGGTGGTGATCATCAGGCCGGCGATCGACGCCGCGTTCTGCAGCGCGGTGCGGGTCACCTTGGTCGGGTCCAGGATGCCGAACGCGACCATGTCGCCGAACTCGCCGTTGGCGGCGTTGTAGCCGAAGTTGCCCGAGCCGTCCTTCACCTTGTTGACGATGACCGAAGGCTCCTCGCCGGCGTTGGTGACGATCTCGCGCAGCGGGGCTTCCATCGCGCGCAGGGCGATCTGGATGCCGTGGGTCTGGTCCTCGTTGGCGCCCTTCAGCGACTCGATCGCCGCCTTGGCGCGCAGCAGGGCCACGCCGCCGCCCGGGACCACGCCCTCTTCCACCGCGGCGCGGGTCGCGTGCAGCGCGTCTTCCACGCGGGCCTTCTTTTCCTTCATCTCGATCTCGGTCGACGCGCCGACCTTGATCACGGCCACGCCGCCGGCGAGCTTGGCGACGCGCTCCTGGAGCTTCTCGCGGTCGTAGTCGGAGGAGGTCTCCTCGATCTGCGCCTTGATCTGCTTGATGCGGCCTTCGATGCCAGAGGTGTCGCCGGCGCCGTCGATGATGGTGGTGTTCTCCTTGGAGACCTGCACCTTCTTCGCGCGGCCGAGATCCTTGATCGTGGCCTTCTCGAGCGACAGGCCCACTTCCTCGGAGATCACCGTGCCGCCGGTGAGGATCGCCATGTCCTCCAGCATCGCCTTGCGGCGGTCGCCGAAGCCCGGGGCCTTCACCGCGCACACCTTGACGATGCCGCGGATGGTGTTGACGACGAGCGTGGCCAGGGCCTCGCCCTCGACTTCCTCGGCGACGATCAGCAGCGGCTTGCCGGCCTTGGCCACGCCCTCGAGGACGGGCAGCAGGTCGCGGACGTTGGAGATCTTCTTGTCGTGCAGGAGGATGAAGGGATCGTCCAGCTCGGCCGACATCGACTGCTGGTTGTTGATGAAGTACGGCGACAGGTAGCCGCGGTCGAACTGCATGCCCTCGACGACGTCGAGCTCGTTCTCCAGGCCCGAGCCTTCCTCGACCGTGATCACGCCTTCCTTGCCGACCTTCTTCATCGCGTCGGCGATGATGTCGCCGATCGACGAGTCGGAGTTGGCCGAGATCGTGCCGACCTGGGCGATCGCCTTGTCGTCGGCGGTCGGCTTGCTGATCTTCTTCAGCTCGTCGATCGCGGCCTTGACGGCCTGGTCGATGCCGCGCTTCAGGTCCATCGGGTTCATGCCGGCGGCGACCGCCTTGGAACCTTCGCGGATCAGCGCCTGCGCCAGCACGGTCGCGGTGGTGGTGCCGTCGCCGGCATTGTCGGAAGTCTTCGACGCGACTTCCTTCACCATCTGCGCGCCCATGTTCTCGAACTTGTCGGCCAGCTCGATCTCCTTGGCGACGGACACGCCGTCCTTGGTGATCGTCGGCGCGCCGTAGCTCTTCTCGAGCACGACGTTGCGGCCCTTCGGGCCCAGGGTGGCCTTGACGGCATTGGCGAGGATGTTCACGCCGCGCACCATCTTGGAGCGCGCGTCCTCGCCGAAACGGATTTCCTTGGCAGCCATTGCAGTTACCTCAAAGAGAATTCAGGGATGAACGGAATGCGGGAGGCGCGACGCTCAGCCGAGGACGGCGAAGATGTCGTCTTCCTTCACCACCAGGTAGTCGGTGCCGTCGAGCTTGACCTCGGTGCCGCTGTACTTGCCGAACAGCACCTTGTCGCCGACCTTCACCTTCGGCGCGCGCAGCGAACCGTTGTCCAGCGCCTTGCCCTCGCCGACGGCGACGATCTCGCCCTTGATCGGCTTCTCGGTGGCGGTGTCGGGGATCACGATGCCGCCGGCGGACATCTTTTCTTCTTCCATGCGCTTGATGACGACGCGGTCGTAAAGCGGCTTGATGTTCATTGCAGACCTCGCAAGTGCTTGATTGGCGGGAGAAACGGCCGGCGATCTTAGCAGTCGACGGATGCGAGTGCCAAGGACGGCGCGAAAGTTGCCCGCACGCGGCGGGACGGACGGGAGATGGGGTGGCGCCGGCGCGATTCAAGGGCGGGCGCAAAATCGACGGGCAAGAAAAAGGGCGCGCATTCCAGGGGAGAATGCGCGCCCCGGGTTCGACGCCGCCGGGGAGGGTCGCCCAATCGACCCAGGCCTGGCTGCCTGTCGCTCGACCGTGGCGGTCGAGACCGACATCCGTGTCGTTGGCGACAGGATCGGCGCGTCCGCGGCGGAAGTGAAGAGGCCTCCCGGCGCAAAAAAGCTATTTCCGCTAGCTTCTGCCCGACAAACCCAGCAGCGGCGCCGCACTCGATGCAGTGCCGGGGTGTCCCGGCTATCATATCTAGACGACTGTCGGCTATTTTTGCTAACGTGGCTATCGGGATTAGCGTTCCTTCGGGAGGGGACCATGAGCCAGGACACCACCGGTGCCGCCGCGCACCGGATCCGCATCGCCAGGCGCAGCGCGGCGCTCTCCCAGGCCCAGCTGGCGCTGGAGCTGGGCGTGCAGCGCAGCGCCGTCAGCCACTGGGAAGCGCAGCGGGGCAAGCCCAGCGCGAACAACCTGCGACAGCTCGCCCTGCTGACCGGGGTGCAGTTCGAATGGCTGGCCACCGGCCGGGGGCCGATGACCCCTTCCGCGGAATCGCTGCTCGATTCCGTGGCGGCCGTGGACGCGGTGCTGGTGGACGACCCGCAGGAGCGGCGACTGCTCAACGCCTTCCGCGACGCGCCGGTCGCGGCGCGGCTGCCGCTGCTGGAACTGGCGGAGCAGTTGGCGGCCCATCGCACCGGGCGCCGCCCGCGCACGACGCTCGGCGCGGCGTTCGAAGGCGGCTGATGGACGCCCTCGCCTGCCTGTGCGCGTGCCCCGATGCGGCGGTCGCGGCCCGCATCGCCCGCACGCTGGTGGACGAGCGACTCGCCGCCTGCGTCAACGTCCTGCCGGGCGTCCGTTCGGTCTACCGCTGGCGCGACGCGGTGGAGGAGGCGGACGAGGTCCTGCTGGTCGCCAAGACCACGCGCGCGGCCCTGCCGGCGCTGCAGGCGCGCCTCCTGGCGCTGCACCCCTACGAACTCCCCGAACTGTTCGCGGTCGAAGCGGCCGGCGGGTTGCCGGCATATCTCGGCTGGATCGCCGACAATGTGGAGGCGGCGCCGCCGGCGCACGATTCCGGAGAGTAAGGATGGACCTGGCGCGCAACGCGCTTCGATGGCTGCCCGTGCGCGCCGGCATGGCGTGGCTCGGCCTCGCGGCGTTCGCGATGGCGCTGCTCGCGGTCGCGCCGCGGGCCCGCGCGATCGACGAGGCGGACCTGCTGCCGGTGGACCAGGCCTTCGCGCTGTCGGCGGCGGCGCCGCAACGCGACCGGATCGAGCTGCAGTGGAAGATCGCGCCGGGCTACTACCTCTATCGCCACCGCATCGACGTGCAGGTCGAAAGCGGCGGCTTCGCGGCCGACCCGCTGCAGCTGCCGCGCGGCGAACGGCACCACGACGAGTTCTTCGGCGACGTCGAGACCTACCGCGACGCGCTGCGTGCGGTCCTGCCCGGGAGTGCCGGCGCAGGCGCCGCGCGCATCGTGCTCAAGGTGAAATACCAGGGCTGCGCGGATGCCGGCGTGTGCTACCCGCCGCAGCTGCGCACGATCGCGATCGCGCTGCCGCCGGGCGACGCGGCCGGCGCGACGCTGCCTTCGCTCTCCATGGCGCGGCCCGGTGCGCTGCAACTGCCGGGCACCGGCGCGCGCGGCGCGAGCGACGAACCGCCGCTGCCCGACGCGCAGGCCTTCGCGCTCGAGGCGATCGCCGACGGCCCGTCGACGCTCCTGCTGCGGTTCACGCCGGCGCCGGGCTATTACCTCTACCGCGACCGCAGCAGCTTCCGCGTGGGCGGCGCGCCGGGCATCGCGGCGGGCGCGCCGCGCTGGCCCCCCGGCGTCCTGCACCGCGACGAGCATTTCGGCGAGACCGTCGTCTATTTCGACCAGGTCGAAGTGCCGCTGCCGCTGCAGCGGCCGGCGGGGCCGGCCACGCCGGTCACGCTCGAGGCGACCTTCCAGGGCTGCCAGGACGGCGGCATCTGCTATCCGCCGATCACGCGCACGATCGCGGTGCGCCTTCCGGCGGCCGCGCGGGCGACGCCGGCGCCGGCGCTCGCGGAAGACAGCCGCATCGCTCAGTCGCTGTCCGGCCACGGGCGCTGGCTCGCGCTGCTCGGCTTCTTCGGCGCCGGCCTGCTGCTCGCGTTCACGCCCTGCGTGCTGCCGATGATCCCGATCCTGTCGGGCCTGATCGCCGGCCAGGGCACGCGCCTGGGCACCGGGCGCGCGCTGGGGCTGTCGTTCGTGTACGTGCTGGCGAACGCGCTCGTGTTCACCGCGGCGGGCGTCGTCGCCGGCCTGCTCGGCGCGAACCTGCAGGCGGCGTTCCAGAAGCCGTGGATCATCGTCGCGTTCGCCGCGCTGTTCGTGGCGCTCGCGCTGTCCTCGTTCGGGCTGTACGAACTGCAGCTGCCGCGCGGCCTGCGTTCGCGCCTGGGCCTGCTCGGCGACCGCCAGCGCGGCGGATCCATCGCGGGCGTGGCGGCGATGGGCGCGCTGTCTGCGCTGATCGTGGGCCCGTGCGTGGCGCCCCCGCTCGCCGCGGCGGTGCTCTACATCGGACAGAGCCACGACCCGCTGCTGGGCGGCGCTGCGCTGTTCCTGCTGGCCATGGGCATGGGCGCACCGCTGCTCGCGTTCGGCGCCGCGGCGGGCCGCGGCCTGCCGACGAGCGGGCCGTGGATGGTCGGCGTGCAGCGCGTGTTCGGGTTCCTGTTCCTCGGGCTGGCGGTGTGGATGCTGGAACGGATCCTGCCGCCGGCCGCGACGCTGGCGGCATGGGGCGTCCTCGCGCTCGCCGCGGCCGCATGGGCGTCGACGGCGGCGCCTG
>JANINR010000049.1 GCA_024508915.1 Lysobacteraceae bacterium | reverse complement strand
CGGCGCCATGGATGGCGCCGAAGAGCCTACAGGGACGTATTCACGGCGTCCCCCGAAAGTCCCCGCACGCTTCCGCCGCCCAGCCCCGAAGGCGGAAGGGGAGTGCGCTAGCCGGAGCGGCGGTGGAAGAGGACGGCTGAGGCGCCAAGCATCAGCACCGGCGGCAGCAGGTACGCGAGCCGGAAATCGAAGTGGAACACGCCCGCCATCCGCACGAACTGCGTCTGCAGCAGCCAGAACCCCAGCGCGAACACGATGCCGACGAACAGCCGCCGCCCGAGCCCGCCCGCGCGCAGCGTGCCGAACGCGAACGGCACCGCCGCCAGGCACAGCGCGAGCACGTTGAAGGCGTAGAACCAGCGGCCCCAGTAGGGCTC
Organism: Lysobacteraceae bacterium; assembly: GCA_024508915.1. Lineage (GTDB taxonomy): Bacteria > Pseudomonadota > Gammaproteobacteria > Xanthomonadales > Xanthomonadaceae > Cognatiluteimonas. The sequence continues at coordinate 7,992 of JANINR010000049.1, read as the reverse complement.
TTCGTATTCGCTCGCGTCGAGCCCGTTGCGCTTGCGGTAGTCGATGCTCGTGCGCAGCGCCGCCGAGGTCAGCGCCGACGGCTTGATGACGCTGGCCGCGAGCGCGGTGTCGTCGAGGCGCGACTCCCAGCGCTCCTCGATCGCCTCGGTCTGGGTGACCGACTTCGCCTCGAACCAGGTGCGACGCACGTCGTGCAGCAGCCAGCCGCCTTCGCGATGCTCGGCCGTCGCGGCGCGGGCGATGGATTCCAGCCGTCCGGCGTCGTCGAACTCGTACAGGTGCACGTCGTGCAGCTCCAGCCACGTGCGTCCGTCCTTGCCGCGCTCCTCGCCGCCGCCGGCATTGAGGAAGGTGTTGCCCTCGCGCGCCCACAGGCCCGAGTAGCGGGCGACGATGAGGTCCTTCGAGCGTGCCGATGCCTTCAGCGCGTCGGCCTGGCGCTGGCCCCAGGGCGCGAGCGTCTCGCCGTTCGCCACCATCAGCGCGGTCAATACCGCCAGCGCCATCGCCACCGCGAGGCCCAGGCGCCGGCGCGACAGGCCGAGCGCGCGCAGCGCGGTGAGCTCGGACGTCGCGGCGAGCTGGCCGAGGCCCATCAGGGTCCCGATCACCGCGGCGGTCGGGAACAGGAAGTAGGCGCGCCGCGGCATGGTGTACAGCACGTAGGCCACCGCCGAGCCGAAGCCGTAGTTGCCCTGCCCGACGTCGCCGAGCTCGGCCATCAGGCCGCCGATGATGAAATCCAGGCCGAGCAGCACCGCCCAGGTGGCGAGCACGGTGCCGAGCACGACGCGCCCGACATAGAGGTCGTGGACCTTCGGGAAGGCGCTCATGCCGCGCTCCGCCGGCGGAAGCCGCTGCGTCCGTCGCGGAAATACATCCATGACGACAGCAGGAGCAGCGGCAGCACTAGCCACCACAGGCCGGCCTGCATCGGCAGCTTCCCGTCGGCGAGCCACTCCGTGCCGAGCAGGGTCAGGTTCATGCCGACGAGATAGGCCAGGAAGCCGAGCACGACGCGGCCGTAGCGCGCCTGCCGCGGCGAACTGCGCGCCAGCGGGATCGCCAGCAGCGCGAAGGCGAGCGCGAGCAGCGGCGGCGCGATCCGGTAATGCACCTGCGCCTGCGCCTCGCGGCGCGGATCCCGCAGCAGCGCCGGCGTCGTCATCGCCTGCGGATCGCGCGCGGCGTCGCGGCCGGGCTCGCCCTGCGGCAGCAGCACGTCGTTGCTCGCGTAGCGCATCAGCCGGAAGTCGCGGCCGACCTCGCGCGGGCCTTCGACGCGGAAGCCGTCGTCCAGCCGCAGGTAACGGCGATCGCCGTCGCGGGTGGCGGTGCCGCTGCGCGCGGTGGTCACGTCGAGCCGGTCGCCGGACTGCCGGTACACGAAGATCCGCTTCAGTTGGCGGCCGTCCACGGAGATCTCGCCGACGTAGACGACGCCGCTGCCGTTGGGCAGTTCGGTGAAGCGGCCCGGCTCGAGTCCCGCCACCAGGACGTTGCGGTTGCTCTCGGCGATCATCCGCGCCGAGGTGGCCTTGGCCAGCGGGCCCAGCCACAGCGAACAGGCGGCGATGACGCCGACGACCGGCACCGCGAGCAGCAACAGCGGCCGCAACAGGCGGCGCGGGCCGACGCCGACCGAGGCCAGCACCGGCATCTCCGCGTCCCGGTACAGGCGGCCGACGGACAGCAGCAGACCGATCATCAGGGCCAGCGGCAGGATCAGGGGAAGGTAGCGGACGGTCTGCAGGCCGAGCTGGGCCAGGAGCATGCCGGCCGGGACCTTGCCGCCGGCGATCTGGCCCAGCACGTTCGCGAACAGCGCGCCCACGCTCACCATCAGCAGCACGACCATGGTGGCCAGGGTGGCCTGGGCGAATTCGCGCAGCAGGTAGCGGTCCAGTTGCGGCATCGGGCCTCGGGGGAAGGCGGCGCGCTAGGGGTGGGCGCGCCGATGGCTTAAAATCGCGGGTTCGTCCGCACGGCGGACATTTTCCCCCATTGTACGCAAGGCCCCAGGCCGTCCCGGAACCCGCATGTCCCTCGAATTCAGCCTCAGCCAGGAAGCTCCCGCCAGCGCGGCCACCGATTGCGTCGTCGTCGGCGCGTGGGCGGACGAGAGCCTCACCCCCGCCGCGCAGGCCATCGACGCCGCCACCGGCGGGCGCCTGAAGGCGCTGCTCGGGCGCGGCGACCTCAGCGGCAAGACCGGCAAGGTGGCGATGCTGCACGACCTGTATGGCGTGAAGGCGCCGCGCGTGCTGGTGGTGGGGCTCGGCGAACCCGGCAAGTACGGCACGGCCCAGTACCTGAAGGCCATCGGGGACGCGGCGCGCGCGCTGAAGACCGGGCCGGTGCGCTCCGCCCTGGTGACCCTCACCGAAACCACGGTCGCCGGCCGCGACGCCGCCTGGAACCTTCGCCAGGCCGCGATCGCCACCGACCATGCGTGCTACCGCTACGTCGCCACGCTCGGCGCCAAGAACAAGAAGCGCGACGAGACCGGCCTCCAGTCCGTGGCCTTCACCGGCAGCGACGACCGCGCGCTGGCCCGGGGCGTGGCCATCGCCGCGGGCGTCGCGTTCGCGCGCGAGCTCGGCAACCTGCCGCCGAACATCTGCAACCCCGGCTACGTGGCGCGCCAGGGACGCGAGTTCGCCGAGCGCGTCGGCGGCAAGGTGTCGTGCGAGGTGCTGGGCCGCGAACGCATGCAGGAACTCGGCATGGGGTCGCTGCTGGCCGTCTCGCGCGGCTCGGCCAACGAGCCGCAGCTGGTGGTACTGAAGTACGACGGCGCCGGCGACGACAGCAAGCCCTACGTCCTCGTCGGCAAGGGCATCACCTTCGACACCGGCGGCATCAACCTCAAGACCCAGGGCGGGATCGAGGAGATGAAGTACGACATGTGCGGCGCCGCGACCGTGATGGGCGCGTTCGTCGCCGCGGTCGGCATGCAGCTGCCGGTGAACCTGGTCTGCATCGCGGCCGCGGTCGAGAACATGCCCGACGGCGACAGCTATCGTCCGTCCGACGTGCTCACCTCGATGTCCGGCAAGACCATCGAGGTCGGCAACACCGACGCCGAGGGCCGCCTGATCCTGTGCGACGCGCTCACCTATGCGCAGCGCTTCGAACCGGCCGCCCTGCTCGACGTGGCCACGCTCACCGGCGCCTGCGTGGTCGCGCTCGGCAAGTACGCCACGGGCCTGATGAGCAAGCACGAGGACCTGTCGGCCGAGCTGCTCGCCGCCGGCGAGACCACCTTCGACCGCGCCTGGCCGCTGCCGCTGTGGGACGAATACCAGGGCATGCTCGACTCGCAGTTCGCCGACGTCTACAACATCGGCGGGCGCTGGGCGGGCGCCATCACCGCGGGCTGCTTCCTGTCGCGCTTCACGGAAGGCCAGCGCTGGGCGCACCTCGACATCGCGGGCGTCTCCAACGGCGACGGCAAGATGGGCATGGCCACCGGCCGCCCGGTCGGCCTGCTCGCGCAGTGGCTGCTGGATCGCGCGGGCTGACCGCCGGGTGGCGCGCGCCGACTTCTACCTGATCGGCAAGCCGCGCTTCCGCGCGGCGCCGCTGCGGCTGGTCTGCGAACTGGCGCGCCGCGCGCACGACGCCGGCCAGCCGACGCTGGTGCTGGCGCGCGACCGCGCCCAGGCCGAGGAACTCGACGACCTGCTCTGGGCGTTCGACGACGACGCCTACGTCGCGCACCAGATCGCCGGCGACGAGGAGGACGAGCTCGCGCCGGTGCTGATCGCCACGCCCGACATGGACGTGCCGATGCGGCCGCTGGTGCTGAACCTGCGCGACGAAGCGGTGGAAGGCGCCTTCGAGCGCGTGCTCGAGGTCGTGCCCGCCGACGAATCGGCGCGCGGCCCGCTGCGCGAGCGCTGGAAGGCGTACAAGGCGCGCGGCCTCGACGTCAACAAATTCGACATGTGAACCCTGGTCCCAGATGAGCACCCTCGCCACCGGCTACGACCCCACCAGCTTCGAATCCCGCCTCTACGCGCAGTGGGAGGCCAGCGGCGCGTTCGCGCCGACCGGGACCGGCGAGCCCTACACGATCCTGCTGCCGCCTCCGAACGTGACCGGCACGCTGCACATGGGCCACGCGTTCCAGCAGACGCTGATGGATGCGCTGGTGCGCTACCACCGCATGCGCGGCTTCGACACGCTGTGGCAGGTCGGCACCGACCACGCCGGCATCGCCACCGAGATGGTGGTGTCGCGCAACCTGGCGATCGAGGGCAAGGGCGAGACCCGCGACTCGCTGGGGCGCGATGCGTTCATCGGGCGCGTGTGGGAGTGGAAGGCGCAGTCGGGCGACATCATCGAGCGGCAGATGCGCCGCCTCGGCACGTCGGCGGACTGGTCGCGCAGCATGTTCACGATGGACCCGGCGGCGGCCGAGGCGGTGGTCGAATCCTTCGTGCGCCTGCACGAGGAAGGCCTCGTCTACCGCGGCCAGCGCCTGGTCAACTGGGATCCGGTGCTGAAGACCGCGATCTCCGACCTCGAGGTCGTGAACGAGGAAGAGGACGGCCATCTCTGGTCGATCTCGTACCCGCTGGTGGACGGCCGGCTGTCCGACGGCAGCGGCGCGCTCACCGTCGCGACCACGCGCCCGGAGACGATGCTCGGCGACACCGCGGTGATGGTGCATCCCGAGGACGAGCGCTACGCTCACCTCGTCGGCCGGACCGTGCGCCTGCCGCTGTCCGACCGCGAGATCCCGATCGTCGCCGACGCCTACGTCGACCGCGAGTTCGGCACCGGCGTCGTGAAGGTGACGCCCGCGCACGACTTCAACGACTACCAGGTCGGGCAGCGCCACGGCCTGCCGATGATCAACATCCTCACGCCCGACGCGAAGATCAACGACAACGCGCCGGCGAAGTACCGCGGGCTCGACCGCTACGACGCGCGCAAGGCGGTGCTCGCCGACCTCGAGGCCGCCGGCCTGCTGGTCGAGGCGAAGGCGCACAAGCTGCAGGTGCCGCGCGGCGACCGCACCGGCCAGGTGATCGAGCCCTACCTCACGGACCAGTGGTTCGTGCGCATGGAAGGCCTCGCGCGCCGCGGCATGGCGCTCGTCGAGTCGGGCGAGGTGAAGTTCGTTCCCGCCAACTGGGTCAACACCTACCGCCACTGGATGGAGAACATCCAGGACTGGTGCATCAGCCGCCAGCTCTGGTGGGGCCACCGCATCCCCGCCTGGTACGACGACGCGGGCAACATCTACGTCGGTCGCGACGAGGCCGAGGTGCGGGCGAAGCACGGCCTCGGCGCCGGCGTCGCGCTGCGCCAGGACAGCGACGTGCTCGAGACCTGGTTCAGCTCGCAGCTGTGGCCGATCAGCACGATGGGCTGGCCGGACCCGGCGCGCATGGCCGAGCGCGGCTTCGACCGCTACGTGCCGTCGAGCGTGCTGGTCACCGGCTTCGACATCATCTTCTTCTGGGTCGCGCGCATGATCATGGCGACCGACCACCTCACCGGCCGCGTCCCGTTCCGCGATGTCTACATCACCGGCCTGGTGCGCGACGCGCACGGCCAGAAGATGTCGAAGTCGAAGGGCAACATCCTCGATCCGCTGGACCTGATCGACGGCATCTCGCTCGACGCGCTGGTCGCCAAGCGCACCACCGGCCTGATGCAGCCGAAGATGGCCGAGAAGATCGAGAAGGCCACGCGCAAGGAATTCCCGCAGGGCATCCCGGCGTTCGGCGCCGACGCGCTGCGCTTCACCATCGCCGCGCTCGCCGGCCACGGCCGCGACATCAAGTTCGACCTCGGCCGCGCCGAGGGCTACAAGAACTTCTGCAACAAGCTCTGGAACGCGACGCGCTTCGCGCTGATGAACGCCGGCGACGACGCGGCTCCCGGAAGCGGGCGCTTCGAGGGCGCGCCGACGCCGCGCACCGATGCGGAGAAGTGGATCCTCGCCGAGCTCGACCGCACCTGCGCCGAGGCCGCGGCGCATTTCGCCGAGTACCGCTTCGACCTGCTCGCGCAGTCGCTGTACGAGTTCGCATGGAACCAGTTCTGCGACTGGTTCCTCGAGCTGGCCAAGCCCGCGCTGCAGCCCGGCGGGGACGCCGCGGCCGCCGACAGCACCCGCCACACCCTGCTCTACGTGCTCGACGCGCTGCTGCGCCTGCTGCACCCGCTGGCGCCGTTCGTCACCGAGGAGCTCTGGCAGGCGGTCGCGCCGCGCCTGGGCAAGTCCGGCAGCATCATGGTCCAGCCGTACCCGCAGGCGGGCGACATCGATGCGGCGGCGTTCGGCGCCGCGGCCGGCGACATCGAATGGCTGAAGGACGCGATCTCCGCGTTGCGCCGCATCCGCAGCGAGCTCGGCGTCTCGCCGGCGAAGCAGGTGTCGCTGCTGCATCGGGGCGGCAGCGCCGACGACGCCGCGCGCCTCGCCCGCTTCGACGCGCAACTCCGCTTCCTGTGCCGCCTCGACCGCATCGAGGCGCTGGCCGGCGAGCCGCCGGCCGCCGCTCCGGCCGTGCTCGGGGAGCTGCAGCTCTTCGTGCCGCTCGAAGGCCTGGTCGACCTCGGCGCCGAGCGCGCGCGCCTGGACAAGGAAATCGCCAGGGTCGCGGCGGAGAAGGACAAGAGCGAGGCCAAGCTCGCGAAGTTCGGCGAGAACGTGCCGCCGGCGGTGGTCGAGCAGGAGCGCGTGCGCCTCGCCGACTGGAGCGCCAAGCTCGACGCGCTGTCGGCGCAGCGCGCGCGGCTCTGAGCCATGCGCCGCGCGCCGCGGCTCAGCGGCGCGCGGCGTTCCCGGCCGCCATCGGGTCGGTCGCGGGATCCGTCGGCGCCCACGCGTCGACGCGGAACAGCCTCGCCGTTGCCGCATAGCCCAGCACGCCGATGAGCGCGCCGCCCACGACGTCCGACGGATAGTGCGCGAGCTCCACCACGCGCTGCATCGACACCACCAGCGCGGCGGCGAACCACGCGAAGCGCCAGCGCGGGTACAGCAGCGCCAGGCACGCGGCGAGCGAGAACACCTGCACCGCGTGGCCCGAGGGGAAGCAGAGGTTGCGCTGCTCGAGCAGCCCCGGCAGCCCGCCGCGGAAGAAATCGAAGTCGAACGGGCGGATGTCGACCACCATGTCGGCGACGGGTCGCGTGCGGCCCACCGCCCACTTCCCGATGGCGCCGAGCACCGCGCCCAGCAGGCTGCTGGTCACGACGAACGCGGCGGCGCGCCAGCGCCGGGGATGCACGACCACGAGCAGCACCGCGACGCACAGCAGGAACCAGGACCGTCCTGCGTGCTCCACCGCGCGCACGAGCGGGTTGACCTTCATCGCGAAGAAGTGCGGCGCCAGCAGCGTGGCGACGGTACGGTCGGCGGCCAGCGCGAGCACGAACGCCGCAAGCCAGGCGCCCGCGAGGATGCGCCATCGCTTCCCGACGGCCTGCGCCATCCACGCCATCGTGCGTCTTCCTCGCGCCCCGGCGGCTAGCGCCGCGCCTCGAATGGATTGTAGGCGATCTCCAGGGCCATCACGATCGCGTCCTCGCGCCCGTCGCGCGCCGGGTAGTAGCGCGGCCGGCGCCCGATCTCGTTGAAGCCTTCGGCGTGGTACAGCGCGATCGCCGCATCGTTGGACGGCCGCACTTCCAGGAACACGCGTTCCGCACCGCGCCCGCGCGCCTGCTGCAGCAGCGCGCGCAGCAGGCGCCGCCCGTGGCCCCGGCGCGGCAGCGCGGGGTCGGCGCAGACGTTGAGGACGTGCGCCTCGCCCGCCGCCACGCTCAGCAGGGCGTAGCCCGCGATGCGGCCGCCGACGTCCAGGACCAGCGCCGGATAGCCCGCGCGCAGGCAGTCGCGGAAGATGCCGCGCGTCCAGGGGAATGGATAGGCGCGGCGCTCGATGTCCATCACCGCGTCGAGGTCGTCGTCGCGCATCGGGCGCAGCGCGCCCGCGGGCGCCGCGGCGTCGGCGGCGAGCGCG
>JANINR010000048.1 GCA_024508915.1 Lysobacteraceae bacterium | reverse complement strand
AGCGGCCGCCGCGCCGCGCGAGGCGATCGTGCGCCGCAGGTCGACCCGGCCGGTGGCGCGCACGCTGCCGTCGAGCAGGTCGACCACGAGCGGCTGCAGCGCGAGCACCTGGTCCGCGAGCACGAGGTGCGAAGGCCGCAGCGTCGCCGCGAAACCATCGCGCGCGTAACGGCCCTGCAACCGCATGTCGCCGGCCGTGCCGCCGGCCTGCAGCGAGAACGCCAGCGGCGCGCCGTTGCTTCCGAACGCGGGGCCCGCGCCGCCGCCGGCCAGCAGGCCGGGCTCGAGCGCGTCGCTGCCGGCGCGCAGCGACCAGCGCGGACGTTCGCCGTCGCCCGTCTGGTCGTCGAGGACCAGCGTCGCATGCACCGGCGCCGGCGCGTTGCCGGACAGCGCGACCACGAGATGCGACAGGTCCCCGCGCGCCACCAGGCCGAGCCGTGCCGGCGTCCGCCCCGCAGGCGCCGGCAGCACGGCCGTCGCGACGAGGTCGCTGCGATAGCGGTCGCCCGGCGCGTAATCGCCGTGCAGCCCGAAGCGGCCGCGGTCGCTGTCGACGACGAGGTGCTCCACGTGCAGCCGGCCGTCGGAGGCGTCCAGGCCGCCGCGTGCGCGGCGGATGTCGACCTGCGGCATGCCTTCCCGCGTCACGGCGAAGCGGTCGATGCGGATGTCGTCGGCCTGCAGCGCGAGCGGCGGCGCGATGTCCGGTAGGGATTCCGGCCAGCGCGGCAGTTCGAACGGCGTGTCGCCGCGCGGCAGGTCGAGCGTCGCATCGCGCACCACGAGCGCGTCGAGGCGCAGTCGCCGCCCGAGCAGCGGCCGGATCGCGGGGTCCAGGACGACCAGCGCCGCGCGGAAGCGGATCGTGCCCATCGCGCAGCTCGCCTGCGGTGTCGGCACGCAATCGGGATCGCGCTGCCGCGGCATCGAGAAGCGGACATCGTGCAGCGTCAGCGGCCCGGAGGCGGGGCCTTCCGCCCGCGACCAGGCGAGCGTCGCGCCGGGCGGCAACCGCGCCACGATCTGCCGAAGCAGCACGTCGCGGCCGCCGACCGTGGTCAGCAGCCAGCCGATCGCGAGCACCGCCAGCACGAAGACGCCGGTCCCGAGCACGGCGCTGCGCACCGCGAGCACGCGCAACCGCGCGCGCCGGCGCGCGCGCAGCGCCGCGATGCGCGACTCGTGCGGATCGCTCACAGCTGCGCCCCGATGCTGAGGTAGATCTGGAACGACGAATCCGGATGGTCGAATCCGCGCGCGACGTCCACGCGCACCGGGCCCACCGGCGAGCGCCAGCGCACGCCGACGCCCGCGCCCGTCCGCCAGCCCGACAGGCTGCCGTTGAACGCATTGCCCGTGTCGACGAACGCGGCCGCGCCCCAGGCGCTGTCGCGGAAATAGTGTTCGTATTCCGCGCTGCCGGTGACGACGTTCTTCGCGCCGATGGAGAAGAAGCCCTTCTCCGTGCGCACGCGCGGGCTGACCTCGCGTTCGCCGTAGCCGCGGATGCTGCGCGCTCCGCCGGCGTAGAAGCGAAGGCTCGGCGGCATGTCCACCAGCGCGTTGGTGAACGTGTGGCCCAGCTCCCCGCGCAGCAGCAGCCGGTCCGTCGCGCCGATGCCGACGAACCAGCTCGCGGTGGCGTGCGCCTGCGAGAAGTCGGCATCGGAACCCGCGCCCTTCAGCCCCGCGCGCAGCTCCAGGTTCAATGCGCCGCCGCGCCTCGGGAAGATGCGGTCGTCGACGTCCACGTACTGGGCCGTCAGCGCGGGGAACACGAAGCTGGCGTAGCGGTAGTCGACCGCGCTCGCGGCGGTGTCGCCCGCACCTTCCGGGCTGCGGTCCGCGCCGGCCAGCGCGTACGCCCAGCGCTCGCGCAAGGCATGCAGGGACGCGCTCGCGCCCAGCCTGGCGTTGATCTCGCCGCTGCGGCTGGCGACGAACTCGACGCGGCGGCTGTCGACGTAGTCGGTCTGTTCGTCGGCGAACTGCAGGCTGGCGGTGTACCAGCCGTCCACCCATGCGAAGGCGGGGATGCGGTACTGCAGCGTGAGCGTCTTGCGCTTCTGCGCCCAGTCCACCTGCGCCAGCGCCTTGTGCCCGCGCGAGTTCAGGTAGCGGCGTTCCAGGCCCAGGCGCGCGCCGGCGCCGCTTTCCGTGCCGTAGCTCAGGCCGTAGGTGTAGATGCTGCGCTTCGCCGGCGTGAGCGTCACCGTCACCGGCACGCGCTTGTCCGCGCCGGCGTCCTCCGGCCTGGCCTCGATGTCGATGCCGCTGAAGTAGTCGAGGTCGGCCAGGGCAGTGCGCAGCCGGTCGAGCTTGCCCTGGTGGTAGTAGCTGCCTTCGTCCCAGTACACGAGCTTCCCGAGCAGGCCGGGCGCGATGGGTTGCGTCGGCGCCTGCACGAAGGTCACGCGTCCCATGTCGAAGCGGTCGCCGCTGGTCCAGCGCAGGTCGATGTCGGCGGCATGTTCGGCGCGGACCACCTCGACCCGGTGGGCGGCGAGGGCGGCGTCGAAATAGCCGCGCTCGGCGAGGCGGCGGGTGATGCGCGTCTTGCTCGCGTCGTACAGCGTGCTGTCGAAGACGGCGCCGGGCCGCGGCGCGAACGCGTCGAGCTCCTCGCGCATGTAGCGGTCGCGGCCGGCCTCGCCGTCGATCGCGACGCTGAAACCGCGCACGCGCACCGGCTCGCCGGGATGGACGGTGATGGTGACGACGCCGCCCTCGCGATCGCGCCGGACCTCGATGTCGGGCGAGTAGTAACCGTAGGGAGCGAGCGCCTCGCGCGTCTCGTCCTCCGCCTCGCGCACGAGGTAGGCCATGCGCCGCGCGGACACGTCCTTGCCGAGGGCGTCCACCAGCGACAGCGACAGGCGGACGTTTTCCGTCATCGCTTCGTCGAGTCCCACGACGTCCACGCGCTGCACCACCGCCGCCCGCGCCGCGCCGGCGGCGAGCAACGAGGCGGCGACGGCGATGGCGGCGAACGGGTGGGGGGCCGGGCGCATGCCCGCAGCATAAGGGGTCAGGCCCCTTTTTCGCGTCTTTGCGAAAAGGGGTCTGACCCCGTTTTTCAGACCCCGCTTTTCAGGCGGAGAGGTGCTCGATCGCGGCGACGCTGCCGAGCCGGTCGGCCAGGCGCTGCAGCAGGGCGAGGCGGTTGCCGCGCACGGCGGGATCGTCCACGTTCACCATCACCTGCTCGAAGAACGCATCGACCTGCGGGCGCAGCCGCGCCAGCCTGCCGAGCACGGCCACGTAATCGCCGCGGGCCAGCGCCGGGCCGGTATCGCCGTACGCGGCCTCGACCGCTTCGGCGAGCGCCGATTCGGCCGGCTCGCGCAGCAGCGACGGATCCACCGCGGCGGGGATCCCGCCTTCGGCCTTCTTCAGGATGTTGCGGATGCGCTTGTCGGCGGCGGCCAGTGCCTCCGCTTCGGGCAGCGTCGCGAATTCGCCGATCGCGTCGATGCGCCGGTCGAAGTCGGCAAGCGAGCCGCCCGCGACCGCGAGCACGGCGGCGAACTGCTGCGGCGGAACGCCCTTGTCGGCGTAGTACCCGCGCAGCCGGTCGAAGATGAACTCGCGCAGCTCGGCGACGTCCGCCGGCGCGGCCGGCGCCTTGCCGATCGCGACGGGACCGACGCCGTCGCGCGCCTTCGCCAGCAGCGCGTCGAGATCGAGCTCGAGCCCGCTCTCGATGACGGTGCGCGCCAGCGCCAGCGCATTGCGGCGCAGCGCGAACGGATCCTTATTGCCGGTCGGCTTCAGGCCCGCGGCGAAACCGCCGGCCAGCGTGTCGAGGCGCTCCGCGATCGCGAGCACCTTGCCCACCGGGGACAGCGCGATGTCGTCGCGCGCGAAGCGCGGGCGGTAGGCCTCGTCGATCGCGTTCGCGACCTCGGCCGGCTCGCCCGCGGCCCGTGCGTAGTAACGGCCGGCGATGCCCTGCAGCTCTGGGAACTCGTTGACCAGGCGCGACTGCAGGTCGGCCTTCGACAGTTCCGCCGCGCGGCGCGCGCGGGCGACGTCGACTCCCGCCGCGGCCGCCACGTCCGCGGCCAGCGCGGCGACGCGCGCGACCTTGTCGGCGACGCTGCCCAGGTTCGCCTGGTAGGTGACGGTCGTCAGCCCCTCGTTCATCGACGCCAGGCCCTGCTCCAGGTCCTCGTCGAAGAAGAAGCGCGCGTCGGCGAAGCGCGGGCGGATCACGCGCTCGTAGCCCTTGCGCACTTCCGCGGGATCGTTCGAGGCGAGGTTGGCGACGCCGACGAAATGCTCGGTCAGGCGGCCGGCGTCGTCGAGCACGGGGAAGAACTTCTGGTTCGCCTCCATGGTCGCGACCAGCGCTTCCTGCGGCACGGCGAGGAATTCGCGCTCGAAGCCGCACAGGATCGCGCTCGGCCACTCGACCAGGCACTCGACCTGCGCGAGGTTGCCGTCGTCGATGCGCGCGATGCCGCCGACGGACGCCGCGGCACCCTCGACCTCGCGCACGATGCGTTCGCGGCGTTCGTCCGGATCGACCAGCACGCAGGCGCCGCGCAACGCGTCGACGTAGTCGGCCGGCGCGCCGATCGCCACGTCGCCGGCCGACATGAAGCGGTGGCCGCGGCTGGTACGGCCCGCGCGCAGCCCGAACAGCGATGCGTCGACGACGTCGTCGCCGAGCAGCAGCACGAACCAGTGCACCGGCCGCGCGAAGCCCTCGCTGCGCGCGCCCCAGCGCATCGGCCTGGGAATCGGCATCGCGGCGACCGCCTCGCGCACGATTTCCGGCAGCAACGCGGCGGTCCGCGCACCCGGCGTGGTCGCGCGGTGCACGAAGCGCTCGCCCTTCGCATCGCTGGTGCGCACGAGCGCGGTCCACTCGACCCCCGCCTTCGCGGCGAAGCCCTGCAGCGCCTTCGTCGGCTGCCCCGCGGCGTCCAGGGCGATGTTCACGTAGGGCCCGGGCACTTCCGAATGCTGCTCCGGTTGCTCGACGGCGACCCCGGGCAGGAGCACCGCGAGCCGGCGCGGCGTCTGCAGCGGCTTCGCCTCGCCGCGCTCGAACGCGATCCCGCGCTTCGCGAGCCCGTCGACCACGCCGTCGAACAGCGCCTGCGCCAGGCCCGGCAGCGCGCCGACCGGCAGTTCCTCGGTGCCGATCTCGACCAGCAGCGGCTTCATTTCCGCACCCGTGCCCGCGGCGGCAGCGTTCATCGCGCGCCCTCCGCGCCGGCGGCGGGGCGGCGCAGTCCCGGGAAGCCCAGTGTCTCGCGCTGCGCGTAATAGGCCTCGGCGACCGCCTGCGCGAGCTTGCGCACGCGCAGGATGTAGCGCTGGCGCTCGGTGACCGAGATCGCGCGGCGCGCGTCGAGCAGGTTGAAGCTGTGCGAGGCCTTCATCACCTGTTCGTAGGCGGGCAGCGGCAGGCCGAGGCCGACCAGCTTCACCGCCTCGCGCTCGCAGGCGTCGAAGCGATGGAAGAGTTCGGCGACGTCGGCGTGCTCGAAGTTGTAGGCGCTCTGCTCGACTTCGTTCTGGTGGTACACGTCGCGGTAGAAGATCGGCGCGCCGTCGGGGCCGTGCGTCCACACCAGGTCGAACACGTCGTCGACGTTCTGCAGGTACATGCACAGCCGCTCGAGGCCGTAGGTGATCTCGCCGAGCACCGGCCTGCACTCTAGGCCGCCGGCCTGCTGGAAGTAGGTGAACTGCGTCACTTCCATGCCGTTGAGCCACACCTCCCAGCCGAGGCCCCAGGCGCCGAGGGTCGGCGATTCCCAGTTGTCCTCGACGAAGCGCAGGTCGTGCACCAGCGGGTCGATGCCGAGCGCGCGCAGCGAGCCCAGGTACAGCGCCTGGAGATCGTCCGGGTTCGGCTTCATCACCACCTGGTACTGGTAGTAGCGCTGCAGGCGGTTCGGGTTCTCGCCGTAGCGGCCGTCGGTGGGACGGCGGCAGGGCTGCACGTAGGCGGCATTCCACGGTTCCGGCCCGATCGAGCGCAGGAACGTGGCCGGGTGGAAGGTGCCCGCGCCCACCTCCATGTCCAGCGGCTGGATCAGCACGCAGCCGCGCTCCGCCCAATAGGCGTTGAGGCGCTGGATGAGTTCCTGGAACGTCGGGCCGGCCATGCGTGCGGGTCGAAAGCGGGAAGCGGGCTAGTATAAGGGCGTGAATGCGCCCTTCCTGATCCTCGAGACCGGCCGGCCCGTCGCGTCGATGCGTCGGCATCGCGGTTTCCCGCACTGGATCCGCGTCGCCGCCGGGCTCGGCGCGGATCAGGTCGCGGTGCTCGATGTCGAGCGCGACGACGGCGCGGCGCCCGACGGCGACGCATTGCCGCCGCCTGCTCGCGCCAACGGGGCGTTCGCGGGCGTGATCGTCACGGGGTCCGGCGCCATGGTCACCGACCGCCACCCCTGGAGCGAGCGGACCGCCGCGTGGCTCGGCGAGGCCGCCCGCGCCGGAATGCCGCTGCTGGGCATCTGCTACGGGCACCAGTTGCTCGCGCACGCGCTCGGCGGCGAGGTCGGCGACAACCCGGCGGGTCGCGAAATGGGCACGATCGAGCTCGAAACGGCGCCCGCCGCCGGCGACGATGCCCTGTTCGCCGGTCTCCCGGAGCGTTTTCCCGCGCAGGCGACGCACCTGCAGAGCGTGCTGCGGATGCCCGAGGGCGCGACCCTGCTGGCGCGTTCCGCCGGGGACGCCTGCCATGCGTTCCGCTGGGGCGAGGCCGCCTGGGGCGTGCAGTTCCACCCCGAATTCAGCACCACCCACATGCGCGGCTACGTCCACGCGCGTCGCGACGCGCTGGCCCGCGAAGGACTCGACCCGGCCCGCCTGGCGGCCGGCGTCACCGCCGCACCCCACGCGCGCCGGGTCCTGCGGCGCTTCGTGCGCCATGCCCGTACACTGGGCGCGCGGCGCTGAACGCCGCATCCCGGGGAACGGACGCGATGGACGACGTGAACAAGGTGCCGGCCTCCGCCGGCGCGCAATGGCTGCTCGACGGGCTGGCGAACCTGCGCAGGGCGCCGTTCTCGTTCGCCTTCCTCGGCGCGCTCTACGGCGCGCTCGCGCTGGTGGTCGGCCAGGCGGCGACGGTCAACGTCGGCCTGTTCATGGCGCTGGAGGTGCTGCTGGTGCTGCTCGGGCCGCTGCTGATGGGCGGCTTCGTGTTCGCCGCGCGCAGCGTGGCGTCGGGCGGCCCCGCGCTGCCGGCGCACCTGCTCGAAGGCATGCATGGCGGCCGTACCGGGCGCCTGCTGGCGACGCTGTTGCCCAACGTGCTCGCGCTCGTCGTGTGCGTGGCACTGCTGTTCGTGGTGGTGGGCATGGGCCCGATGGCCGAGATCGCGCAGGCGGTGGAGCGCGCCGGCGCGCAGGCGGCGCCGGACCCGTCCGTGTTCGAAGGGCTGCCGGTCGGCCGGCTGCTGCTGTGGTTCCTGCTAGTGATCGCGATCGGCATCGTGGCGAGCTTCTTCACCTTCGTCGCGATCCCGGAAATCATGTTCCGCGACACCGGCGCGCTGGACGCGATGCGCCGCAGCTTCCGCGCCTGCATGCGCAACCTGCCGGCGCTGCTGGTGTTCCTGGTGCTGACGTTCATCGCGATCGTGGTGCTGTACATCGGCCTCTCGATCGTGGGCCTGATCGTCTCCGCCGTCGCCGGCCAGGCCGCGATGCAGGTGGTGCTGCAGCTGCTGGGTTCCGCGCTGATCATGCCGGTGCTGCTGTCGGCGATCTATTTCGCGTGGCGGCAGATGCTCGACGGCGAACGCCCGGCCGTTGCGATGTCGTCGCCGACGACCGGCATCGAGGCCTAGCGTTCGGCGACCCGGGTGCGCGCCAGGCGGTCGTGCAGCGACTGCCGGCGCGGCGCCACCAGCGCGAGCGCATGGCCGAGGTTGAGCGTGAGCCAGGACAGCGCGCTGCCGGCTTCGCGCAGCATCGCCTGCGCCGGTGCCGGCGCAAGGCCGTCGTCCGATTCGACGCGCAGCCCGAGCCAGTGCTTGCCGGGCGAGCCCTGCCACGGCGACAGGTCGCCGGCGACGTGCCATGCGAAGGCCAGTCCCGCGTACGCGAGGGTCCACGGCACGAGGAGGCCGAGCAGCGCATCCTGCACCTGCGCCGCGGCGCCGAGCATCGCGGCGTCGTGCAGCAGCGACTGCGCGAGCGCGGTGGGCTGCGTGCCGGCGAGCAGCCCGTCGACCAGCTTCGCCGTCGTGAGGTCGCGCAGCGCCTGCACCGCCGCCGGCAGGGTATGCGCGGCGGGCGCGATCCAGTGCCACGCGGCCGCGGTCGCCAGGAGCGAGACCAGCAGCGCATCGAGCAGCCAGGCCGCGCTGCGGCGCAGGAACGGCGCGTTGCGCGGGGCGGGG
>JANINR010000047.1 GCA_024508915.1 Lysobacteraceae bacterium | reverse complement strand
CGATCGCCGCCTCCCCGGGCGGCGCCGGCAGCGCGCGCAGCGCCGCGATCGCGGTGGCCGCGTTGCGCAGCTGGACCGGCGCGGCCAGCGCGGGCAGCGGCAGTTCCATCCGCTTGCCGACCTCGCGCCACTCCCAGCGCGCATCGTCGAGCGGCCCGTGTTCCAGCGGTCCGAAGAAGAAGTCGCAGTTCGCGCGCACCGCAGGCGCCCCGATCGCATAGGCATGGCGCAGCACGCTCGCGGGCGGGTCGTCGTCGCCGAGCACCAGCGGCTTCCACGCGCGCGCGATGCCCGCCTTCTCGGCGCCGATCGCCTCACGGTCCGCGCCGAGCCAGTCGACGTGGTCGATGTCCACGGTAGTGACGACCGAGACGTCCGCGTCGACGATGTTCACCGCGTCCAGCCGCCCGCCCAGACCCACTTCGAGCACCGCCAGGTCCAGGCCTTCGCGCGCGAACAGCCACAGCGCGCACAGCGTGCCGTATTCGAAGTAGGTCAGCGGGGTGTCGCCGCGCGCGGCTTCCACCGCTTCGAAGCCGGCCACCAGCGCCGCGTCGTCCACGTCGCGACCATCGATGCGCACCCGCTCGTTGTACGCGACGAGGTGCGGCGACGTGTACGCGCCGGTCCGCCAGCCGGCCGCGCGCGCGATCGCCTCGATGAACGCGACCGTCGAGCCCTTGCCGTTGGTGCCGCCGACGACGACGACTCGCTTCGCCGGCCGAGCGAGCCGCATGCGCGCGGCGACGGCGCGCACGCGGTCGAGGCCCATCGCGATCGCCTGCGGGTGCTGGCGCTCGATGCGCGCCAGCCATTCGTCGAGAGTCCATGCCATGCGCGAATTGTAGAGCCGACCATGGTCGGCTCATGGCCAGGCGGCCGACCATGGGTCGGCCCTACAGGGCGCGATGGACCGCTTCGCCGAACAGCGGCGTGTGGTGCGCGCAATCGTTGAGGCGGACGACCTCGAGCCGGTCGGGCGACGGCCCTTCCAGCAGGTTCAGCGTGGTCGGCGCCTGGCGGAAACTCCAGAGCCGCGGCAACGGCAAGCCGAGGATCCGGCACAGCAGCACGCGGTTGACCGCGTCGTGGGCGACGACGAGCAGCGTGTCCCCGTCGCCGAGTCCGTCGCAGGCCCGCTCGAGCGCCGGCCAGGCGCGATCGAGGACGTGCTGCAGCGATTCCCCGCCGGGCATCAGCACCTCGTGCGGCGCGTCCCGCCAGGCGCGCGCGCGCTCGGGGTCGCGTTCGCGAATCTCGGCGGCGAGCAGGCCCTCCCACTCGCCGTGCGCGATCTCCATGAAGCCCGCGTCGGCCGACAGCATCGGCGCACGCGCCTGGCCCAGCGCCAGTTCCGCGGTGCGGCGCGCGCGCGCCAGCGGCGAACTCACCGCGCGGTCGATGCGCACCTCGCGCAGGCGCTCGCCGAGCGCGCGCGCCTGTGCCTCGCCGGTGGCCGAAAGCGCGATGTCCTCCTGGCCCTGGTAGCGGCCTTCCGCGTTCCACGGCGTCTCGCCGTGGCGCGCCAGCAGCACGCGCATCACGGCGCCTCCAGCGACAACGCGTCGATCGACAGCATGCCGGCGATGCCGCGCAGCGCAACCAGCTGCGCCTCGGGCACGGGCCGGTCGACCGTGATCGCCGCGAGCGCCTCGCCGTCGCCCTTCGCGCCGAGCGAGAAGTTGACGATATTGATGCCCGCCGCGCCCAGGTGCGAGCCGACCAGGCCGATGATGCCGGGGCGGTCGACGTTGCGCATCAGCAGCAGGGGCGCGGCGGGATCGAAGTCGATCTCCACGCCGTCCAGGCGCACGACGCGCGCGCCGCGGTGCAGCGTCGCCTCGAGTTCGCGCGCATGGCCCGCTTCGTCCTCGATGCGCAGGCGCAGCAGCCGGTCGAAGCCGTCGCCGTCGCCGCCCACGGTCTCGGCCACGACGAGGCCGCGCGCCGCGGCTTCCTGCAGGGCGTTGACCGGCGTCACCCGCGACGAGGCCGCACTGAGCAGCGACGCGACCAGCAGCCGCGTGAGCGGGCGCGGATCCAGCGCCTCCACGCGTCCGGCGTAGGTGAGCTGCAGGCGCACCGGCGCCGGCACCATGCGCGCGGCGAGCCGGCCCAGCGCGGACATCAGCGGCATCCACGGGCCGACTTCGCGCGCGGCCTCGGCGCTGAGCGGCGGCAGGTTGACGCAGCCGGCGACGGCGCCCGTGTCGAAATAGTCCAGCACTTCGCGCGCCAGGATCGTGCTCACGGCCTGCTGCGCTTCGCCGGTGGACGCGCCGAGGTGCGGCGTCAGCACGAGCTTCGGATGCGCGCGCAACGGCGACTCCGCCGGCAGCGGCTCGGTCGCGAACGTGTCGAGCGCGGCGCCGGCGAGCTGGCCCGAATCGAGCGCTTCCAGCAACGCGGCCTCGTCCACCAGGCCGCCGCGCGCGGCGTTGACGAGGTACGCGCCGCGCTTCATCCGCGCCAGCGCCTGCGCATCGATCAGGCGCGTGGTGTCCTTGGTGCGCGGGACGTGCAGCGTCACCACGTCGGCCCAGGCCAGCA
Organism: Lysobacteraceae bacterium; assembly: GCA_024508915.1. Taxonomy (GTDB): domain Bacteria; phylum Pseudomonadota; class Gammaproteobacteria; order Xanthomonadales; family Xanthomonadaceae; genus Cognatiluteimonas. Next base: position 5,983 of record JANINR010000047.1, on the reverse strand, counting down.
GCTCGTCCAGCGCCTTCAGCGGCACGCTGCCGTGCGCCGCGGCGGAGGGCGGCAGGAACGGGTCGTAGGCCGCGACCTCCATGCCCACCCCGCGCGCCTTGCGCGCGACCGCGCTGCCGATGCGGCCCAGGCCGATCACGCCCAGCTTCTTGCCCTCGAGCTCGAAGCCCGTCAGGCCGGCCTTGGGCCACTGTCCCGCCTTCATCCCCGCATCCGCGCGCGGCACGTGCCGGGCCAGCGCGAACAGCAGCGACAGCGCATGCTCGGCGGCGGCCAGGGTGTTGCCGTCGGGCGCGTTCATCACCGCGATGCCGCGCGCGGTGGCCGCCTCGACGTCGATGGTGTCGACGCCCGCGCCGGCGCGCCCGATCACCCGCAGGCGTCCGCCGGGAGCCAGCGCTTCCGCGGGCACCGGGGTGGCCGAACGCACCAGCAGCGCATCGACGTCGGCCAGCATCGCGGCGAGCCGGGCGGGATCCTTGATGGGTTCCGGGGCCACGTCGACCTCCCAGCCCGCGTCGCGGAACTGGGCCAGGCCGTCATCGTGGATACCGTCGCAAGCCAGTACTTTCATCGCATGCTCCTGTGGGATGGGCTCCACGGACACGCATGCCGCCGGCGGACGGAACGGAAACGGCGTGCCGCAACGGGCGGCACGCGGGTCATCGGGAAACGGGGCCGGCAGGCATGGGAATCCGCGATGCCGGCAGCCTAGCACCTATTCCGCGGGGAGGTGCATCTCCTCGAGCAGCTGCGGCGCCGGGTAGACCTTGGCGAGCAGCCAGCGCAGGTAGCGGATGTCGACGTGGATGGCCCGCTTGTAGCGCGGGTCGTACATCCAGCTGGCACTGACCGCCTCCCAGTTGCTGTCGAAGTTCAGGCCGATCAGATGGCCCTCCGCATCGAGCACCGGGGACCCGGAGTTGCCGCCGGTGGTGTCGAGGTTGGTCATGAAGTCGACGGTCTGGGTCTTCAGCACCGGATCGGCCGTGCTGCCGAAATCGCCCTTCGCGATCGCGTCGCGCAACGGCTTCGGCGCGTCGAACGGCGCCACGCCCGTGTGCTTCTCGAGGATGCCCTGCACCGTGGTCAGCGGCGCGTAGTGCACGGCGTCGCGCGGATCGAGCGAGCTGAGCTTGCCGTAGCTGACGCGCAGCGTGGAGTTCGCGTCCGGATAGACCGCCCTGCCCTGCGACTTGCGGAAGCCGTGCAGCGCGGCCATGTAGGCCGGGCGCAGGCGCAGCAGGTCGCCGTCGCGGGCCTTGCCGGATTCGTCGTCGCGCAGCACCGCGGGCAGCAGCTTCGCAGCCGCCTGCATCAGCGGATCCCCGGACGCGGCGACATCGGCGGGCGCCGCGGCCAGCAGGCCGAGGCGCACGTCCTGGTCGCCGAGCTTCGTGCCGGCGTAGAGCCTGTCGATCGCGGCCGTCGCCGACGCCGCGTCGGCGCCGAACACCGCGTCCACTTCCGGGATGCGCTGCGACGCGGGCAACGCCCGGTAGCGCGCCAGTAGCGCCGACAGCAGCGCCTTCTCGACCGCGGGGTCGTAGCGCCGCTGCACCTGCTTCAGCGAACCCTCGATCAGCGCCTCGTCGCGCTGCTGGTAGCCGCGCTCGCGCTTCGCGTCGGGCTTGCCGCGCTCGACGGCGAGGCGCTGCAGCTGCACCGCCGACCTGAGCAACTGGGTCTGCGACAGCATCACCCCGAACAGCTGGTCGCGCTCGCGGTTGGCCTGGCCCGCGGCGACCAGCGCCTGGGCGGCCGCGATGTCGCGGCGCTGCGCGGCGGCGCCGGGCTGCTTCGCCAGCCACGCCATCATCGCCGCCTCGTCGGCCTTGCGCACCGCGACCGCGTCGCTGCGGCGCAACCCTTCCAGCTCGCCCTGGGCGCGCTTCAGGTTGTTCTTGAGGCCGGCCACCTGCGACGCATAGCGCACCTGCGCGTCCTCGTTGCCGGCCGACGCCTGCTCGATCGTGTCGATCAGCGCCGAGAACAGGTCCACGCGCGACGGCAGCCCCGCGCCGACCTGGTCCGCGAACTCCATCGCCATCCGGTTGCGGTACGTGGTGCCCGGGTAACCGGCGAGCATCGCGAAATCGCCTTCCTTCAGCGACGCGGTCGACACCGTGAGCCACGCCGGCGGCGCGTACGGCACGTTGTCCGGCGAGTACGCCGCCGGCTTGCCGTCCTTGCCGACGTACGCGCGGTAGAACGCGAAGTCGCCGCTGTGGCGCGGCCACATGAAGTTGTCGACCTCGTCGCCGTAGTTGCCGATCGATTCGGGCGGCGCGTAGACGAGGCGGATGTCCTTCAGCTCGAGCTGCCGGACCAGGTAGAAGTCGCTGCCGTAGTCCATGTTGGCGACGCTGCAGCGATAGCCCGCGTCCTGCTCGCAGGCCGCCACCATCGCCTTGGAGGCGGCGTCGACGGCGTCGTAGTACGCACGGCCGGTCTTGCCGCGCGCATCGGCGAGGATGCGGTCGGTGACCTTGTCGAAGCCCGTGGTCACGAACACGCGCGCGGCCGGGCCGGCCGAGCGCTCGGCGGCGCGGTCGGCGGCGACGAAGCCGTTGGCGATCAGGTTGTCCTGCGGCGTGGAGTTCAGCTGGATCGCACCCATCGCGCAGTGGTGGTTGGTGACCACCAGGCCCTCGGGCGAGACGAAGCTGGCGGTGCAGCCGCCCAGCGAGACCACCGCGTTCATCGGCGGCTTCGCCAGGTCGGCGAGCGCGGCGGGATCGCCCCGGTAGCCGGCGGCCTTCAGCTGCGCGGCGATCGAAGGCAGCTGCGAGGGCAGCCACATGCCTTCGTCGGCATGGGCGGGCGCCAGCGCGGTGGTGGCGAGCGCGGCGGTGGCGAGCATGGCCGCCGCGATCGACGCGGCGAGAGTGCGGTTGCGCATTGCGTCCAGTCCTTCCAAACCGGCCCCGAGTATAGCCCGCCGCTGCCCGGGGCCGGCCGGCGCGGGGCGTATAATTCCGCCCTTTCCAGCAGGCGGATCGGCCATGTCGCAGACGATGAGGGCGCTCGTGAAGCGCGAACCCGGCAAGGGCATCTGGATGGAGGAAGTCCCCGTCCCCGTGCCGGGCGCGAACGAGGTGCTGATCAAGGTCGAGAAGACCGCCATCTGCGGCACCGACCTGCACATCTACCTGTGGGACGAGTGGAGCCAGCGCACGATCACGCCGGGACTGGTGATCGGGCACGAATTCGTCGGCCGCATCGCCGAGCTGGGCCCCGGCGTCGGCGGCTACCAGATCGGGCAGCGCGTGTCCGCCGAAGGCCACATCGTCTGCGGGCACTGCCGCAACTGCCGCGGCGGCCGCCCCCACCTGTGCCCGAACACGATCGGCATCGGCGTGAACCGCGACGGCGCATTCGCCGAATACATCGTCATGCCGGCCAGCAACCTGTGGCCGATCCCCGACCAGATCCCGTCGGAGCTGGCCGCGTTCTTCGATCCCTACGGCAACGCGGCGCACTGCGCGCTCGAGTTCGACGTCGTCGGCGAGGACGTGCTGATCACCGGCGCCGGCCCGATCGGCGTCATCGCCGCGGGCATCTGCAAGTTCATCGGCGCGCGCAACGTCGTGGTCACCGACGTCAACGACTACCGCCTGAAGCTCGCCGCGGACATGGGCGCCACGCGCGTGGTCAACGTCGCCAACGCCTCGCTCAAGGACGTGATGGCCGACCTGCACATGGAAGGCTTCGACGTCGGCCTGGAGATGAGCGGCAACCCGCGCGCCTTCAACGACATGCTCGACTGCATGTACCACGGCGGCAAGATCGCGATGCTCGGCATCCAGCCCCGCGGCGCCGGGATCGACTGGGACAAGGTCATCTTCAAGGGCCTGACCCTGCAGGGCATCTACGGCCGGAAGATGTACGAGACCTGGTACAAGATGACGCAGCTCGTGCTGAGCGGCTTCCCACTCGGCAAGGTGCTCACCCACCAGCTGCCGGTCGAGCGTTTCCAGGAAGGCTTCGACCTGATGGAAGCGGGCAGGAGCGGCAAGGTCGTGCTGAGCTGGTATTGAAGGAAGGAACCGCGATGACCCTCACCGACCGTTACGCCGGCACGCTGGAAGAGATCCGCGCCGCCGGGCTGTTCAAGTCCGAACGCATCATCACCAGCCCGCAGGCCGCCGAGATCACCCTCGCCGACGGGCGCACGGTGCTGAACTTCTGCGCCAACAACTACCTCGGGCTGGCCGACCACCCGGCGATGATCGCCGCGGCGAAGGACGCGCTGGACACGCACGGCTTCGGCATGGCCTCGGTGCGATTCATCTGCGGCACCCAGGACCTGCACAAGCAACTCGAGGCGACGATCGCGCGCTTCTTCGGCACCGAGGATACGATCCTCTACGCCGCCTGCTTCGACGCCAACGGCGGACTGTTCGAGCCGCTGCTCGGCGAAGAGGACGCGGTGATCAGCGACGCGCTCAACCACGCCTCGATCATCGACGGCGTGCGCCTGTGCAAGGCGAAGCGCTACCGCTACGCCAACTGCGACATGGCCGACCTGGAGAAGCAGCTGCAGCAGGCGCGCGCCGACGGGGCGAAGCAGATCCTGGTGACCAGCGACGGCGTGTTCTCGATGGACGGCTTCATCGCGCCGCTGGACGAGATCACGCGCCTGGCGAAGCAGTACGGCGCGCTCGTGCACATCGACGAGTGCCATGCCACCGGCTTCATCGGCGCGACCGGCCGCGGCTCGGCCGAGGTCAAGGGCGTGATGGACCGCATCGACATCTTCACCGGCACGCTCGGCAAGGCGATGGGCGGCGCGCTCGGCGGCTTCACCACCGCGAAGCGGGAAGTGGTGGAACTGCTGCGGCAGCGCTCGCGCCCCTACCTGTTCTCGAACTCGCTGCCGCCGCACGTCGTGGCCGCCGGCATCAAGGCCTTCGAGATGCTGGCCGGCGCGGGCGAGCTGCGCGAGCGACTGGCGGCGAACACCGCGTATTTCCGCGAGCGGATGGGCGCGGCCGGCTTCGACATCAAGCCCGGCGTGCACCCGATCAGCCCGGTGATGCTGTACGACGCGCCGCTGGCGCAGCGCTTCGCCGAGCGGCTGCTGGAGGAAGGCATCTACGCGATCGGCTTCTTCTTCCCGGTGGTGCCGCAAGGCCAGGCGCGGATCCGCACCCAGATCTCGGCAGCGCACACGCGCGAACACCTCGATCGCGCCATCGACGCCTTCACCCGCATCGGCCGCGAGCTCCGTGTCATCCCTTGAAAGCCTTGCCACAGATCGCACTGATGGCTAAGGCTTTTGATCGCCGCCGCAGGAGAGGTGGGCGATTTCGGCGGGGGTGAGTGGGCGCCAGGCCCCCTTGGCGAGGTCGCCGAGCGTGATGTCGCCGATGGCGGTGCGCACGAGCCGCAGGACGCCGACGTCGAAGGCTTCCAGCAGGCGCCGGATCTGGCGGTTGCGGCCCTCGTCGAGCACGATCTCGAGCCAGGCATTGCGCGTGCCCGTGCGGAGCAGCGTAGCCGCCTTCGCGCGCAGCGGTCCCCCGCCTTCGCTTCCGCGGCCGTCGTCCACGCCTCGCAGCAGCGCCTGCAGCAGGGCCGCGTCCGGGATCGTGTCCACCTGCACGTGGTAGGTCTTGTCCGGCCCGGTCGACGGATCGGTGATCCGCGCGGCCCAGGCCGGGTCGTTGCTGAAGAGCAGCAGGCCCTCGCTGGCCTTGTCGAGCCGCCCCACCGGCGCGATCCAGGGAAGCCCGGCGCCGTCGAAGCAGCGGTAGACCGTATCGCGGCCGCGCTCGTCGGCCGCCGTGGTGACGAGTCCGCGCGGCTTGTTCAGCGCGAGGTGGACGCGGGCGGCGGCATGCAGCGGCTCGTCGTCGACGGTGATGCGCGCGCCGGGCGGCACGGGCCGCTCCGGGTCGCGCACCACCCGCCCGTCGACGGCGACGCGGCCGTCGGCGATCCAGCGCGCGGCGACGCTGCGCGAGCACGCGCCGCTGCG
>JANINR010000046.1 GCA_024508915.1 Lysobacteraceae bacterium | reverse complement strand
GGTTGCGGGCGCGGGCGTCGGCACGGCGCGCGGCGGCGCCATGTCCGCAAGCTCGTCCTCCGTCGCCGCCGGGCCGTTCGCCTGGGCGGCCTGCGCCGCCTCCGCGGCTTCGCCCGCCGCGGCCTGCGCGCTGCCGCCGGCGAACAGCCCGGACAACGCGGTGACCAGCTGCAGCACCCCGCCGCCCGCCGCGCGCTTGAACGGTTCGGCGCGGCCGACGATGAAACCCGAGGCGAGGCCCGCGAGCACGATCCGCCCGGGCGTCCACAGCGACTGCCAGCTCGCGCGCAGCTGGCGCCAGTCGGCGCCCGCACGGCGCTCCTGCGCTTCGAGCGCGGTCTCGGCCTGCCGCACTTTCTGGATGAGGGCGTCGAAGCTCATGGCAGCACACTCGCGGAGGCAGCGTTCATGGCGGCGTGACGTCGATGCCGAGGCCCTTCTTCACCGGCTCGCCGCCGGCCTCGGTCGCCGCGGCGGCGGCCTGCGCCGCCGTGCTCGCCGCCTCGCTGCTCGACGGATCGGGCATGAAGTCGGCGAGTTCGCCGATGCCGAGCCGCGCGAGCTGCCGGCGGGTCGCCTTGAGCCGCGTATGTTCGAAGTAACGCGTCGCCATCCAGGCCGCGGCCGTCGTCACCGCCGCGCTGAGCAGCGCGGTGAGCAGCAGCGACAGCGCCCACGGTACGCCGAGCCCGCGGCTCAGGCCGACGATCAGGGCCGCCATCAGCAGCAGCCACGCCGAGGCGCCGAACGCGATCGCGACCCCGGTCAGCGCGAGCGTGCGGCCGAACGCGCTGCGCGCCAGCGAGATGTCCGCCGCGAGCAGGATGCGGAACGCCTTGCCGGCATCGCGCCCGGCCTGCAGGGTCGCACGGCCGGCCGCGCCGAGCTCGCGCACGGCGTCGTCGATGCCCTGCGTCCGCCGCGGCGCGTCGCCGTCGGCGGGGCCGGCGTCGCGTGCGTCCCCCGCGTCCGCCACGGCTTACTTGCTGCCGCTGCGGGCGAGCTTGGCGATGATCCAGCCGGTGGCGAACGCGATGCCGAACGAAGCCAGCGGCCGCTCGCGGATCAGCTCGGACGCGCTGTCGATGAGGTCGCGGCCCTTGTCCATCAGCGCGTCCATCTGCTCGCGGCTGGCGGCGCCGGCCTGCTCGAGCGCGGCGATGCCGGACAGGGCGCTGTCGGCGAGCTCGGACTTCATCTGCGCCTTGCCCAGGCGCATCTCGTCGCCGGCGGCGCTGGCGGCGCCCTTGATCGCCTCGCCGGCGTGGCCCGCGGCCTGGCGCAGGTGGCTCCCGGCTTCGCCGAGGTTGGACTTCATGTTGTCGCTGGCGGTGGGTGACATCGTGGTTTCTCCTCTCTCCATGGATGGGGGTTGCGGCGTCGAAGCGGTGCGGCGTCAGCGCATCGGCAGGTCGCCGCGGGTATCGCCGCGCAGGATGCGCAGCACGAGTTGCGACGGGGGCTTGCCGAAGCCCAGGCGGAATCCGGACAGGTCGTCGAAGTCGCCGCTGCTCGCCGCGAGCACGACATCGCCGGCGCGCAGGCCGTTGGCCGCGGCGCGGCTGCCGCGCGCGACGTCCTGCACGAGCACGCCGTCGAGGCCAGACTGGCGCAGGCTGGCCGGCAGTTCGGCGAAGGTCGCGCCCGACAATCGCGGGTCCAGCGCCTGTCCCTGCACCGCGCGCGGCTGCTCGCGCAGCGTCGCGGAAAGCTGCAGCGGCTTGCCGTTGCGGCGCACGTCCAGCGCGACCTTCGCGCCGACGCCCTGCAGGCCCTCGAAGTTGCGCAGCGTGTCGCGGTCGGCGATGCGCTGGCCGTTCGCGGCGACGATCACGTCGCCGACCTGCAGGCCCGCGGCCGCCGCGGCGGAACCCGGGTACACGCGGGTGACGACGGCGCCGCGCGCCTCGTCGAGGCCGAGCCCGCCGGCGATGCGCGCGTCCACGTCCTGCGTGTCCACGCCGAGCGAGCCGCGATGCACCTCGCCCGTGGCCAGCAGCTGGCGCATCACGTCGCCCGCCAGGTTGGAGGGAATGGCGAAGCCGAGGCCGATGTTGCCGGCCATCGAGCCGCGCGGGTTGAAGCTCGCGGTATTGACGCCGACCAGCTGCCCGTCGAGGTTCACCAGCGCGCCGCCGGAATTGCCCGGGTTGATCGAGGCGTCGGTCTGGATGAAGTTCTGGTAGCCCAGCCCCTGCAGGCCGCTGCGGCCGACCGCCGAGACGATGCCCGAGGTCACCGTCTGGCCGATGCCGAACGGATTGCCGACCGCGACCACGAAGTCGCCGACCTGCAGCTTCGAGCTGTCGGCGAGCGGGATCGCGGTGAGCGGCGCGTCCTTCGGCACCTGGATCCGCATCAGCGCCACGTCGGTGTCCGGGTCGGAGCCGACGAATTCGGCCGGCATCGTCCGCCCGTCCGCCAGCGTCACCGAGACCGCGTCGGCGCCCTCGATCACGTGGTGGTTGGTGAGGACCAGGCCGCGCGCGCCGTCGACGATCACGCCGGAACCGAGCGACTGGTTGATCCGCTCCTGCGGCACGTTCGGGAACAGGCGCCGGAACACCGGGTCGTCCGCGAACGGGTTGGCGATCCGCACGCGCTGGGTGCTGTGCACGCTCACCACCGCAGGCAGCACGCGCTTGAGCATCGGTGCCAGCGAAGGCAGCGGCGTTCCCGCGACGGCGCTGGGCATCGGCAGCGCCGCCGCCGGCACGGCCGCCGCGGCGCCTTCGCGGGCCTGCGCCGGGGCGATGGGGGACTGCAGCGCGGTGGCGGCGAAACCGCCGAACGCGGCCGCCGCCGCGAGGGCGGCGAGCAGCGCAACGGTCCGCCGCGGTCGCGCGGGGCCGGGGGCGGGAGCGTTCGAGGAGGGCATCGGAGACATGATCGTGAGGCCTGGGTCTGGGCCGCGTGATCGCGGCAGCATATTCAGTTTCGATTGCGACCGCGGAATCCCGGCTGAAGTTTCCCCGGCGCTCCGGGCGGTGGCCGGAGCCTCCGCCGGACCGCGTTTCAGCGCCTCCGCACGGGACGTCCGGACCCCCGCGCAGCGACGCCGGAAAACGGTTGACAGGACCGGGACCCGGCGATAGCTTGGGGGCTCCCGCCACAACATCTTGGGGTGTTGGTGGCGGGATCGGCCCAAGGGCTGGGGGTGAAGGCTGGCGGTATTGGCTGGGGGTATTGGCGCGGCGCAGCAGCGGCAACACGAGGCGGACACGCGGCGGCGGCCAAGCTGCCGGCGATGTCGTCGCTCCCCCGGCACCCCCGCCGAAAACAACAACGACGCGGCCCAGCCGCGCGCATGACGAGGGAGCGAGCGACAGGATGAGCACAGTGCGCCTTGAGGCGGTGGCCCCGACCATGGACACCAACGACACCGCCGGCGACCGGGAGATCCCGATGCAGCCGGCCTCCCAGGACATCTGGGACAAGAAGTACCGCCTCAAGACCAAGGCCGGCGTCCCCGTGGACGCGGACATCGACGGCACCTACCAGCGCGTCGCCCACGCCCTGGCCGAGGCGGAGCCGACGGCGGAGAAGCGCGCGTACTGGAACGAGCGCTTCCTGTGGGCGCTGCGCCGCGGGGCGATCCCGGCGGGCCGCATCACCTCGAACGCGGGGGCGCTGGAGCACAAGCCGGCGACCTCGACGATCAACTGCACCGTCTCCGGCACCATCGAGGACTCGATGGACGGCATCCTGGACAAGGTCCACGAGGCCGGCCTGACCCTGAAGGCCGGCTGCGGCATCGGCTACGAGTTCTCGACGCTGCGCCCGCGCGGCGCGTTCGTCGCCGGCGCCGGCGCGTACACGTCGGGCCCGATGTCCTTCATGGATATCTACGACAAGATGTGCTTCACCGTCTCCTCCGCCGGCGGCCGCCGCGGCGCGCAGATGGGCACGTTCGACGTGTCGCACCCGGACGTGAAGGACTTCATCCGCGCCAAGCGCGAGGACGGCCGCCTGCGCCAGTTCAACCTGTCGCTGCTGGTCACCGACGGCTTCATGGAGGCGGTCGAGCAGGACGCCGACTGGCCGCTGGTGTTCCCGATCAACATCAAGGAAACCGACGACGTCGCGATCGAGGGCAACCCCGACATCGTCTGGCGCGACTGGCCGACCCACAAGAACTACGTCGCCCGCGACGACGGCATGGTCGCGTGCAAGGTGTACGGGCACATCCGGGCCCGCCACCTGTGGGACATGATCATGGTCTCGACGTACGACTACGCCGAGCCCGGTTTCATCCTGATCGACCGCGTCAACGAGATGAACAACAACTGGTGGTGCGAGACGATCCGCGCCACCAATCCCTGCGGCGAGCAGCCGCTGCCGCCGTACGGCGCCTGCCTGCTCGGCTCGGTGAACCTCACCAAGTTCGTGCACAAGCCCTTTACCGACGAGGCCTCGTTCGACTGGGACGAGTACAAGGAAGTCGTGCGCGTGTTCACCCGCATGCTCGACAACGTGGTCGAGGTCAACGGCCTGCCGCTGGAGCAGCAGCGCGCCGAGATCATGCGCAAGCGCCGCCACGGCATGGGCTTCCTCGGCCTGGGCAGCACGCTGACCATGCTGAAGATGAAGTACGGCGAGAAGGACTCCTGCGCGTTCACCGAGCGGGTCGCCCGCGAGATGGCGGTCGCCGGCTGGGAAACGGGGCTGGCGCTGGCGCAGGAGAAGGGCCCGGCCCCGATCATGGCCGAGGAGTTCGACGTCACCGCGGAGATGCTGCGCAAGCGCCCGGAGATGAAGCGCGACGGCTGGAAGGTCGGGCAGAAGATCAAGGGCAGCGTCCTGCACGCACGCTACTCGCGCTACATGCAGCGCGTGGCCGAGGTCGCGCCGGAACTGGTGGACGCGCTGGCCGAGACCGGCGCGCGCTTCACCCACCACAGCTCGATCGCGCCGACGGGCACCATCTCCCTGTCGCTGGCCAACAACGCCTCCAACGGCATCGAGCCCTCGTTCGCGCACCACTACAGCCGCAACGTGATCCGCGAGGGCAAGAAGACCAAGGAGAAGGTCGACGTCTACAGCTACGAGCTGCTGGCCTACCGGGAACTGGTCAACCCGCGGGCGATGCCCTTCGCCGAGGACGCCGCCTCGAAGCTCCCCGACTACTTCATCTCGGCCGACGACATCACCCCGAAGGCGCACGTGGATGTCCAGGCGGCCGCCCAGAAGTGGGTGGACTCGTCCATCTCCAAGACCGCGAACGTCCCGACCGACTACCCCTACGAGGACTTCAAGGACATCTACCGCTACGCCCACCAGCAGGGCCTGAAGGGCTGCACCACGTTCCGCTTCAACCCGGCCGCCTTCCAGGGCGTGCTGGTCAAGGAGGCGGACCTGGAGAACACCCTGTACCGGTTCGAGCTGGAGGACGGCAGCTTCCTGGAAGTGAAGGGCAACGAGCAGATCGAGTACGACGGCGAGATGCACACCGCCGCCAACCTGTTCGACGCCCTGAAAGAGGGGTACTACGGGAAGTTCTGATCCGCCCGCCGCTTGACGGCGGACGGCACCGGAACGCGCTACATTCGGCGTCGCGGGCGCCCCGCCCGCGATACCTACCTGACGAGGAAGCACCATGAGCAACGGCAACGGGGTCGCGACGACCCTCACCAACGCCGTCGAAGCCGTCGCCGACACGGCGAAGTCGATCGGCAAGAAGGTCGGCAAGAGCGCCGGCGGCGCGGTGAAGTCCGCGCGCAAGACGGCGAAGAAGGCCGCGAAGAAGGCCAGCAAGGCGGTCGGCGCGGCGAAGAAGACGCTCGCCGCGGCCAGCGCCAGCGCGAAGAAGGAAGCGGCCGCGCTGAAGCGCGCGGGCGCGGGCAAGAAGCGCGCGGCGAAGAAGGCCGGCAAGAAGGCGGCGAAGAAGGCGACGCGCAAGTCGGCCGCGAAGAAGTCGACGGCCCGCAAGTCGGCGGCGAAGAAGTCGACGGCCCGGAAGGCGACGGCCCGCAAGGCGACCGCGAAGAAGGCCACGCGCAAGACGGCCGCCCGCAAGTCGACGGCCCGCAAGTCGACCGCGAAGAAGGCCGCTCCGCGCAAGGCCGCCGGCAGGAAGACCGCCCGCAAGGCGGCGCCGCGCAAGGCCGCCGCGAAGAAGTCCGCCCCGCGCAAGTCGGCCCGCAAGGCCGCCCCGCGCAAGGCGGCGAAGAAGGCCCGCAAGTAGGCAGGTCCCCGGCCTCCCTCCGTCCGCGGAGGGAGGTTCCGGGCAGCAGTCCAGGCAACCCATTACAAGAAAACACGCAGGAACCGCCGCCATGGCCGTCAAGATCGACAAGAAAATCAAGGGCTACGCCGTCGTCACCCCCGAGGACAAGGCGAAGGCGGCGCAGGGCGAATCCGTGGCGCGCGCGACGGTCGAGGCGGAACTGCCGACGGCCGACGTCATCCAGATGCACGAGCGCATCGAGCGCCCCGACGTCCTGATCGGCAGCACCTACAAGATCAAGTCGCCGCTGGTGGAGCACGCCATGTACGTGACCATCAACGACATCGTCCTGAACGCCGGCAGCGAGCACGAGCAGCGCCGCCCGTTCGAGGTCTTCATCAATTCCAAGTCCATGGAGCACTTCCAGTGGATCGTCGCGCTCACCCGGATCATGTCCGCGGTGTTCCGCAAGGGCGGCGACGTCACCTTCCTGGTGGAGGAGATGAAGGCCGTGTTCGACCCGAAGGGCGGCTACTTCAAGGCCGGCGGCGTGTACATGCCGTCGCTGGTGGCCGAGCTTGGCAGCATCGTCGAGGACCACCTGAAGTCCATCGGCATGATCCACGACCCGGAAATGAGCCCGGAGCGCCGCGCGCTGATCGCCGAGAAGCGCGCCGCCTTCGAGAACCGCTCAAAAAAAAACAGTGACGTGAGCCCGGCGGCGAAGGCCGCGCCGGCGCCCGCCGACGGGCATCCCAACGAGACCATCGCCGTCACCGGCGAGGGTGCGAGCTTCCCGCCCTCCGCCACGATGTGCCACAAGTGCAGCGCCAAGGCCGTCGTGATCATGGACGGCTGCGCGACGTGCCTGAACTGCGGCTACTCCAAGTGCGGGTGATGCGGCCGTAGCGAGCGATGTCGCTGGCGAAGTCCCCGATGGCGTTGCCGTTCGAGCAGATCATCGACCTGCTGCTCGACGCGGTCGTCATCGTCGATGCCGAAGGGCGCTACGTCTACGTCAGCGCGGGCTTCGAGCGGATCTTCGGCTACGCGCCCGAGGAAGTGATCGGGCAGCAGATGCTGCACCTGGTGCACCCCGACGATCGCGACAAGACCCTGGGCGCGGTCGGCGAGATCATGGCCGGGCAGGCGAAGACGACGCTCGAGAACCGCTACATCCGCAAGGACGGCGAGGTCGTGCACATCATGTGGTCGGCGCGCTGGGTGCCGGAACACGGCGTGCGCATCGCGGTCGCGCGCGACGTCAGCGCGCGCGTGCGCGCGGAGGCGACGCAGGCCGCGGTCTACGCGATCTCCGAGGCGGCGCATGCGGCCGACAGCCTGCAGTCGCTGTACCGCACCATCCACCGCGTGCTCGGCGGCCTGCTGCCCGCGGGCAACTGCTCGCTGGCGCTGCTCGACACGGGCAACGACCACCTGGATTTCCCCTATCACGTCGACGAACGCGGCGACGCGCCGGCGCCGCGGCCGGTCGAACGCAGCGGGTATGCCGGCGAGGTGATCCGCAGCGGCCGCAGCCTGCTGCTGGGGCCGTCGCGGCTGGGCGAGCCGGCGGCGGCAAACGACGACGAGATCCGCGGCGCGCGCTACTGGCTCGGCGTGCCGTTGCGCGGCACGCGCGGCGGCGTGATCGGCGCGCTTGCGGTGAAGAGCTATTCGGAGGACGCCCGCTACAGCGCGCGCGACGTGCTCCTGCTGCACTATGTCTCGACCCAGGTCGCCAACGCCATCGAACGGCGCAGCCTCGCGACCTCGCGCAGGCGCCGGCTCCCGCGCTAGCGCCGGCTCCCGGGCTAGCGCCGGTACACCCAGTGCCGCGAGAGCAGGAAGCCGATCACCCCCAGCACGAATTCCACCGCGGGCTTCGCCAGCCACGCCCACTTCAGGCCGGCGATCTCGTCGATGTAACCCATCGACAGCGTGCTCACCACGGTCGTGCCGAGCCACATCAGGATGAAGCGCATCAGCTGCGTGCGGCCGACGGCGGTCTCGTCGCCCGCGAAGGTGAGCTTGCCGTTGAGCCAGTAGCCGAGCAGTGCGCCGGCGACGCGGCCGAGCACGTTCGCGGCTTCGACCTGCATGCCGTAGCGGGTGAGCAGGACCAGCACGCCCCAGTCGACGAGCCATTGCACGCCGCCGATCAGCAGGTAGTGGCGCGCATGGCGTCCCAGTGTCATCGGGTGTCCTCTCGGGAGGGAATGCGCCACCATTCGGCGTCGCCGGCGGCCATGGCGCGGGTCGCGCCGACGCGGTCCAGGCCGGCGGCGCGCGCCGCCGGCAGGTCGCCAGGCGCGAGGATGACTTCGGCGATGTGTTCGCGGCGTAGCAGCGCCGCCCAGGCGGCGCCGCCGGGGTCGCGGTCGGCGGCCGCGGCGGCGGCTTCGAACCGGGGC
>JANINR010000045.1 GCA_024508915.1 Lysobacteraceae bacterium | reverse complement strand
GTCCGCGCCCGCACCGGCAGCGCCCGCACCGGCAGCGCCCGCACCGGCAGCGCCCGCACCGGCCGTGGCCGGGCAGGCACCGGTCAAGACCGTCGAGGACATCGCGCGCCGCGCCGGCCTGCGTCCGCTGGTCATCGCCATCGACGCGGGCCACGGCGGCCAGGATCCCGGCGCGCGCGGCGCCAACGGCAGCCGTGAAAAGGACATCACCCTGAAGGTCGCGCGCGAGCTCGCACGCCAGGTCAACGCGACGCCCGGGCTCAAGGCCTACCTGACCCGCGATTCGGATTTCTTCATCCCGCTGGCGCGTCGTTACCAGCTTGCGCGCCAGCACAAGGCCGACCTGTTCGTGTCGATCCATGCCGACGCGTTCTCCAGCCCGACGGCGCGCGGCTCCTCGGTGTTCGTGCTGTCGCAGCGCGGCGCCTCGTCGCAGGCCGCGCGCTGGCTCGCCGACCAGGAGAACGCGGCCGACCTGGTCGGCGGCGTGCGCCTGCAGGACAAGGGCGACACGCTCGCCTCGGTGCTGCTGGACCTGTCGCAGAGCGCCACCATGAAGGCCTCCGAGGACATGGCGGGGCAGGTGCTCGCCGGGCTCAAGCGCCTGGGCAAGACCCACAAGAACGACGTCGAGCGCGCCAACTTCGTGGTGCTGCGCTCGCCCGACGTGCCGTCGATGCTGGTCGAGACCGCCTTCATCTCCAATCCGGACGAGGAAGCGCGGCTCAACGATCCCGCGCACCAGGCACAGCTCGCGCGCGCCATCCTCGACGGCGTCACCGGCTACTTCTCGCGCCAGCCGCCCCCGGGCACCCTGTACGCGATGCAGGCCGAGGCGCGCCGCGCCGGCAGCGCGGGCGCGACCTACGGCGGCGGCCAGCCCTGAGGGCCGACGCCGCGCACGCGCGCGCAAGCCGCTCCCGGGCACGCGCGCAGGCCGAACCGCTATCATCCCCGGGTGAGCATCCGGCAGCTTCCCGACACCCTCATCAACCAGATCGCGGCGGGTGAAGTCGTCGAGCGGCCGGCCTCGGTCGTCAAGGAACTCGTCGAGAACGCACTGGACGCCGGCGCGCGGCGCATCGACATCGACCTCGAGGAAGGCGGCGTGCGCCTGGTGCGCGTGCGCGACGACGGCGCGGGCATCGCGGCGGAAGACCTGCCGCTGGCGGTGTCGCGGCACGCAACCAGCAAGATCGCGTCGCTCGACGACCTGGAGGCGGTGGCCACGCTCGGCTTCCGCGGCGAGGCGCTGCCCTCGATCGCATCGGTGAGCCGCTTCGCGCTGTCCACGCGGCGCGAGGACGACGCGCACGGCGCGACGCTGCGCGTGGACGGCGGCAAGGTCGGCGTCGTCGCGCCGGCGCAGCATCCGCGCGGGACCACGGTCGAGGTCCGCGACCTGTTCTACAACGTGCCGGCGCGGCGCAAGTTCCTGCGCGCCGAGCGCACCGAGCTTTCGCACGTCGAGGAGTGGCTGCGCGCGCTCGCGCTCGCTCGGCCCGACGTGGAACTGCGCGTGTCGCACAACGGCCGCGCGTCGCGCCGGTACCGCGGCGCGGACCTCGGCGATGGCGCAGGCGAGACCGCGGCCACGCCGGAGCGCCTCGTGGAGACGCTGGGCGGCGAATTCGCCGCCAGCGCGCTGCGCGTCGACCACGCCGGCGCGGGCCTGCGCCTGCACGGCTGGATCGCGCGTCCGGCCTACAACCGCGCGTCGACCGACCAGCAGTACCTGTACGTCAACGGCCGCGGCGTGCGCGACCGGAACGTGGCGCACGCGATCCGGCAGGCGTACAGCGACGTGCTGTTCCACGGCCGCCACCCGGCGTTCGTGCTGTTCCTCGAGACCGATCCGCGCGCGGTCGACGTGAACGTGCATCCGGCGAAGCACGAAGTGCGATTCCGCGAATCGCGCCTGGTCCACGATTTCGTCTACCGCACGCTGCAGGAGGCGCTGGCGGCGACGCGCGCGGGGACCACCGGCGAAGCGCATGCGTCGGCGCAGGGGCGGGCTCCGGCCGGCGACGACGGCAGCGTCGACGGCGCAGCTGCGCGGGCGGCCTGGGCGATGCCGCAGTCGCGGCTCGCCTTGCAGGTCGACGACGCGCGCGCCGGCTACGCGGCGCTGTACGGCGCGCCGCCCGCGCATGCGGGCGCGATCGCGCCGCCGCCCCCGCTGCCGGCGAACGACGATGCCACGCTGCCCCCGCTCGGGCGCGCCCTGGCGCAGCTGCACGGCATCTACATCCTCGCCGAGAGCGCCGAAGGCCTCGTCGTGGTGGACATGCACGCGGCGCACGAGCGCATCGGCTACGAGAAGCTGAAGGCCGCGCACGACAGCGACGGCATGCGCAGCCAGCCGTTGCTGGTGCCGCTGCAGGTCGCGGTGTCGGAGCGCGAGGCCGAAGTCGCCGAGCGCGAGTCGGCGACGCTGGCCGAACTCGGCTTCGAGGTGTCGCGCGCGGGACCGCAGTCGCTGCTGCTGCGCGCGGTGCCCGCCCTGCTGGCCGGCGGGGACACGGCCGCGCTGTTGCGCGACGTGCTCGCCGACCTGCGCGAGCACGGCACGACGCGGCGCGTCGCGGAGCAGCGCGACGAACTGCTGGCGACGATGGCCTGCCACGGCGCGCTGCGCGCGCACCGACGGTTGACGCTGCCGGAAATGGACGCGCTGTTGCGCGAAATGGAAGCCACCGAGCGTTCGGGCCAGTGCAACCACGGCCGGCCGACCTGGGCGCGCTTCGGGCTGGCCGAAATCGATCGCTGGTTCCTGCGAGGACGCTGACGATGCTGCGATGGTTCCTGCTCCTGTCCGCCTGCGGCGCGATCGCGCTGCTGGTCGCCTGCCACCGCGAGCCCGCCGGGCCGCCCGCCGCCGGGCCTGCGGACGCCGCCGCGTTCGCGCGGCAGGAGCAGGCCTGGCGCGATGCCCGCCTGCAGCGGCTCACCGCGGCCGACGGCTGGGCCAGCCTCATCGGCCTGCACTGGATCGACCCCGGCGTCCATACCGTCGGCAGCGGCGCGGACAACGGCATCCGCCTGGCGATGGGCCCGGCCCACCTCGGCGTGCTGCGCGTGGCCGGGGACGGCGTGCGCTTCGAACCCGGCAACGGGGTGGCCCTGACGCGCGACGGGGCGCCGTTCGCCTCGCCGCAGCCGCTGCTTGCCGACACTGCCGAAGGCGGCCCCACCGTCGTCGGTTTCGACGGCGGCAAGGGTGCCGCCACCGTGATCGAACGCTCCGGCCGCCTGGCGCTGCGCGTGCGCCACGCGGATGCGCCGAGCCGCACCGGGTTCGCCGGGCTCGACTACTGGCCCGCGGACCCGTCCTGGCGCGTGCGGGCGAACTTCGTGCCGCATCCGCCGGGGACGACGATCGCGATCGCCAACATCATCGGCGGCGTGGAGCAGGTGCCGAACCCCGGTGCGCTCGAGTTCGAGCGCGACGGCAGGACGTGGCGGATCGAAGCGCTGGACGAAGGCGAGGACACGCTGTTCCTCGTGTTCGCCGACCGCACCAACGGCCACGGCAGCTACGGCGCCGGGCGCTTCATCGACGCGCCGAAGCCTGACGCGCAGGGGCGGGTCGAGATCGACTTCAACCAGGCCTACAACCCGCCGTGCGCGTTCACCTCGTTCGCCACCTGCCCGCTGCCGCCGCCGGAGAACCGGCTCGACCTGACGGTGGACGCCGGCGAGAAGGCGTACCGGAAGCCGCATTCGTGAGGGCGCGCCGGCTGGCATTGGCCCTCGCGCTGTTCGCGGCCGCCGCCTGTCCCTGGCGGTCGCACGCCCAGGAAGCGCCCCGGGTCGCGCCGGTGCCGTTGCTGTGGGCCGCGGAGAGCGGCGGCCACACCGTCTACCTGCTGGGGTCCTTCCACCTGCTGGCGGCGGACGACTATCCGCTGTCGCCCGACGTCGACGCGGCGTTCGCCGATGCCGAATCGTTGCTGTTCGAGTTGTCCCCCGCGGAAATGGCCTCGCCGACGCTGGCGACGCGCATGGGCCAGGCCGCGCTGCGCACCGACGGCACGCGCCTCGACAGCGAACTGGCCGAACCCGTGCGGCGCAAGCTCGACGCCTGGGCGCGCGCGAACGCGGAGCGCCTGGCGCGCGCCGGCATGAGCGCGCAAACGCTGCAGATGTTCGAACCCTGGTTCGTCGGGCTCGCCGTCGGCATCCTCGGCATGACCGATGCAGGCCTGGACCCGGCGCTGGGGCTGGACCGGCATTTCGCCGCCGCCGCGACCGCCGCCGGCAAGCCCGCGGACGGGCTCGAGACCGGCGACCAGCAGATCGCCTTCCTCGACGGGATGGACCGCGCCGAGCAGGCGCAATTCCTCGACGAGGCGCTGGACGACGCGATGCCGGGCAACGCGGAGAACATGACGCTGCACGCGCTGTGGCGCGCGGGCGACGCCGATGCGATGTGGGAGCACCTGGGCGTCGACATGCAGCGCGACTATCCGCGCCTGTACCGGCGCATCAACGTCGAGCGCAACGCCGCGTGGCTGCCCGTGGTGGAACGGCGCCTGCAGGGGGCCGGCGACGACGACACGCTGCTCGTGGTCGGCGCGCTGCACCTGCTGGGCCCGGACGGGCTGGTCGAGCGGCTGCGTGCCGCCGGCTACGACGTGCGCCGCGTCTGTTCGGCCTGCACCCCGGCCGGCACCAGCACGATGCAATCGACGGGGCAGGCGGGGACGCACAGCTCGCAACCGGTGCACAGCGGCTCCAGTACCGCGTGCATGAGTTTCGCGGCGCCGACGATGGCGTCGACGGGACAGGCCTGGATGCACTTGGTGCAGCCGATGCAATCGTCCTCGACCACCAGCGCCACCTGCGCGGCTTTGTGCGCGCCGCGCGCGCGGTCGAAGGGCGTGGCGGGCACGCCCAGCACGCGGGCAAGCGCGCGCGCGCCGGCGTCGCCTCCGGGCGGGCAGCGATCGGGCCCGGCGTCGCCGCGCGCCATCGCTTCGGCATAGGGCCGGCAGCCGGCGTAGCCGCACTGGCCGCACTGGGTCTGCGGCAGGAGGCGGTCGAGCCGCTCGTCGAGGCTCACTTCACCGGCATGCCGGGCGCGGCGCCCGCGTCGGCATCGAGCAGGTGCAGCGCGCCGCCGTCGAAGCCGGCGGACAGGATCATCCCCTCGCTGATGCCGAAGCGCATCTTGCGCGGGGCGAGGTTGGCGATGAACACGACGTTGCGGCCGACGAGCGTGGCCGGTTCGCCGTAGCTCGCGCGGATGCCGGAGAAGATCTGGCGCGTGCCGAGCTCGCCGGCGTCGAGTTCGAAGCGCAGCAGCTTGTCGGAGCCTTCGACGAAGGCGCAGGACACGACCTTGCCGACGCGAAGGTCGAGCCTGGCGAAGTCGTCGATGGAAATCGTCGCCGTGCCGCTCGCGGGGGCGGGCGCTGCGGCGGCGGGCTGCGCGGCTTTCGCGGGGGCGGCGGCCGTCGCGGGCGCGAGGGTGTCCTTCGAGGCTTCGGTCATGGCGTCGATCTGCTTCGGGTCGATGCGGGTGAACAGCGGCTGGTAGTCGCCGATGGCGTGGTCGAGCAGCGGCGCATCCGCATCGCTCCAGTGGCGCAGCGGCGCGCGCAGGAAATCCTCTGCCTGCCGGGCCAGGGCCGGGACCACCGGCGCCAGCGCCAGGGCGAGCACGCGGAACAGGTTCAATCCCTGCGTGCAGACCGCCTGCAGCTCGGCGTCGGCCCCTTCCTGCTTGGCCAGGACCCAGGGCTTGCGTTCGTCGATGTAGCGGTTCGCGTCGTCTGCGAGCGCCATGGCGAGGCGCAGCACGGTGGCCGGCTCGTTGCGCGCGTAGGCTTCGCGGATCGGGAGGAGCGCGGCGACGGCGCGCGCATACGCGCCGGCCTCCGGCAGCTCGGCGGCGAGGCGCCCGTCGAAGCGCTTGCCGATGAAGCCGGCGCAGCGGCTGGCGAGGTTCACGAACTTGCCGACGACGTCGCTGTTCACCCGCGCGACGAAATCGGACAGGTTGAGGTCGAGGTCGTCCACGCCGCCGGAGGATTTCGCGGCGAAGTAGTAGCGCAGCGCTTCCGGCGGCAGCCCGCAGTCGAGGTAAGTGCGCGCCATCACGAAGGTGCCGCGCGACTTCGACATCTTCGCCCCGTCGACGGTCAGGTAGCCGTTGACGTGCAGCCGCGTTGGCGCGCGCAGGCCGGCGCCGTGCAGCATCGCCGGCCAGAACAGGCCGTGGAAGTTGACGATGTCCTTGCCGATGAAGTGGTGCATCTCGGCGTCGGAACCGTTCGCGACGTAATCGTTGAACGGCACGCCGGTGCGCTCGCACAGCGCCTGGAAGCTGGCGAGGTAGCCGATCGGCGCGTCGATCCACACGTACAGGTACTTGCCCGGGTGGCCCGGGATCTCGAAGCCGAAGTAGGGCGCGTCGCGCGAGATGTCCCACGGCCGCAGCCCGCCCTCGCCGTCGAGCCATTCCTGCAGCTTGGCCTTGACGCCGGGCACGGCGACGTCGCCCGCCAGCCATTCGCGCAGGAAGCCCTCGAACTGGCCGAGCTCGAAGAAGAAGTGCTCGGACTCGCGTAGTTCCGGCGTCGCCCCGCTGACCACCGAGTACGGCGCCTTCAGGTCGGTCGGCGAATACGTCGCGCCGCAGTGCTCGCAGTTGTCGCCGTACTGGTCGGGCGTGCCGCAGTTGGGGCAGGTGCCCTTGACGTAGCGGTCGGGCAGGAACATGCCCTTCACCGGGTCGTACAGCTGCGCGACCGAGCGCCGCGAGATGTGCCCGTTCGCCTCGAGTCGCGCGTAGATGCCTTCGGTCAGCGCGCGGTTGCGTGCGGAGTTGGTCGAGTCGTAGTGGTCGAAGGCGACGCCGAAATCGGCGAAATCGCGCTCGTGCGAGGCCTGGATGCCGGCGATGAAGGCTTCCGGCGTCGTCCCGGCCTTCTCCGCGGCGAGCATGATCGGCGTGCCGTGGGTGTCGTCGGCGCAGACGTAGTGGGTCGTGCCCCCGGCCATGCGCCGCGCCCGCACCCAGATGTCGGCCTGGATGTAGCCCACCAGGTGGCCCAGGTGCAGCGGGCCGTTGGCGTAGGGCAGGGCGTTGGTGACGAGCGCGGGGCGGAGCATGGGATTCGGCCGGGCGGACAGGCGGGCGATTATCGCATGCACCGGAAACGCGAACGGCCCGGAATCCCGGGCCGTTCGCTTGCGCCGCCGCGCGTGCGGCAGCTGCGCGGGCGCGACCTACTCGTCGCGCAGCCAGGTCTGGGTCCGGCCGAGCAGCGAGAAGCCCAGGTAACCGCGCACTTCGAGCTTCTTGCCGCCGTCGATCGGCGTCATCTTCGCCGAATACACCTTGCCGTTCTTGGGATCCATGATCTTGCCGTCGTCCCAGGTGCCGCCTTCGTGGCGCAGGCCCCAGGCGATGACCATGCCCTCGATCGGCTTGTTGTGGTTGGCGCCCTTGCAGGCGTCGCAGAGCGGGTTCGGGCCCTTCTCCGAGTCGAGCACCTGCAGCACCTTGCCCTGCAGGGTGCCGTTGGACGTTTCGGTGATCTCGACCACCGACTTCACCTTCCCGGTCTTGTCGTCGATGGTGCGCCACTTGCCGACGGGCGAAACCTGGGCGAATGCGGCGGACGAAAGCGCCGCGAGCGGCAGGGCGAGCAGCAGGACGACGAGCTTGGCACGCATGGTTCCCCTCCACAGGGATGCTGGATGGGCCGTTTATACCGCATCCGGGGCCGTATGGAAGAGGCGCGCGGCGTACAATGCGCTGCATGCATGATGAAGCCATTCAGCAGGCCCTGCCCGAGCGCATCGCGGCGGTGGCCGATCCGCGCACCGGGCTGGCGTTGTCCAGCGCCGGGGTCCGTCCCCGGGTGGCGGCCGCCGCCGGCGGCGGCGTCGCCGTCTCCCTCGGCACCGGATATCCGGTCGCGAGAGAAGACCTGCCGGCGCTGCGCGATGCGGTCGCCGCGGCCGTCGCGCCGGCGCCGCTGGCCGCGTTCGAGGTGGTCCCGCGCATCGCCGCGCACGCGCCGCAGCCGAACGTGGCGCTGTCGCCGAGGGTCCGCAACATCATCGCGGTCGGCGCGGGCAAGGGCGGCGTGGGCAAGTCGACGGTCGCCGTGAACCTGGCGCTCGCGCTGGCCGCCGACGGCGCGCGGGTGGGCGTGCTCGACGCCGACGTCTACGGCCCGAGCGTCCCGACCATGCTCGGGCTCTCCGGGCGCCCCGACAGCCCCGACGGCAAGTCGATCGAACCGATGCGCGCGCACGGCATCGAGGCGATGTCGATCGGCTTCCTCGTCGAGCAGGACACGCCGATGATCTGGCGCGGCCCGATGGCGACCTCCGCGCTCACGCAGTTGCTGGAACAGACGCTGTGGGGCGGCGAGGCGGGTCCGGCGGCCGCCAGCCTCGACTACCTCATCGTCGACCTGCCGCCGGGCACCGGAGACATCCAGCTCACCCTGGCGCAGAAGATCCCCGTCGCCGGCGCGGTCGTGGTGACGACGCCGCAGGACGTGGCCACGCTCGACGCGCGCAAGGCGCTGCGCATGTTCGAGAAGGTGCAGGTGCCGGTGCTGGGCCTGGTCGAGAACATGGCGGTGCACACCTGCCGCAACTGCGGCCACGTCGAGCACGTGTTCGGCGAGGGCGGCGGCGCGCGCATGGCGGCGCAGTACGGCGTGCCGCTGCTGGGGAGCCTGCCGCTGGAACTGGCGATCCGGGAGCAGGGCGATGCCGGCGTCCCGGTGGTCGCCGCCGCCCCCGGCTCCGCCGCGGCGCAGGCGTTCCGCGGCGTCGCGC
>JANINR010000044.1 GCA_024508915.1 Lysobacteraceae bacterium | reverse complement strand
GCGGCGGCGTCGCCGAGCGTGCCGGTCACCCAGACGTCGTCGCCGGGGCGCGCGCCATCGCGCCGCAGCGCCGCGCCCGGCGCCGCGAACCCGTGCACGGTGACGCAGACCGACAACGGCCCGCGCGTCGTGTCCCCGCCGACGAGGGCGACGCCGTGGCGCGCCGACAATTCCAGGAAACCGTCCAGGAACGCATCGACCCAGGCGATGTCGGCGTGCGGCATCGAGAGCGAGAGGGACGCCCATGCCGGCCGTGCGCCCATCGCCGCGAGGTCGGACAGGTTCACCGCGAGCGACTTCCAGCCGATGTCGGCAGCGGCGGTCTCGCCGGGGAAATGCACGTCGACGTTGAGCGTGTCGGTCGCGACCGCGAGCAGCAGTCCCGGCGGCGGCGCCAGCAGCGCGGCATCGTCGCCGATGCCCAGGACCACGTCGGCGCGCGCGGCGGCGCGGCGGCGGATGCGTTCGATCAGCTGGAATTCCATTCCGGCGCCCGCGGTGCGCGCTACGGCGCGCGTCGCGCCGCGGCGACCTCGGGCGCGCGCCATTCGGCGGCGGCCTTGTCGAGCACGCCGTTGACGTAGGCATGCCCGTGCTCGGAACCGAAGCGCTTGGCGGTGTCGATCGCTTCGTTGATCACCACGCGGTACGGCACGTCGGGGCGGTGCAGCAGCTCGTACGCGGCGATGCGCAGCACCGCGCGCTCGATCTGGTCGACCTGCGACACCTCGCGGTCCACGTGCGAGGCCAGCGCGGCGTCGAGCTCTGGGCTGCGCGCGAGCACGCCGCGCACCAGGTCCTCGAAGTAGGCGAGGTCGGCGATCTCGCGCGCCTGCTCGTGGGCGAACTGCGCGATCACGTCGCGCTCGTTGCCGCCGGACACCTGCCAGGCGTACACGGCCTGCAGCGCGCGCCGGCGGGCGCGCGAACGCGCGACCGGATCGATCCCGTCGCCGCGGTGCCGGCTCATCGCACCGCTCCCACGGTCGTCGCCGGCGTCGCGGCCGGCAGGTGGCCGAGCAGGTGCGCCATCTCGATCGCCACCAGCGCGGCCTCCTCGCCCTTGTTGCCATGGCTGCCGCCCGCGCGCGCGACGGCGTCGGCATGTTCCTCCACCGCGAGCACGCCGTTGCACACCGGCAGCGCGTAGTCGAGCGCGACGCGCATCAGGCCGTCGGCGCAACCGTCCGCGACCTGCTCGTAATGGCGAGTGTCGCCGCGGACCACGCAGCCCAGGGCCACGATCGCGGCATGGCTGCGCGCGGCGCCGAGACGCGCGGCGGCCAGCGGCAGTTCCCACGCGCCCGGCACGCGGACCACGTCGACCGCATCCTCGGCGACGCCGTGGTCGGCGAAGGCCTTGCGCGCGCCGGCCACCAGCGCGTCGGTGATGCGCGGGTTCCAGCGGCTGGCGAGGATGGCGAAGCGGGCGCCGGGCGCCACGCGCAGGTCGCCTTCGAAATGGGCCATGGTCGGCGGTCGATCCGTCTTCGGGCCCGCCAGTTTACCGCGTGGCTTCAGGGGGCGAGGTATTCGACGACTTCCAGGCCGTAGCCGGCCAGGCCGACCTGGCGGCGCGGCGTGCCGAGCACGCGCAGCTTGCCGTAGCCCAGGTCGGCGAGGATCTGGCTCCCGGCGCCGTTGCGCCGCCACTCGGCCAGGTTGCCCGCGCGGCCGCCGGATTCCGGGGCTTGCGGGGTCGCCGCGCCATGGCCGGTGTCGTCCTGGGGCTGGCGGATCCGCGCGAGCAGCGCCTCCGCGGCATCGGCGGTGCCGCGCGGCGGCTCGGCGAGCAGCACCAGCGCGCCGGCGCCTTCGCGCGCGATCGCGGCGAGCACGTCGCCGGACGCCGGGCCGAAGTCCGCGCGCCGCCAGTGCAGCGCGTCGGCCAGCGCATTGGGCGTCTGCACCCGCACCAGCGCCGGCACGGCGGCATCCGGCGTGCCGCGCACGAGCGCGAAATGCAGGCCGTGCCCGAGCCGGTCGCGATAGGTGTGCAGGCGGAACGGGCCGTGCGCGGTGTCGATGTCGCGCGCGTCCACGCGCTCGACCGTGTGCTCGGTGGCGAGGCGATGCCGGATCAGGTCCTCGATCGAGCCGATCTTCAGGCCGTGTTCGCGCGCGAACACTTCGAGCTGCGGGCGGCGCGCCATCGAACCGTCGGCGTTGAGGATCTCGACCAGCACGCCGGCGGGCTCCATGCCGGCGAGCAGGGCGAGGTCGCTCGCCGCCTCGGTGTGGCCGGCGCGCGCGAGCACGCCGCCGGGCTGCGCCTGCAGCGGAAAGATGTGGCCCGGCTGCGAGAGGTGCGCCGGCGACGCGTCGGGGCGCACCGCGGTGCGCACGGTATGCGCGCGGTCGTAGGCGCTGATGCCGGTGGTGACGCCTTCGGCCGCTTCGATCGAGACGGTGAAGTTGGTGCCGTGCGGCGAGGTGTTGTCGCGCACCATCGGCGGCAGGCCGAGCTGCGCGCAGCGCTCGCGCGTGAGCGACAGGCAGACCAGGCCGCGCGCGTGCGTGACCATGAAGTTGATGTCCTGCGGCCGCACGAGCTCGGCGGCCATGATCAGGTCGCCTTCGTTCTCGCGGTCCTCGTCGTCCACGATCACGACCATGCGGCCGGCGCGGAGCTCGTCGAGCAGTTCTGGGATCGGGGCGAAGCTCATGGCGTGTGTGTTCCCGCCGGCGGCGCTGCGGTTGCCGGCATTCCCTTCGAAAGCAGCCGCTCGACGTAGCGCGCGACCAGGTCGACCTCGAGGTTGACCGGGTCGCCGACGGCGGTGGCGGCGAAGGCGGTGTGGGCGACGGTGTGCGGTACGAGCGCCACCTCGAAGCCGGTGGCGTCCACGGCGTTGACGGTGAGGCTCACGCCGTCCACGCAGATCGAGCCCTTCTGCGCGACGTACCGCAGCAACGGCGGCGGCGCGGCGAAGCGCCAGCGCTGCGCGCGCGCGTCGGGCGCGACCGCTTCCACCCGCCCGACGCCGTCGACGTGACCGCTGACGAGGTGGCCGCCGAGGCGGTCGTCCGGGCGCATCGCACGTTCGAGGTTGAGCGGCCGCCCGGGCGCCAGCGCGCCGAGCGTCGTGAGCGAGAGCGTCTCGTTCGAGGCGTCGGCCTCGAAGCCGCGTTCGTCGAACGCGACCACGGTCAGGCAGACGCCGTTGACCGCGATGCTCTCCCCCAACGCGACCCGCTCGAACGGCAGGGTGCCGGCCGCGATGCGCAGCCGCGCGTCGCCGCCGCGCGCTTCGCGCGACACGAGGTTGCCCACGCCTTCGACCAGGCCGGTGAACATCAGGCCGGTTTCCTGCGCGCGTGCACGAACATCGGCCAGCGGACTTCGCGCGCGACCTGCGGGTCGCCCCATGCCTCGGCGAACGCCGGCGCCAGCGCGACCACCGGATCGTCGCCGCCATGGGCCTCGCGGTATCGCTGCGTCGCCGAGTAGCTGGCGAAGTACCCGAGCAACCTCGGCAGCGGCCACTCGGCGCGCAGCTCGAATTCCGGCGCACGGATCGCCGGGAAGGGCCAGTCGAAGCCCGCGTAGGCCGCGTCGATCAGCGCCCGCTGCGCCGGCCAGTGCGGGCGGATGGCGTCCTGCAGCGCCGCGTTCGCGGCAGCGAGCGCCGGGGGCACTTCGATGTCCTGGTAGCCCCAGGCGACGAGCACGCCTCCCGGCTTGAGCACGCGACGGCACTCGGCGAAGAACGCAGGCAGGTCGAACCAGTGCAGTGCCTGCGCCACGCACACCGCGTCCGCGCTGGCGTCGGGCAGGCTGCAGCGCTCGGCGGGCTCGACCGCGAATGCGACGTTCGCCAGCGCGTTCGACCACGCGAGCCGCGCCTGCGCGACCTGCGCCGCGCTCGGGTCGGTCGCATGCACGCGATAGAAGCGTTGCGCGAGTCCCCGCGTCGCCTGGCCGCTGCCGCAGCCCGGTTCCCACAGCAGGCAGTCGGCAGGGGCGACCGCTGCGATCCAGTCGTACAGCGCGCCCGGATAGTCGGGACGCGCGCTCGCGTAATCCGCGGCGACGGCGGAAAAGTGATCGTGGAACGGGGCGGTCGTGCGCGGCATGCGTCCGCCTAGTTCGCCGGTGCCGGCGGCGGCGTCGCGGGCACGGGCGCGGCCGCCGCGGCCGCCGTGGACGGCGCGGGTACGGGCTCCGGGCGCAGCAGCACGCGCACGTCCTCGCCGATCCGCCGCGTCTCCACGATGCGCATGCCCAGCCGCTCGGTCATCGCGTCGATGTGCAGGCCCTCGAACAGCGGCCGCGCGCGCTCGCCGAGCATCACCGGGGCGACGTACAGCAGCAGTTCGTCCACCAGCCCGGACGCGAGGAAGGACCCCGCCAGGGTCGCGCCCGCCTCCAGCTGCACCTCGTTGATGCCGCGATCGGCCAGCAGCGCGAGCACCGCGTGCAGGTCGAACAGTCCCGCGCGCACGGGCACGTGCGCGTGCTGCGCATCCACGCCGCGCGGCATGCGCGCGTCCGGTGCGTGCAGGTAAAGCGTCGGCGCGTCGCCTTCGCGGATGTGGCCGCGCGCGACCGTCGCCAGCCCGGGATCGAGCACGACGCGGAGCGGCGCCACGAACGGCACCGGCTTGCCGGAGGCATCGTCCTCGAGCCGCACGGTAAGGTGCGGATCGTCGACCAGCACCGTGCCGGCGCCGGTCATCAGCGCTCCGGCGCGCGCGCGCCAGCGATGCACGTCGCGGCGCGCGGGTTCGCCGCTGATCCACTTCGAATCGCCGGACGCCAGCGCGCTGCGCCCGTCCAGGCTGGTCGCGAGCTTGATGCGCATCCACGGTCGGCCGCGCTCGATCCGCGACAGGAAGCCGCGGTTGAGCTCGCGCGCCTGCGCTTCCATCAGGCCTTCGTCGACCCGTATGCCCGCCTCGCGCAGGTGCGCGTAGCCGCCGCCGTCCACCTTCGGGTTCGGATCGCGCATCGCGCCGACCACGCGCGCCACGCCGCCGGCGACCAATGCTTCCGCGCACGGCCCGGTCTTCCCGGTATGCGAGCACGGCTCGAGCGACACGTAGGCGGTGGCGCCGCGTGCCCGCTCGCGCGCGCCCTCCAGCGCGAACACCTCGGCGTGCGGGCCGCCCGCCCGTTCGTGCCAGCCCTCGCCGACGACCTCGCCATCGCGGACGATCACGCATCCCACCATCGGGTTGGGCTTCGTCGTGTACGCACCGCGGGCGGCCAGGCGCAGCGCGCGCGCCATCATCGCGTGGTCGATGGCGGTGAAGGCCGGTGCTTCGCTCATTTCTTCTTCTTTTCGTGGTGGCGGTCGATGGGCACCACGTCCGCGCCGAGCAGCGGCAACTGGCCTTCGCCGGGGAGGTCGCGCTCGAGGCGGTCGAGTTCCTCGCGGAAGTCGGCCACGTCCTCGAACGAGCGGTAGACCGAGGCGAAGCGCACGTAGCCCACGTGGTCGAGCTTGCGCAGTTCCGCCATCACGAATTCGCCGACCCGGCGCGAGGCGACCTCGCGCTCCGTGGTCATGCGCAGCTGGTGCACGACCGCGCGCACTGCCGCCTCGATCTGCTCCTCCGACACCGGCCGCTTCTGCAGCGCCCGGTCGAAGCCCTGCCGCAGCTTGCGCGCGTCGAAGCCGTCGCGGCGCCCGTCGCTCTTCACGATCACGGGCAGCTTGAGTTCCACCGTCTCCAGCGTGCTGAACCGCTCGCCGCAGGCCTCGCACTCGCGCCGGCGGCGGATCTGCGCCCCGTCCTCGCTGACGCGCGAGTCGATGACGCGGGTGTCTGCGTGCTGGCAGAAGGGGCAGTGCATCCGCCGTCCGTCAGCCGTACACCGGGAACTGCGCGCACTGCTTCGTGACGTTCTCGCGGACGCCGGCGATCACGTTGCCGTCGTTCGGGTTGTCGAGGACGTCGCAGATCCAGTTCGCCAACGCCACGCAATCCGGCTCCCTGTAACCGCGCGTCGTCACGGCCGGCGTGCCGATGCGCAGGCCCGAGGTGACGAAGGGCTTCTGCGGGTCGTTCGGCACCGCGTTCTTGTTGACGGTGATGTGGGCGCGGCCGAGCGCGGCTTCCGCATCCTTGCCCGTGACAGGCTGTCCAGAAGCCGTCTTGCCGATCATGTCGACGAGCATCAGGTGGTTCCGGGTGCCGCCGGACACGATCTTGTAGCCGCGCGCGATGATCGTCTCCGCCATCGCCTGCGCGTTCTTCACCACCTGTTCCTGGTAGGCCTTGAACTCCGGCTCGAGCGCTTCCTTGAACGCGACCGCCTTGGCGGCGATCACGTGCATCAGCGGGCCGCCCTGGATGCCGGGGAACACGATCGACTGCAGCTTCTTCGCGATCTCCTCGGCGGCGTCGCCCTGGGCGGCGCTGCTGGCGACGATGATGCCGCCGCGCGGGCCGCGCAGGGTCTTGTGCGTGGTCGAGGTGACGACGTGCGCGTGCGGCACCGGATTCGGGTACGCGCCGGCGGCGACGAGGCCGGCGACGTGCGCCATGTCCACGAACAGGTACGCGCCCACCTTGTCCGCGATCGCGCGGAAGCGCGCCCAGTCGACCACCTGCGAGTACGCCGAGAAGCCGGCGACGACCATCTTCGGCTTGTGCTGGAGGGCGAGCCGCTCGACCTCGTCGTAGTCGATCAGGCCCTGCGCGTCGACGCCGTACTGCACGGCATCGAACAGCTTGCCGCTGATGTTGACCTTCGCGCCGTGGGTGAGGTGGCCGCCGTGCGCCAGCGACATCCCGAGGATCGTGTCGCCCGGCTGCAGCAGCGCGAGGTACACGGCCTGGTTGGCCTGCGAGCCCGAATGCGGCTGCACGTTCGCGTAGTCGGCTCCGAACAGCTGCTTCGCGCGGTCGATCGCCAGTCGTTCGGCGACGTCCACGTATTCGCAACCGCCGTAGTAGCGCTTGCCCGGATAGCCTTCGGCGTACTTGTTGGTGAGCACGCTGCCCTGCGCTTCCATCACCCGCGGGCTGGCGTAGTTCTCGGAAGCGATGAGCTCGACGTGGTCTTCCTGGCGGCGGCGCTCGTCGGCGATGGCCTGGGCGAGTTCTGGGTCGTAGCCTTCGATGCGGGCGTCGCGCGGGAACATCGGGAGCACTCCGGGAACGTGGGGATCAGCGGATTGTAGCCCGCAGGAACGCCTCCAGCAGGGCGCCGCGGTAGCGCCGCCGGTGCAGCAGCAGCGACAGCCGGCGTTGCAGCAGGGGCTTCAGGAACGGCGTGCGCAGCGCGCGCAGCCGCCCGGCATCCACGGCGTCCCGCACCGCGACCTCGGGCAGCAGCGCGATGCCCAGCCCGGCCGCCACCGCCTGCTTGATCGCCTCGACCTGGCTCAGCTCGAGCCGGCGGCCGGAAGCGGGCAGCCGCGCGAGCACCTGCTCGGTCTGCGCGCGCGTGGCCGACCCCGGCTCGCGGATCACCCAGGCGGCGCCGGCGAAATCCGCGGCGGCCAGCCGCCGCCGGCGCGCGAGCGGGTGCCCGGGCGGCGCGCAGACGACGAGCGCGTCCTCGCGCCACGGCAGCACCTCCAGTTCCGGATCCAGCACGGGGCCTTCGACGCAGGCCGCGTCGAGGTCGTGCGCGAGCAGCGCCGCGGCGATCGCGCCCGTGTTGTCGACGCGCAGGCGCACCGCGACCTGCGGTTCGGCGCGCACGAAATCGCCCAGCAGCTCGCCGACGCGGTAGTTGCCCACCGTGTTGCTGGTGCCGATGCGCAATTCGCCCGCGAGCGGCCCGCCGGCGCCGGCCGCCGCGCGCGCGAACTCCGCGTGGCGTTCCAGCAGTTCCTGCGCCAGCGGCAGCAGCTCGCGGCCGCGCGGATTGAGCCGCAGGCGCCCGCGCAGGCGATCGAACAGCGGCGCGCCGACCAGCCGCTCCATTTCCGCCAGCGCCATGCTCGCGGCGGGCTGGGTGAGGTGCAGCCGTTCCGCGGCGCCACGCAGGCTGCCCGCCGCGACGGTGTCCACGAAGACCTGGAGCTGGCGGGGGCTGACGTTGATCATCAGCAAATCTTATCTTTTCCATAAGGAAGATGAAGTTTCATTGATGCACGCCCGGGCCGAGAATGCCCGCCTCGGCGGCGAGGCCCGCCCGGCAGCGGGCACGAAACGGCATGACGGCAAGGGCGACGCTGCTTCCTGGCCTGGCGCTCGCCGCCGCCGTGGCGTTGCCGGCCTGGGCGCTGGGCCGGGCGATGCCCCTGCTGGGGGGCGCCGTGCTGGCGATCCTGCTCGGCGTGCTGCTGCGCGCGGCCTGGACCCCGTGCCCGGCGTTCGCCCCGGGCGTCCGGTTCGCCGGCAAGCGGGTGCTGCAGGCGTCGATCGTGCTGCTCGGCTTCGGCCTGGACCTCGGACAGGTCGCGCGCACCGGCCTGGAATCGCTGGGGGTGACCCTGGCCACGCTGCTGCTGGCCTTCGCCGCAGCCTGGGCCCTCGGCCGCGCCCTGCGCGTGCCGGGCAAGCTCGCCGCGCTGGTGGGCGTCGGCACCGCGATCTGCGGCGGCTCGGCGATCGCCGCGGTCGCGCCGATCCTGCGCCCCGACGAACACGACACGGCATTCGCGATCTCCACGATCTTCCTGTTCAACCTCGTCGCGGTGCTGGTGTTCCCGCCGCTGGGCCACCTGCTGGGCATGGACGACGCGCAGTTCGGCGTGTGGGCGGGCACCGCGATCAACGACACCTCCTCGGTGGTCGCCGCCGGCTACGCCTACAGCCAGGCCGCCGGCGACCAGGCCACGATCGTGAAGCTGGCCCGGGCGACGATGATCGTGCCGGTGTGCCTGGCGCTGGCCGGTGCGCTGGCCTGGCGCGCGCGGCGGGCGACGCCCGGCGCGGCGGCC
>JANINR010000043.1 GCA_024508915.1 Lysobacteraceae bacterium | reverse complement strand
CACGGCGGCGCTGCCGCTGGCCGGTGCGACGCTGGACGCCGCACCGGCGTTCGCGGCGGCGTTGGCGGCCGCGACCGCGTCGGCGTTGGCCTGCTCGGCGGCCTCGGTGGCGGCCTGGGCGTCGCGCTGCGCCTGGGCCTGCGCGGCCTCCTGGGCCAGGGCGGGGGCGCCGTAGCCGAGGGCGCAGAGCAGGGCGGCGGTGAGGAGATGCTTGCGGGTCATGTGGGGTGCCTCGCTGGGGAATCGCGGCGATGCTGGACCCCGGACGGTCAACCTGCCGTCAAACCCCGGCCGCCAGGCTGAATGGAGGCGAACACCGTGATCTCCTCGCGGTCGTGGTACAGCTGCCGCGCCCGGATCGCGAGCGGGCGTCCCGCCTCGGCGGCGAACTGGTCCAGGCACAGGCGCGTTTCCAGCCAGCGCTTCTTCATCGGCAGCTTGAGGTTGAAGATCGCGCGCTCGCACCAGCCGTTCGCGAACCATTCGGCCATGCGCGCGGCGACGCGCCGCGGTTGCTCGACCATGTCGCAGACCATCCAGTCCAGCGGCCGCGGCGGTTGCCAGGCGAAGCCGTCCGCGCGCAGGTGCTCGACCAGGCCCGTGTCGAGCACGTGCTGGCGCAGCGGGCCGTTGTCGATGGCGGTGACGCGCAGCCCTTCGCGGGCGAGGACCCAGGTCCAGCCGCCGGGCGCCGCGCCGAGGTCGGCGGCGCGCATGCCGGGACGGAGCAGGGTCGCGCGCTCGTCTTCGTCGAGCAGCGTCAGCAGCGCTTCCTCGAGCTTGAGCGCCGAGCGCGACGGCGCATCGGCATGCATCCTGAGCCGCGGGATGCCGAGCGGCCAGGGCGCGCTGTCGCCGGGGTCGCCGCGCGCGAGCAGCAGCGCGTCGCCACCGAGGAAGCAGACATGCAGGCGCGGGCGCGCCGGGTCTGGCGACATCGCGAGCAACCCGGCCTGGCGCAGCGCCGGTCGCAGCGCGTTGCCGAAGCTGCGCGCCAGCCCGGCCAGCGGACGGCCCATGTCGGAATCCGGATGCTCGACGACGAGGTCGCCGTACGGGCGTTCTTCGCCGGGTGCGACCGCCTCCAACGCTTCCAGCAGCGGCGCGAGCCGGTCGCGCGGATCCAGGCCGCGCAATTCGGCGAGCAGGCGCAGCTTCTGCCGCGCGAACACCAGCGAGCGCCACGGCAGCGCCGCGTCGAGCGCGGCCGCGTCGTCGCACGCGAACAGCACGAATCCGTCGCAGCGCGACGCGCGCGCGTAGCCGGCGATGCCGGCCTCCGCCGCGCGTTCGCCCAGCTCGGCCGCCAGTTCGGGCTCGAAGCCCGCCCGGCAGTAGCAAAGCAGTCCGGCCATCCCGCCCCCGCCGCGCGCATCCGTCGCGCGCGTCCGATCCATCAGTAGAAGGTTCCGCCCTGTTCCCCGTACGACGCGAGCACCGCGCACGCCTCGTCGCGGAGGATGTCGCGCGCCACGGCGATGCCGCGGCGCTCGAGTTCCCCGGTCCAGTCGGCGGGCAGCGGGCCTTCGTCGAATTCCGTCAGGCGCATCACGTCCTCGCTGCGCGCGCCGATCAGCAGGCGGTCCACGCCGGCCCACACGGTGGCCCCGTAGCACTGGCAGCAGGGCTGCGCCGAGGTCGCGATCGTGAACGCGCCGTCGGGCACGTTCAGGCGCGAGCGCTGCAGGCGCTGCTGCGCGAGCATGTAGGCCATGTTCTCCGCGTGCGCGACCGAGCAGGATTGCGGCAGCACCCGGTTGACGCCGACGCTGACCACGCGGTCGTTGCCGTCGAAGATCGCGGCGCCGAAGGGGCCGCCGCTGCGCGCGTCCACGTTGCGCCGCGCCAGGTCGATGGCGAGCGCGACCTTGGCCTCGTCGCCCGGGTAGGCCGCGGCGAGCTCGAGGTCGTGCACCCAGACCGGCAGCGTCAGGTGCAGCTGCAGCGGCGGCGGCATCGTCGCCATCAGCCCTTCTGCGCCCAGGTGTCGCGCAGCGTCACGCTGCGGTTGAACACCGGTGCGTCGACGCGGTGGTCGCGGCGGTCGGCGACGAAGTACCCGGTGCGCTCGAACTGGAACGACTGCTCCGGCGCGGCCTGCGCCGCCGCCGGTTCGACATAGCCGCGCACGGTGCGCCGCGATTCCGGGTTGAGGAAGTCGCGGTACGTCCTGCCGCCTTCGTCCGCATCGGGATCCGGCACGGTGAACAGGCGATCGTACAGGCGGATCTCGGCCGGGACGCCGTGCGTCGCGCTGACCCAGTGGATGGTGCCCTTGACCTTGCGGTTGGCGCCCTCCATGCCGGGCCGCGACTCCGGGTCGAGCGTGCAGCGCAGCTCGACCACGTTGCCGTCGGCATCCTTGACGGCTTCGTCGCAGCGCACGATGCCGGCACCGCGCAGGCGCACTTCGCCGCCGACGGTCAGGCGCTTGAAGCCGGGCGGCGGCACTTCGGCGAAGTCGTCGCGGTCGATCCACAGCGCGCGCGCGAACGGCACGGCGCGTTCGCCCTGCGCCGCGTCCTTCGGGTGGTTCGGGAACGACAGGAACTCCTCGTGGCCTTCCGGCAGGTTCGCCAGCACCACTTTCAGCGGGTCGACCACGGCCATGCGCCGCGGCGCCGTCGCGTCGAGGTCGTCGCGCAGCGCGCCCTCGAGGATCGAGATGTCGAGCAGCGAATTCTGCTTGCTGATGCCCACGCGCTCGACCATCAGCTTCAGCGCCGACGGCGTGTAGCCGCGGCGGCGGATGCCCTGCAGCGTCGGCATGCGCGGGTCGTCCCAGCCGTCGACGAGGCCGTCCTCGACCAGCGCGAGCAGCTTGCGCTTGCTCATCACCAGGTAGTTGAAGTTCAGGCGCGAGAACTCGATCTGGCGCGGCTTGGCCGCTTCGAGCGGAAGGCCGCGGTCGCGCAGCGGCTGCAGCAGCGCCGGCTCGCCGGCGAGGTCGACCTTGTCCACGCACCAGTCGTACAGCGGCCGGTGGTCCTCGAACTCCAGCGTGCACAGCGAGTGGGTGATGCCTTCGATCGCGTCGCTGAGCGAGTGCGCGTAGTCGTACATCGGGTAGATCGGCCAGGCGTCGCCTGTGTTCTGGTGCTCGACGTGCTTGATCCGGTAGATCGCCGGGTCGCGCAGGTTGATGTTGCCCGAAGCCATGTCGATCTTCGCGCGCAGCGTGCGCGCGCCGTCGGCGAACTCGCCCGCCCGCATGCGCCGGAACAGGTCGAGGTTCTCGTCGACGCTCCGGTCGCGGTACGGCGAGTTGCGGCCCGGCTCGGTCAGCGTGCCGCGGTACTCGCGCACCTGCTCGGCGCTGAGGTCGCAGACGAAGGCGTCGCCCTGGCGGATGAGCTTCTCGGCCGCGCGATAGAACACCTCGAAATAGTCCGAGGCATGGCGCAGCGCCGCCCAGTCGAAGCCGAGCCAGCGCACGTCTTCCTGGATCGCCGCGACGTACTCGGGATCCTCCTTCGCCGGGTTGGTGTCGTCGAAGCGCAGGTTGCAGCGGCCGCCGAACTCGGCGGCGACGCCGAAGTCCAGGCAGATCGCCTTGGCGTGGCCGATGTGCAGGTAGCCGTTGGGCTCGGGCGGGAAGCGCGTGCGGATCGCGCGGTGCTTCCCGGACGCGAGGTCCTCGCGCACGATCTGCCGGATGAAATCGGTGCGGTTGACGTCGGTGCGGCTGGAGTCGGTGCGCCCCGCGCCGTCGCCGGCGGCGGCGTCGCTCATCGGTGGTACTCCCCCGCCGCTTCCGGCTGGTAGCGCACCTCGAGCACGACCAGGCGCGTGCTGCGCCCGCCCGGGACCGGCCACTCGATCGACTGGCCCGCGCGCAGGCCCAGCAACGCGCTGCCCACGGGCGCGAGGATCGAGACCTTGTCCGGGCTGCCGTCGGCATCGCGCGGGTAGACCAGGGTCATCTCGCGCTCGTCGCCGGTGGCCTCGTCGCGGAAGCGCGCGGTCGAGTTCATGGTGATGGCGTCGGCCGGCATGTCGCGCGGCTCGCGCAGCTCGGCGCGCGACAGCTCGTCGCGCAGCGCGTCGAAGGCGGCGCCGGACTGCGCGGGCTGGTCGAGCAGCGCCTCGAGGCGCTCGCAGTCGAGGCGGGACAGCACCAGCGCGGGCTTGGGATCGGCGGACATGGATCGTGCTCCAAAAGCAATGCGGGCGGAGCGTCAGGCGCCCCGCCCACCAGGCAACAAAGATGGCGCCAAGTTAACCCGCGGCAGCGGTGCGATCAACCTCGGGCGCGGCGTCCCGGGGCGCAGGCGGACCGCCGGCGGCGAGGAGTTCCGGCGGCAGCCCGCGGAACACCTCGGCCAGCGCCGGCAGGAATCCGGCCATCGCCGAACTCCTGCGCCAGGCCATGGCGATCCGGCGGCTCGGCCGGTCGGCGCCCGAAAACGGCAGCAGGGCGATGTCCGGCGACGCCGCCACCGGTGGCTGGACGGCCAATGCCGGCAGCAGGGTCACGCCGACGTTGGCGGCCACCATCTGCCGCAGGGTCTCGAGGCTGGTCGCGCGGAACTCGGCCTTCTCGCCCGCGCCGGCCAGGCGGCAGACATCCAGCGCCTGGTCTCGCAGGCAATGGCCGTCCTCGAGCAGCAGCAGGCGTTCGCCGGCCAGGGCGTCCACCGTCAGCGGGCCCGCGTCCGCAAGGCGGTGGTGGGCGGGCACCGCCAGCAGGAAGGGCTCCTCGAACAGGAACTCGACGTGCAGCTGGTCGTCGTGCAGCGGCAGCGCCAGCAGCGCGGCATCCAGCTTGCCCTCGCGCAGGCGCTCCAGCAGCACCGGCGTTTTCTCCTCGACCAGCAGCAGTTCCAGCCGCGGGAAACGCTCGCGCACCGCCGCCACCACGTGCGGCAGCAGGTACGGCCCGAGCGTGGGGAAGATGCCCAGGCGCACGCTGCCCGCCTCAGGGTCGCGGCTGCGGCGCGCGGCTTCCTTCATCTGTTCGACTTCGGCAAGCACGCGGCGCGCGCGCTCGGCCATCTCGCGCCCGGCGGGCGTGAGCATCACCTTGCGCGGCGCGCGCTCGACCAGCGCGACGCCCAGCTCGTCCTCCAGCTTGCGGATCTGGGTGGAGAGCGTGGGCTGGCTCACGAAGCTCGCCGCGGCCGCGCGGCCGAAATGGCGATGGTCGGCCAGGGCGACGAGGTACTGCAGGTCGCGCAGGTTCATGCGCGCGCCTCCGCTTGCGCGATCCGCGGCGGCCGCGCGCGCATGCCGGTCAGGCCGCCCGGGCGACGTCCGGCGCGGACGTGCGGATCAGGTGGTCGAACGCGCTCAGCGCCGCCGTGCAGCCCGCGCCCATCGCGATGACGATCTGCTTGTAGGGCACCGTGGTCGCGTCGCCGGCGGCGAACACGCCCGGCACGCTGGTCGCGCCGCGCTCGTCGATGACGATTTCGCCGCGCGGGCTCAGTTCCACCGTGCCCTTGAGCCATTCGGTGTTGGGGAGCAGGCCGATCTGCACGAAGATGCCGGCGAGCTCGATGGTGCGGGTTTCGCCGCCGGCCCGGTCCTTGTAGACGAGCGCGGTGACGCGCTGCCCGTCGCCGAGCACCTCGGTGGTCTGCGCGCCCACCAGCACGTCCACGTTCGGCAGGCTGCGCAGCTTTCGCTGCAGCACCTCGTCGGCGCGGAGCTTCGAATCGAATTCGAGGAGGGTGACGTGCTCGACGATGCCGGCGAGGTCGATCGCGGCCTCGACGCCGGAGTTGCCGCCGCCGATCACCGCGACGCGCTTGCCCTTGAACAGCGGGCCGTCGCAGTGCGGGCAGTACGCCACGCCCTTGTTGCGGTACTGTTCCTCGCCCGGCACGCCCATCTGCCGCCAGCGCGCGCCGGTCGACAGCACGACGGACTTCGCGTGCAGCGATGCGCCGCTGTCCAGCCGGACTTCGATCAGCCCGCCGGGCTGCTTCGCCGGCACCAGCTTCGCCGCGCGCTGCAGGTTCATCACGTCAACGTCGTACTCGCGCACGTGCTGCTCGAGCGCGACGCCGAGCTTCGGGCCTTCGGTGTACTGGACCGAGATGAAGTTCTCGATCGCCAGCGTGTCCAGGACCTGGCCGCCGAAGCGCTCGGCCGCGATGCCGGTACGGATGCCCTTGCGCGCGGCGTAGATCGCCGCGGCCGCGCCGGCGGGACCGCCGCCGACCACGAGCACGTCGAACGGCGCCTTGTCGGCGATGCGGGCCGCGGCGCGCGCGGCGGCGCCGCTGTCGAGCTTCGCGACGATCTGCTCGATCGTCATCCGCCCCTGGTCGAAGGGCTGGCCGTTGAGGAACACCGTCGGCACGCTCATCACCTCGCGCGCCTGCACCTCGTCCTGGTACAGCGCGCCGTCGATGGCGACGTGGCGGATGTTCGAGTTGAGCACGCTCATCGCGTTCAGCGCCTGCACCGTGTCCGGGCAGCTCTGGCACGAGAGCGACATGTAGGTCTCGAACACGAACTCGCCCTCCAGGTTGCGGACCTGGTCGGCGAGTTCCTCCTCGATCTTCACCGGGTGGCCGCCGACCTGCAGCAGCGCCAGCACCAGCGAGGTGAATTCATGGCCCATCGGCACCGCCGCGAAGCGCACCGACACGTCGGTGCCCGCGCGGACGATGGCGAACGAGGGCTTGCGCGCGCCGGCGTCGTCGTCGGCGCGCACGGTGATCTTGTCGGAGGTCGCGGCGATGTCGCGCAGCAGCGCCTCGAGTTCGCGCGAGGCGTCGCTGTCGTCGAGCGCGGCGACCAGTTCGATCGGCTGCACCAGCCGCTCCATGTAGGCGGCCAGTTGCGCCTTGAGGTCTGCGTCGAGCATGGCGGTCACTCCGTGGGAAACGCCTCCGGCCGCATTGCCGGAAGCGCATGGATCAGGGTGTCCCGGGCGCGGGGGGGCGCCCGGGACGGTGCGGCCGGAGGGGGAGCCGGCCGCGAAACGGCATTCGGCGCTCGCGCGCCGGCGGCGCTCAGATCTTGCCGACCAGGTCCAGCGACGGCTTCAGCGTCTTCTCGCCTTCCTTCCACTTCGCCGGGCACACCTCGCCCGGGTGGCTCGCGACGTACTGCGCGGCCTTGACCTTGCGCAGCAGCTCGGACGCGTCGCGGCCGATGCCGTTGTCGTGGATCTCGCACAGCTTGATCTGGCCTTCCGGGTTGATCACGAAGGTGCCGCGCAGGGCCAGGCCCTCTTCCTCGATCATCACGTCGAAGTTGCGGGTGATCGCGCCGGTCGGGTCGCCGATCATCGTGTAGTTCACCTTCTTGATCGCGTCCGAGGTGTCGTGCCACGCCTTGTGGGCGAAGTGCGTGTCGGTCGAGACGCTGTAGATCTCGACGCCGAGCTTCTTGAACTCCTCGTACTTGTCGGCGAGGTCCTCGAGTTCGGTCGGGCAGACGAAGGTGAAGTCGGCCGGGTAGAACACCACGACCGACCACTTGCCCTTCAGGTCGGCGTCGGTGACTTCGATGAACTTGCCGCCCTTCAGGGCCTGGGCCTTGAACGGCTTGATCTGGGTGTTGATCAGGGACATGGATCGGTCCTCGTGTGGTGGAAAGGGAGGGTGGAAAAGGGGAGCCCGACCATCGTAGGCCGGTGGATCGCAATCATCAAATTGATTGATCTCATCAATTCAATAGTTTGAGTCTATCATAAAGCCTCCTCCGGCGGCTCCAGCAGCAGGGCCAGGTCGCCGACGAAGCCCCGGTAGGCCGCCTCGCGGGAGGTCGTGTCCCGCTGGCGCAGCACCGCGGAGGGATGCGGGGTGGCGAAGCCGGCCCGGCCCCCCGGCAGCGGCTGCCAGGTCCCCCGCTGGCGCATCAGGCGGAACGTCGTGCCGAACACGTTGCGCGCGGCGATCGCGCCGAGGCAGACCACGATCCGCGGCCGCACCCTTGCCAGCTCGCCCTCCAGCCAGAGCCGGCAGGCGCGCTGCTCCGACGGGTTCGGGCTCTTGTGCAGGCGCACCTTGCCGCGGCGCTCGAACTTGAAGTGCTTCACCGCGTTGGTGACGTACAGGCGGCTGCGCTCGATGCCGAGCTCCTCCAGCGCGCGGTCGAACTGCCGCCCGGACGGCCCGACGAACGGTCGGCCTTCGAGATCCTCGGCATCGCCCGGCTGTTCGCCGACGACGAGGATGCGCGCCCGCGCCGGACCTTCGCCGAACACCACCTGCGTCGCGGGCTTCCACAGCGGGCAGCGCTTGCAGCCGGCGGCGGCGTCGCGCAACGCGGCGAGGCTGTCGTCGACGGGCTCGGGTGCCGTGCCCTCGGGCACCGCGCGGCGGCGTGGCGGCTTGCGCGTGGCCATCGCGCCATCGTCGGCGCGCGGCCGTTACGCGGGCGTCGGCGTCGGCGTCGGCGCGGCCGCGGGCGCCTGGAAGTCGAACGGATCGGGCTCGCGCAGCAGCGCGCGGCGGAACGCGCGTTCGTCGTCCGCCGACAGCGTGGCGATCGCCTGGAAGTCGCCGGCGACGAGCGCGGCCTGCGCGATGCCGTCCCGGTAGAGCACGCGTGCGCCGGGCAGGCGCGGGACCTTGGCGCCCGGGAGCACGGTGCCCGCGAGGTTGAGCGGGTCGTTGGCCGAGACCACCAGCGCCTCGCCGTCCGGCGTGCGCCGGCGGACCTGCCGCAGCGCGGCCACGGCTTCCGGCAACGCGAACTGCTCGCCGCTCAGGCCCGCGACGAAGCGTCCGCCGCGGACCTCGCCGCGCGCTTCCAGGCGGTGGTACACGCGCAGCAGTTCGCGCCACGAGGGCAGCCAGGCCGCCTCGCGTTCGAGCAGCCGCCAGCAGACCACGCCGTAGCGGCGCAGCAGCACGCGCGCGATGTGTTCGACGTCGGCGGGATCGCGCTTCGCGGGCGCTCGCCTGCCGGGGGCGTCGCCGTCATCGCCGGCGCCGCCCGCGGGCGCGCGGCGCGCGAGCGTCCAGCGGCCGGCAT
>JANINR010000042.1 GCA_024508915.1 Lysobacteraceae bacterium | reverse complement strand
GCTGCCGGCGCGGCCCCCGTCGCCGACGCCACCGGCACCGCCACCGCGGACGCGAACGAAACGCCTGCCGCCGCCCCCGCCGAGGCCGCGCCCGCCGGCTGGCCGGTCGAGGGCAAGGACTATGTCGCCATCGAAGGCGGCCAGCCCTACCAGCCGCTGGACGGCAAGATCGAGGTGGTCGAGGTCTTCGGCTACGTCTGCCCGGCCTGCGCGCGCTTCGAGCCGATGTTCACCGCCTGGAAGGCGCACCTGCCGGCCGACGTGCGCGTGACCTACGTGCCCGCGCCGTACGGCCCGCAGTGGATCCCCTACGCCCGCGCGTTCTACGTGGCCGACGCCATGGGCCTGGTCGAGAAGACCCACACCCCGCTGTTCCACGCCATCCACATCGCCCAGACCCTGCCCGGCGAGGGCAAGAAGCCGGACGAGGAGGCCGTGGCGAAGTGGTACGGCCAGTACGGCGCCGACCCGAAGAAGTTCAGCGCGGACATGCACAGCTTCGGCACCGAGGCGAAGATCAAGCGCGGCCAGCAGTTCATGGTCCGCAGCCAGGTCGGCGGCACGCCGACGCTGGTCGTGGACGGCAAGTACCGCGTGCTTGGCAGGAGCTACGAGGACATGCTGCGCATCACCGACGCGCTGATCGCGCGCGAGCGCGCCGCGCGGGGCGCCGCGACCCCTTGAGCGCCGCGGACGCCGGCTCCATCTCCATGGGCATGCCGACCCGTCGCCTCAAGCTGCTCAGCGCCAACATCCAGGCCGGTTCCAGCACGCGCGGCTACCACGACTACGTCGCGCGCAGCTGGTCGCACGTGCTGCCGGCCGGCAACAAGCGCGGCGCGCTGGACCGCATCGCGCGCCTCGCCGGCGAGCACGACATCGTCGGCCTGCAGGAAGCCGATCCCGGCAGTCTCCGCTCCGGCTTCACCAACCAGACGCACTACCTCGCGCAGCGGGCCGGCTTCGATTACTGGAGCCACCAGCCCAAC
Source organism: Lysobacteraceae bacterium (assembly GCA_024508915.1). Lineage (GTDB taxonomy): Bacteria > Pseudomonadota > Gammaproteobacteria > Xanthomonadales > Xanthomonadaceae > Cognatiluteimonas. The sequence goes on along the minus strand of JANINR010000042.1, from coordinate 8,062 downwards.
CGCAGCATGGGCGGCGTGGCGTCCAGTGCGAACGGCTTGCTGAGCAAGCTCGAGCCGGTGGACGTGGTGGACCACGCGCTGCCCGGCCGCATCGCCGGCCGCGGCGTGCTGCTCGCGCGCTTCGGCGACGGCGACGACGCGCTGACGGTGGCGGTCGCGCACCTCTCGCTGGGCGCGGGCTCGCGCCGCAGCCAGCTCGCCTTCATCGGCGAGCTGCTGCACGGGCACCGGCATGCGGTGCTCATGGGCGACTTCAACTGCATGCCCGACCGCCCCGAGATGGAGCTGCTGTACAACCGCACGTCGCTGCAGCCGCCGTCGCAGTGCGTGCCGACGTTCCCGAGCTGGCGGCCGCAGAAGGCGATCGACCACATCCTCGTGAGCGCGCCGCTGGCGCTGCAGGGCATGCGCGCGCTGCCGGCGGCGGATTCCGACCACCTGGCCCTGTCGATCGACCTCGACGTGCCGGCGCAGGCCCTGCGCCCGATCTGAGCCACGCCGCGAAAGCGCCGTTCATCGCCGGCCGGCTATAGTCCGGGGCATGACGCTGCGCACCCACCGCAACGCCCTTGTTTCGCTGGCCCTCGCCTGCGCGGCCCTGCTGCCGGCGGCGGCGGTCGCTGCGTCCGCGCCGGTCGACGCGCGCCTCGCCCAGGTCCGCGACGCGATCGCGGCGGCCGAGCGCGGCGACTTCAGCGCCGAACGCTACGCCGGGCTGGCCGGCGATCCGCTGTATCCATGGATCGAGTACGCGGCCCTGCGCCGCGACGCGGATACCCTGCCGATCGCGGCCGGCCAGGCCTTCCTCGCGAAGCACCCGGGCGATGCGGTCGGCGCCGCCTTCCGCGCGATCTGGCTGCCGGCGCTATCGCGCCGCCAGGAGTGGCAGGCGTTCCGCGCCGCCTGGACGCCCGCGGGCCAGCCGCTTGCGATGCGCTGCGCCGAGTTGAACGCGCGACTGGCGACCGGCGCGGCCGATGCGCAGTGGGTGTCGGACGCGCAGGCGCTGTGGCGCACCAGCGCCGAGTCGCTGCCGGCAAGCTGCGACGCACCGTTCGCGGCGCTGGCCGCGCGCGACGGCGGGCTCACGCCGGCGCTGCGCTGGGAGCGCTTCGACAAGGCGCTGGCCGCCGGGAACGTCGCGGTGGTCCGCGACATCGCGGGCGGCATGGCCGATGCCGATCGCGCGCTCGCGCAGCGCTACGCGACGTTCCTGGGCAAGCCCGCGCAGGCGGCCGACGTGCTGGCCTGGCCCGCCACCGACCGCAGCCGCGCGGTCGCGGTGCAGGGCCTGTCCGCGCTCGCGAAGGACGACCCGGACGCGGCGGAAGCGAAGCTGCCCGCGATCGCGAAGGCGCTCGCGTTCACCGAGGCCGATCGCGGCCGCGTGCTGTACCAGGTCGCGCTGTGGACGGTGGCGTCGTACCTGCCGAAGTCGCAGCAGCGGCTCGCGGCGGTGCCGGCCTCCGCCTACGACGAGCGCCTGCACGAATGGCGCGCGCGCGAAGCGATGGCGCGCTCCGACTGGCCCGCCGCGCTCGCCGCGATCCGCGCGATGCCGGCGGCGCAGCGCGCCGATGCGCGCTGGACGTATTTCGAAGGCCGCCTGCTCGCGATCGCGGGCGACCAGGCCGGCGCGCGCGCTGCGTGGCAGCGCGCCGCGCGCGAACCGGAATTCCACGGCTTCCTCGCCGCGGACCGCATCGGCGCGCCGTACGCGCTTTGCCCGTGGCTCCCGCCTTCGGATGCCGCTGCGAAGGCCCGCGTCGCCGCCGATCCGGCGCTCGGCCGCGCCGTGCGCCTGTACGCGATCGAACGCAAGGACTGGGCCGAGCGCGAATGGAAGGATGCGCTGTCGCGCTTCGACGACACGCAGCGCCGCTACGCCGTCGAGGTCGCGCAGGACAGCGGCTGGTTCGACCGCGGGCTGTTCGGGCTCGGGCGTACGCCGGACGAGCGCCGCCTGTACGCGCTGCGCTTCCCGCTGCACCACGACGCGACGATCCGCCGCGAGTCCGCGCGCAACAACCTCGATCCGTCCTGGGTCGCGGCCGAGATCCGCGCCGAGAGCGTGTTCGACATCAACGCCCGTTCCAGCGCCAACGCGCGCGGCCTGATGCAGGTGGTGCCGGCGACCGGCGCCGCCGAGGCGAAGCGACTGGGCCTGCCCTGGCAGGGCGCGGAGTCGCTGTACGACCCGGACATCAACATCGCGATCGGCACCGCCTACCTGCGCAAGGTGCTCGACCGCTACGGCGGCAAGCCCTACTTCGCCATCGCCGGCTACAACGCCGGGCCCACGCCGCTGCAGCGCTGGCAGTCGCAGCGCCCCGGCATGGACCCCGATTTCTGGATCGAGACGATCAGCTACAAGGAAACCCGCGACTACGTGGCCCGCGTGCTCGCCTTCAGCGCGATCTACGACTGGCGCCTCAACGGCAACGCGCTGCCGCTGGAGGCGCGCATGGCCGGCGTCCTCGACGCCCCGCGCAAGCCCTTCACCTGCCCCCTCGCCCTGTAGCGCCGACCCATGGTCGGCGGGCGCGGCCTCGACCGCCTCCCCGCCACCGCCATGCCATCATCCCCGCATGGACGACATGCAGGTCTACCTCGTCGGCGGCGCGGTCCGCGATGCGCTGCTCGGCCTCCCGGGCGGCGACCGCGACTACGTGGTCGTCGGGCAGACCCCGGATGCGATGCTGGCGCGCGGCTTCCGCGCCGTCGGCCGCGATTTCCCGGTGTTCCTGCATCCCGCGACGCATGAGGAGTACGCGCTCGCGCGCACCGAGCGCAAGTCCGGCCGCGGCCATCGCGGCTTCGTCGTCGACGCCGACCCGTCGGTGACGCTCGAGGAAGACCTCGCGCGCCGCGACTTCACCATCAACGCCATCGCCCGGCGCGCCGACGGTTCGCTGGTGGATCCCCATGGCGGCGCGCGCGACCTCGAGGCGCGCGTGCTGCGTCACGTCGGCCCCGCGTTCGCCGAGGATCCGCTGCGCGTCCTCCGCGCAGCCCGCTTCATGGCGCGCTTCGCGCCGCTCGGCTTCCGCGTCGCTGCCGAGACGATGGCGCTGATGCGCGGGATGGTCGCGTCCGGCGAGCTGTCCGAACTGGTGCCCGAGCGCGTCTGGCAGGAGCTGTCGCGCGCGCTGGCTTGCGCCGCGCCTTCCGCGTTCGTGCGCACGCTGCGCGACTGCGGCGCGCTTGCCGTCGTGCTGCCCGAAGTCGACGCGCTCTATGGCGTGCCGCAACGGGCGGAGTTCCATCCCGAGGTCGACACCGGCGTGCACGTCGAGCTGGTCTGCGACATGGCCGCCGCGCTCGCGCCCGGCGACGCGGTGGTCGGCTTCGCCGCCCTCACCCACGACCTCGGCAAGGCACGCACGCCGGCCGACGTGCTGCCGAAGCACATCGGGCACGAGCACGGCGGCCTCAAGCCCCTCGCCGCGCTGTGCGACCGGCTGCGCGTGCCGCTCGCGCACCGCCGCCTGGCGGAAGTCGCGTGCCGCGAGCACCTCAACATCCACCGCCTGGCCGAGTTGCGCGACGAGACCGTGCACGACCTGCTGCAGCGCTGCGACGCGTTCCGGCAGCCGGAGCGCATCGCGCAGCTCGCGCTGGTGTGCGAAGCCGACAAGCGCGGCCGCGCCGGCCACGCGGACGATGCCTATCCGCAGGGCCCGGAACTGCTGCGCCTGCTCGCGGCCGCGCAATCGGTGCGCGCCGCCGACGTGGCCGCCGAAGGCCTGGAAGGCCCCAGGCTCGGCGAAGCCCTCCGTCGCGCCCGCATCGCCGCCATCGCCGCCGCCCGCACCCTGCGTCGCTGACGCCGCGGACGCCGCTGACGCCGCACGGGCGGGAAATCTCAGGGATGCCGGCCGGCGATGTGCAGGAGGACGTCGCGGAGCGGGGTAAGCGCGGTCGCAAGGCCGGCGACGATGCCGATCGCGTCGGCCACGACGTCGGCGGCTTCCATCGCGCGCGTCGTGGTGAACAGCGCCTGCGCGAACTCGATGCCGACCCCCAGCGCCAGCAGGCCGAGGCCGACGACGACCAGCGCGCGCCCGCGCTCGAACAGCTGCACCGCCGAGCCCGCGAGCAGCGCGAACGCCAGCGCGTGCTCGAGCTTGTCGCTCACGTGCAGGTTCGGCAGGTCGGGGCTCGGCAGCAGGCACACGACCACCAGCGCGGCCACGCCGCACAGCCACAGCGCGAGCCAGGCGTTGCGATGCCGCAGCGGCTTGATCACAGGCGATGGCTCAGGTCGCCGGCGAGGAACGCCGCGCCGAACTCGACGTCGCGCGCGAAGCCCATCGCCTGGAAGCGCTCGCCCATCGCCTCGGGCAGCGTGAGCTGCTTGGCTTCCTGCCGCAGGCGCAGCAGCGTCGCCTCGTCGCGCGCCCTCGTTTCGGCTTCCTGCAGGCGTTCGGCCAACCCGTTGCCGAGCAGGAAGCTGGCCTGGCTGCAGTACCCGGCCAGGTCGAAGCCGGCGCCCGTGCCCGCTTCCGCGAGCGCGGTGAAGTCCACCGACGCCGTGAGGTCCTGCAGGCCCGGCCAGTCGTAGAGGTCGGCCACGACGTGGTGCTGCCGGAACGCGCGCAGCGTGCCCTCCCTGCGCTGCGGCTGGTAGTACTCGCGGCGCGCATGGCCGTAGTCGGTGAACAGCAGCGCGCCCGCCTGCAGGCCGCCCATCACCGCCTGCAGCCAGTAGGGCAGCTGCGGCAGGAGCTCCGACCGGTAGCCGTCGGCGAACGGCGCGCCGACGTCGCGCTCGACGTGCCGGACCGCGGCGGCGAGCAGCGCGTCGGCCGGGCGATCCTGGCGGATGAAACGGCCTTCGCCGTCGAGCGCGACGTGCTCCTCGAAGACTTCGCCGTCGCGCAGCGTGAAGCGTGGCGTCGGCAACGCATCCACGACTTCATTGGCGAAGAGCACGCCCGACCATGCTTCCTGCGGCGGCGCATCGAGCCATTCGACGAGGTCGCCGAGCAACGGGTTCAGGCGTTCGCCGATCCGCCGGCGCTGCCGCTCGCGCAGGTCGGCGCTGGGTTCGAGGATCGCGTAGCGTGCCGGCAATGCATCGAGCGCGAGCAGGCGCTTCAGCACGACTTCCGCGAACGCGCCGCTGCCGCCGCCGAGTTCCACGAACTGCGCGTCCGGTCCGACCTGCCGCAGCACCGGCGCCAGCGCATCGCCCACGCAGGCGGCGAACAGCGGCCCGAGCTCGGGCGCCGTCACGAAGTCGCCCGCCGCCCCGAATTTCGCAGCGCCCGCGCTGTAATAGCCGAGGCCCGGCGCGTACAGGCACAGCTCCATGAAGCGCGAGAACGGGATCGCCCCGCCGGCGGCGAAGATCTGTTCCTGGATGACCTCGCGCAGGTGCGCGCTGTGCGCGCGCGCGTCCTCGCCGGGCGGGGGAAGCGTCGGCACGGGCCCGGTCAGGCCTTGCGCTGGAACGCGCCGCGCAGCAAGGCGCCGTCGAAGCCGGCCGGCGCGTCGCCCGCCACCGCGAAACGGTACAGCGCCGCCGAATAGATGCCGGCCAGCGCGGCCTGGACCAGCGCCACCAGCAGGAATGCCGCCACCAGCACGCAGATCGCGACGACCGCCGCGACCGGCAGGCCCTGCGCGAACAGGAACACCACGACGCCGGCCCCGGCGACGCCCATCGCGACGTACGCCAGCGCGAACACCACGCCGATGCCGCCCTGGCCGATCAGGTTCTCGCCCCAGGTGCGGGACAGCAACGAGGCGCTCTCCTTCACCGCTTCGATCGGGCCAACGTCGCGGGCCACCAGTACCGGCACCGCGAGGTAGGTCGCAAGGGTCCATGCCACCCCGAGCAGCGACACCGCGATGCGCGCGAGGAAGCCGGCGCGATCCGACAGCGCGCGCAGGATCATGCCGACGGTCGCGGCGATGGCCGCATAGCCCAGGATCGCGGGCCACTTGCCTGCGGCGATGCGCAGCCCCGCGCCGACCGTCGGATCGCCGCCGTCGAGCCGGATCATCGCCGCGCCCACCAGCGCCGTGTTGAAGAAGAAGATCACGAAGTACTGCACCAGGTAGAACGCGAACAGCAAGAGGTACAAGGTGGCCGATACCCCGCCGCCGGGGCCCGCGTCCCGCAGCAGCCCGAGCCCGAACACCGGCAGCAGGAAGCTGGCCGCCACCACCAGCGTGACGATGCTGGAGACCAGCGGGAACACCAGCAGTTCCTTGTCGGCGCGCAGCACGTCCATGCTCGCCTTCGCCAGCGCCCAGCTACGCGCGAACTTTCCCATCGTTCTTCTCCCCTGTTGATCCGTCAGCCGGCCCGCTGCCACGACACCGTGGCGCCCTGGCCGGGGCCCGAGGCGACTTCCACGTCCAGCCCGTCGATGCGGAAGGCGTCGACCTGCGCGCGGTCCTCGAGCAGGCGCCCGAGGAAATACCGCGCCAGTTCCTCGACGCTGATGTTCGCCAGCGGCAGCACCTGCACGTCGGCGGCGAGGAACGGGATGCGCTCCGCGCCGAACACCGCGTGCAGCAGCGCGCCGTCGCGCTCGATGCGCAGCAGCGGCGATTCGCCAGGCAGCAGCATCCACTCGTTGAGTTCGCGGCACAGTTCGACGATCCGGCGCTTCAGCAGCCCGTAGTCGAAGCACAGGCCGTTGTCGCCGACGCGCGCCTGCACGCGCACCGCGACCCGGAAGTCGTGGCCGTGCACGCGTTCGCGCTCGCCCGGCCCGAAGATCGTGAAGTGGCCCGCGGAGAACTTCATGTTCTCCTTGGCCAGGCGCAGGGTGACGGTCTGTCCGGGCATGCGTCGTTCCGTCAGTCCGAGGGAATGTCGCCGAGCATCGGCCGCATCAGGATGTCCTCGACCACGGTGCGCGGCGACATCCGCCAGGCCATGAACGCCGCCTCGGCGACGTCCTCGGCCGGCATGAAGCGCGAATACGGCAGCCCGGCGCCGGCCCACGAGTCGGTGAGCGTGGCGCCCGGCAGCAACGCCACCACGCGGATGCCGTGCGGCTTCATCTCCTCGCGCAGCGTGCGCGAGAAGCCGAGCAGCGCGTGCTTGGCGATGCCGTACGAGCCGCCGTTGGGATACGGCGTGATCGACGCCGTGCTGCAGATGTTGAGGATGGTGCCGCTGCCGCGCGCGATCATGCCCGGCAGCAGCGCGCGGGTGAGGTGGTAGGCGCTGGCGAGGTTGACCGCGATCATCGAATCGAAGGTGCCCTCGGCCTCGCTGGAGATGCCGCCCGGGAGGAACGCGCCGGCGTTGTTCACCAGCACGTCGGGCGTGCCGGTCTCGGCGAGCACGGTGTCGGCGAAGCGCTCGAGGGCCGCGCGCCGGGCCAGGTCGCAGGCGTGCGCGCGCAGGCCGGGCATCGCGTCGCGCGCCTCTTCCAGCGCGGCTTCGCCGCGGGCGCAGATGGTCACCTGCGCGCCGTCCGCATGGAAGCGCTGCGCGATCGCGAGGCCGATGCCGCGCGATGCACCCGTGACGACGACGGACACCGGCTTTGCAGTCATGCCGCTAGAGTACGACATCGACCCGCGCCGGCGGGTCGTCGCGGCGCGGGTGCGCGGCCCACAGTTGCGCGAGCGTCTGCTTGCGGATCGGGTCGACGAAATCCGGGGCGATGTCGGCCAGCGGCTTCAGCACGAACGCGTGGTGCAGCTCGGGCCGCGGCAACTGGAAATCGCCGGGGCCGTCCAGCACGAGCTCGCCGAAATAGATGATGTCGATGTCCAGCGGCCGGTTGCTGTAGTCGGCGTCGCGCGCGTCGCGGCCGTGCGCTTCTTCCAGCGCGTGCAGCCATTCGTCGAGCGCGAACGGATGGATGTCGCTGTCGACGCCCACGATCGCGTTGAGGAAGTCGGGGCCGCGGAAGCCGTCGGCCGGCGAGCGGTAGACCGGCGACACCACGACGTCGCCGAAGCGCGCGCGCAGCGCGGCGATCGCGGCGGCGAGGTTGGCCTCCGGCTCGAGGTTGCTGCCGAGGCTGAGGTAGGCGCGGCTGCGCGGGCGCGGCTTGCGGTCGCTTGCGCGGCGGCGCTGCAGGCCGCC
>JANINR010000041.1 GCA_024508915.1 Lysobacteraceae bacterium | reverse complement strand
GGGCGCTGGGTCCGGGTGCGCGCGGGCGCGGGCCGGCGCCATGGCGGGCAGGGCCAGGTCGGCGGCGGCGATGGCGTCGCCGTCGGCCATCGCCAGCGCCCGCTCCAGGATGTTTTCCAGTTCGCGCACGTTGCCGGGGAAGGGATAGGCCAGCAGCGCGTCCAGCGCGTCCTGCCCGAGCCGTGCCGGCGTGGCGCGCCCCTGGTCCTTCGACAGCCGGGCCAGCACGTCCGCGGCCAGCTGCGGCAGGTCCTGGCGGCGCTCGCGCAGCGGCGGCACGCGCAGGCCGATCACGTTGATGCGGTAGTAGAGGTCGTGGCGGAAGCTGCCGTCGGCGACCAGGGCGCCCAGGTCCTTGTGGGTGGCGCTGAGGATGCGCACGTCCACCGGGACCTCGCTGTGGCCGCCGACGGGGCGCACCGACTTCTCCTGGATCGCGCGCAGCAGCTTCACCTGCATCGGCAGCGGCAGCTCGGCGATCTCGTCGAGGAACAGGGTGCCGCCGTCGGCCGCCTGGAACAGGCCGGCCTTGTCGGCGTGGGCGCCGGTGAAGCTGCCTTTCTTGTGGCCGAAGAACTCGCTCTCCATCAGCTCGGCGGGGATGGCGCCGCAGTTGACGGGCACGAACGGCCCCTTGGCGCGGCCGCCCTCGACGTGGATGGTGCGGGCGACCAGCTCCTTGCCGACGCCGGACTCGCCGGCGATGGCGACCGGTGCCTGGCTGCGCGCGACCTTGGCGACGGTGGCGCGCAGCGCCTGCATCGCGGGCGATTCGCCGTGCAGCCGCGCCAGGCCGGGCGGCGCCTCGCGGCGGCGCTGGCCGAGGTCGAGCGCGTGGCTCACCAGCCGGCGCAGCACGTGGATGTCGACCGGCTTGCTGACGAAGTCGAAGGCGCCGGCCTTCAGCGCCTCCACCGCGGCCTCGACGTTGCCGTAGGCGGTGATCATCGCGGTCGGCGTGTCGGGGTGGCTGGCGGAGATCTCGGCGACCAGGTCGATGCCCGAGCCGTCGGGCAGGCGCATGTCGGTCAGGCACAGGTCGTAGCGGTTGCGCGCCAGCTGCGCGCGCGCCTGCGCGAGGTTGGCGGCGGTGTCGGTGCGCAGGCCCATCCGTCCCAGGGTGAGCACCAGCAGTTCGCGGATGTCGTGCTCGTCGTCGACGATCAGTGCCGTGGGGGCGGTGGCGGCGCCGGATTCGCTCATGCCGGAACCTTAGCGCAGCGCCGCGCCGCGCCCAAGTGGGCCGGGCGGGTCATGCCGGCAGCATCGCGTGCGCGTCCGGCAGGGCGATGCGGAAGCAGCCGCCGCGCGGTCGCGGCACGTATTCCAGCGTCGCCTCGTTGGCCGTGCACAGCTCGCGCGCGATGTAGAGGCCGAGGCCGGTGCCGTATTCGGAGGTGGTGAAGAAGGGCCGGAACAGCTGCGCGCGAACGGCCTCGGGGATGCCCGGGCCTTCGTCGCACACGTCGAGGACGGGCCGCCCGCCGGCCTGACCGACCACGATGGAGACCTGCGCGGGATCGGCGGGGGCGTGGCCGTGCGTGAGCGCGTTCTGCACCAGCACGGTCAGCACCTGCTGCAGGTGGCGCGGATCCACGAGCGCATGCATGCGCTCGGCGCCGCCGGCCTCCAGGCTGCCGGCTTCGGCGGGCAGGACCTGCCGGTAGTCGTCGACGAAGCGGCGCACGAAGGCGCCCAGGTCCACGTTGTCGGCGCTGGCCCGTTCGCGCCGCGCCAGGCCGAGGACGCTTTCGACGATGCCGTTGGTGCGCTGGCACTGCGCGTGGATGATCTCGAGCAGGCGCTGGTCGGCTTCGCCGATGTCGGTGGACTCCTGCAGCAGCTGGGTGGCGTAGTTGATCGCCGCCAGCGGGTTGCGGATCTCGTGGGCGAGGCTGGCCGAGAAGCGCCCCAGCGTCGCCAGCGTCAGCGATTCGGCGCGCCGCGAGACCAGCGCGGTGTCGTCCAGGAACACCAGCGCGGCCTCGTCGTGCGCGAACAGGCGGGCGAATCGCGGCAGCACGCCGACGCGGTCGGCGCCGACCTCGAGCGGCGTGTCGTCGCTGCTGCCGGTGCGCCGCCAGCTGGCGAGGCGCTCGCCCAGCGGCGGCGACAGGCTCGAGAGCCGGCGGTCGCCGCCCTGGTCGCCGAGCTGCAGCAGCGCGGCCTCGTTGGCCAGGCGGATGCGGCCCTCGCCGTCCACCAGCAGCACGCCGGTGCGCATGCGGCGGATGATCAATTCGTTCACCGCGGCCAGGTCGGCGAGTTCGCCGCCGCGGCGCTCGGCCAGCGCCTGGCTCTCGCGCAGCTGGCGGCCGAGCAGGTAGCAGAGCATCGCGATGGAGAGGAAGCTCACCGCGAACATCAGCGGTTCCGCCATCGGCCGGTCGTTGACCTGTGTCGGCGACAGGAAGGTCCAGACGTATTCGGCGATCATCGCCACGCCGGCCAGCGCGCCGCCCGCGAGGCCTAAGCGCAGCGGCAGCAGCATCGCGGTGGCGCCGACGTTGAACACCAGCATCAGGGCGACGCCGGAGGCCGCCGACGGGATGGCGTGGATTGCCAGCATCGCCACCGCCACGTCCACGACGATGCCCACCAGCACCTGCCAGCGCAGCGCCGTCCTGCGGACCGCCCAGGTCAGGAGGATCGGCGCCAGGGCGAGGTAGGCGACGCCCGTGGCCTTGCCGAGCAGCGGGTGGGCCGGCTCGGGCACGAGCTCGCTGATGGGGCCGAACAGGATCAGGACCAGCAGGCCGGCTTCCAGCACCCGGTACAGGCTGTAGAAGTAGAGGTCGCGGTACTGCGCCGCGGCGATGCCGTTGTCGCCCATCACGTCTGCCTGGTCCCCCTGGAACGTCCCCCTGGAACGCCCCGCGACGGTACCACCCCGGACGCCCGCCCGGCGCGGGGGCGTACAATGGGCGGCTCCGTTGCCCGTCCCGACTCCCGGGCCCCCACTTCCGCCGGACGATCGATGAACTTCCACGAATACCAGGCCAAGCAGCTCTTCAACGACTACGGCATCGCGGTGCCGCCCGGGCGCGTCGCCCGCACCCCCGAGGAGGCGGTCGATGCCGCCAAGGCCATCGGCGGGGACTTCTGGGTGGTCAAGGCGCAGATCCACGCCGGCGGCCGCGGCAAGGCCGGCGGTGTCAAGCTCGCCAAGACGCTCGACCAGGTGCGCGAGTACGCCAAGGGCATGCTCGGCACGAAGATGGAGACCTACCAGTCGGCCGGCGTCGCGCTGCCGATCGACAGCGTGCTGGTGACCCAGGCCACCGACATCGCCAAGGAACTGTACCTGTCGGTGCTGGTGGACCGCTCGAGCAAGTCGATCACCTTCATCGCCTCGTCCGAGGGCGGCGTCGAGATCGAGAAGACCGCCGAGGAGAACCCCGACGCGATCAAGACGCTGCACGTGAACTACGTGCAGGGCCTGCAACCCTACGAGTGCCGCGACATGGGCTTCGCACTCGGCCTCGACGCGAAGCAGGTCGGCCAGCTGACGAAGATCATGCTGGGCCTGTACAAGCTGTTCAACGAGAAGGACCTGTCGCTGGTCGAGCTCAACCCGCTGGCGATCATGACCGACGGCAACCTCGCGGTGCTCGACGGCAAGGTCAACTCCGACGACAACGCCACCTTCCGCCACCCCGACCTCGCCGCGATGCGCGACATCCGCCAGGAAGACGAGACCGAGGTGCGCGCCAGCCAGTACGACCTGAACTACGTGACCATGGACGGCAACATCGGCTGCATGGTCAACGGCGCGGGCCTGGCGATGGCGACGATGGACGTGATCAAGCTGGAAGGCGGCGAGCCCGCGAACTTCCTCGACGTCGGCGGCGGCGCCAACAAGGAGCGCGTGACCGAGGCGTTCAAGCTGATCCTGTCGAGCGACAAGGTGAAGGCGATCTTCGTCAACATCTTCGGCGGCATCGTCCGCTGCGACATGATCGCGGAGGGCATCATCGCCGCGGTGAAGGAAGTCGGGGTGCAGGTGCCGGTGATCGTGCGCCTGGAGGGCACGAACGTGGCCGAGGGCAAGGCGCTGCTGAAGAACTCCGGCCTCGCCATCATCCCCGCCGACGACATCAACGACGGCGCGAAGAAGGCCGTCGCGGCCGTCAAGAACGCCGCCTGAGCCAAGGACACGAATTCCCCATGAGCGTTTTGGTCAACAAGAACACCAAGGTCATCGTCCAGGGCTTCACCGGCACCCAGGGCACCTTCCACGCCGAGCAGATGCTGGAATACGGCACCAAGGTCGTCGGCGGCGTCACGCCCGGCAAGGGCGGCACGCAGCACCTCGGACTGCCGGTCTTCGACACCGTCGCACAGGCCGTCGCGCAGACCGGCGCGAACGCGTCGGTGATCTACGTGCCGCCGCCGTACGCGGCCGACGCGATCCTCGAGGCCGCGGCGGCGGGCATCCAGGTGATCGTGGCGATCACCGAGGGCATCCCGGTGCTCGACATGCTGCGCGTCAAGAACACGCTGAAGGGCTATCCGGAGGTCGTGCTGGTGGGTCCGAACTGCCCCGGCATCATCACCCCGGGCGAGTGCAAGATCGGCATCATGCCGGGCCACATCCACATGCCGGGCAAGGTCGCGATCGTGTCGCGATCCGGCACGCTGACGTACGAGGCCGTGAAGCAGACCACCGACGCCGGCCTCGGCCAGTCCACGGTGATCGGCATCGGCGGCGACCCGATCAACGGCCTGAACTTCATCGACTGCCTGAAGCTGTTCCAGGCCGACGAGCAGACCCAGGGCATCATCATGGTCGGCGAGATCGGCGGCAGCGCCGAGGAAGAGGCGGCCGAGTTCATCGCCAAGCACGTGACCAAGCCGGTCGTCGGCTTCATCGCCGGCGCGTCCGCGCCGAAGGGCAAGCGCATGGGCCACGCGGGCGCGATCGCCTCCGGCGGCGCCGGCACGGCCGAGGGCAAGTTCGCGGCGATGGAAAAGGCCGGCGTCACCACGGTGAAGTCGCCGGGCGACCTCGGCGCCGCGATCGCGAAGCGCCTCGCGTCGTAACCGCTCCTGCGAGCCGAGCCACGCTCGGCTCCCGACAAGAAAGGCCGCCCCCGAGCGGCCTTTCTTGTGGGCCGGACTTGACGCGCGCAAAGCTGATGCGCATCATTGGTGCGCATCCATGATGAAGGTTTACGTCCATGCGCCTGAAGGAAGATCGCGCCGGCTATCTCAAGCGGGCCGCCAACCTCAGCGTCAATGCCGAGTTGCTCGACCAGGCCAAGGCCCTGGAAATCAACCTCTCGGCCACGTTCGAGCGTGCTCTGGAAGAAGCGGTGCGCGCGCGCAGGCGCGAGCAGTGGCTCGCGGAAAACCGCGACGCGATTGCCGCCTATAACGAGCGCATCGAGCGCGATGGCATGTTCAGCGACAGCTTGCGTTCCTTCTGAGCCGTGTCCAGGTTCGCCGTCCACGCCAATCCCAACGAGGTTTCCCGCAAGCGGGTGCCGTACCTGCTCGATGTGCAGAGCGACCTGATTGGCGACATGAAATCACGGGTCGTGGTTCCGCTGGTGCGGCCGGAACATGCGGGCCCTGCGATCGCAGGCCTGATGCCGGAATTCGCCGTCCTCGGCGAGACGGTGGTGATGGACACCGCACAATTGGCGGCCGTTTCGCAACGTGCGCTCGGAAAATGGATGGGCGACCTATCCCATGAGCGCCAGACAATCCTGCGGGCGCTCGACCTGTTGTTCTCCGGCGTCTGAAGTACCCTGACAGCTGTTCCCGTCCCAGGACGCTCCAATGGAATACCGCCGCCTCGGATCCTCAGGCCTGCAGCTGTCGGCGCTGTCGTTCGGCGCCTGGGTCACCTTCGGCAACCAGGTCGACCGCAGCGCCGCCCGCGAGATGATCGCGCTGGCCTGGGACCACGGCGTCAACTTCTTCGACAACGCAGAGGGCTACGCCAACGGCGAGGCCGAGCGGGTGATGGGCGACGCGATCGCCGACCTGCGCCTGCCGCGCGACGGCTACTGCGTCTCCAGCAAGGTCTATTTCGGTTCGGCGAAGGAGCCGCGGCCGACGCAGAAGGGCCTGTCCCGCAAGCACGTGGTGGACGCCTGCCACGACGCACTGGAGCGCCTGCGCGTCGATTACCTGGACCTGTACTTCTGCCATCGCCCCGACCCGGACACGCCGATCGAGGAGACGGTGCGGGCCATGGATTCGCTCGTGCAGCAGGGCAAGGTGCTGTATTGGGGCACGTCCGAATGGTCGGCGGCGCAGATCCGGGAGGCCCACAAGATCGCGCGCCTGCGCAACCTGCAGCCGCCTACGATGGAGCAGCCGCAGTACAACCTGCTGCACCGCGACCGGGTCGAGCGCGAATACGCGCCGCTGTACGCCGAGTACGGCATGGGCACCACGATCTGGTCGCCGCTCGCCTCCGGCTTGCTCACCGGCAAGTACGCGAGCGGCGTGGTCGGCGACGGGCGGCTCGCTCGCGACGGCTATGGCTGGCTGCAGAAGCTGGTGGTGGGCGATCCCGCGGAGCACCGCATCGAGCGCGCGCGCCGCTTCACCCTGCTCGCGCGCGAACTGCACGTCGCGCCGGCGGCGCTGGCGATCGCCTGGTGCCTGCGCAACCCGCACGTATCGACGGTGATGCTCGGCGCTTCGCGCGTCGAGCAGCTCCGCGAGAACCTCCAGGCGCCCGCATTGCTGGAGCGGCTGGAGGCTGCGCAGTGGCAGCGCGTCGAGGCCGCCACCGCGCGCTGACGCCTGCCTTGCAGTGGTATGACCGTGGTGATACCATCGCGGCATGAAGGTTGCCATTTCGCTGCCCGATGCTGTCTTCGTCGCCGCCGAGCGACTGGCCAGCCGCTTGCGCATCTCGCGAAGCCAGCTGTACGCCACGGCGCTCGAAGAATACGTCGCGGAACACGACGACGCGCGCGTGACCGAACAGCTGGATGCCGTGTACGACGCGAGTGGCTCGTCCCTCGACCCCGCACTCGCCGCTGCGCAGGCCAGGACGCTCGGCGATGAAGCGTGGTGAGGTCTGGTGGGCGAGCCTGGCCGATCCGGTCGGCTCCGGCCCGGGCTATCGCAGGCCGGTACTCGTGGTCCAGGCCAACGCCTTCAATGCGAGCCGGATCGCGACCGTCATCGTAGCGACGGTGACGTCGAACCTGGCGCTGGCCGACGCACCGGGCAACGTTCGCATCAGCAAGGCGGACTCCGGGCTTTCCCGGCCCTCCGTCGTGAATGTGTCGCAGTTGCTTACGCTCGACCGCTCGATCCTTGCCGAGCGCGTGGGCACGCTTCCCGGCGCCGTCCTGGATCGGATCGACGCCGGGTTGCGGCTGGTTCTCGCGCTGGGGTGAAGCGACGCCTCAGTCGACCGGCGGGAGCGGCGGCGCAGGCGGGGCCGGAGGCGCCGGCGGCGCCGGCGGAGCGAACGCGGGAGCGGACGGCGGTGCAGGCCGCGCCGGTCGCGCCGGCGGGGCCGGCGGTGCAGGCGGTGCGGGCGGCGCCGGGATCCGGATCATCATCGGTTCGGGCACCGTGACCTGGGCGCTGCCGGCCTTGCGGTCGCGCAGGTAGCCGACGGCGACCTTGCTGCCCGCGTCGCGGCCACGCAGCGCGTCCATCACTTCGCGCGGCGACTTCACCGGCTTCCCGTCGACGCTGCGGATCACGTCGCCGGCCTGCAGGCCCTCGAGCTCGGGCCCGGTGCTGATCACCAGGACGCCGTCGTCGGCGCCGAAATAACGGCCGAGGCCGGCATCCACCGACGCCAGGTTCAGGCCGTTCCAGCGCAGCGCGTCGGCGATGACCGGCAGCTTGCAGTGCTCGCCCTTGCAGGCGTCGCCCGGTCGCAGGCGGATGATCTCGCGGCGCACGTCCGGCGCGATCGCGGCAACCCGCGCCGCATCCCGCGCCGCGGCCAGGGCATCCCCCTGCGCCAGGCGCGCATCGGCCTGCGCGCGGCGCGCCTGCGCCATCGCCTCGCGCGCGGCCGGCATCGCGGCGCGGGCCGCGTCGGCGGCGATGCGCGCCTGGTCGATCGCGAGGTCGGTGTCGGGCCCGTAGAACATCAAGCGGTCGCCGGCGCGCGGCGACAACGCGATCACCCGTTCCTTGCCGTCGCGGACCAGGCGCAACTTCATTTCCGACTTCTCGCCGTGCTTGCCCATGGCATCGCGGGCGGCGTCCATGCGCGCGTCCGCCGCGGCGTCCGCGATGAACGTGCCGTCGATGGCGATGATGCGGTCGCCGCTCTTGACGCCAGCGTCGTCGGCCGCACTGCCGGGAGTGACGCCGGCGATGCGTACGCCGGCCGCGTCGTCCGGCGCGAGCACGACGCCGATGACCGGCTTGCGCAGCAGGCGCTGTTCGATCCGGTAGCGGCCGTCCATGGCGCCGTACTCGCGCGCGAGTTCGCCGTAGCGCTTCGCGGCCGCGTCGAGCTGGGCGCGCGCGGCATCGAGTTCCTTCTGCTGCGCCGCGGTCGGCGCCGCAGGCGCGGCGGCGCGGTCCTGCGCGGCCACGGGCAGCGCCAGTGCCACGGTCACGGCGAGCCACAGCGCCGCGCGGGTGGGGGACAGTTTCATGCATTCACCTCTGTTGGTCGGGTCGGGGTGCGTCTTCGGGAAGGTCAATCCACGCTCACCAGCAGCGCGCCGCCGTCGCCCTGCGAGGCGAGGATGCGCTGGGTGCTTTCGAATCCGGCCGCCTGGCGCAGCGCGTCCACGCGCGCCTGCCACAGCGCGGTGCGCTGCGCATCGTCGAGCCCGGGCTGCGCGAGGCGGACGTCGATGCCGGCGACCTGCGCGTCGAGCTCGGCGGAGAGCAGGGCGGCGCCTGCGGTGGCGACCCGATCGTCGCGGGCGAGCGCCAGGAGCGCTTCCAGCCGCGCCGATTCGGCGTAGAGCGCGTCCAGGGGTTGCGCTTCCGACGGCTGCGCGCCGGCGGGCGTGGTCGCGCGGGTCGCCTGGCGGGCGGCGTAACGCGGCTTGCGCGAGGTCTCGACGGCCTTCGGCAGCGCGATCGCGGTGGCGTCGCTGTCTCGCTTGCGGCCCGAGGCGGCCAGCGCGGAGTCGGCGGGCGGCGACGGCACCGCGGTCGGAGTCGCTGCCGGCGGGG
>JANINR010000040.1 GCA_024508915.1 Lysobacteraceae bacterium | reverse complement strand
GACGCCGACGCGCGTCCCGGGCTGGAGCGCATCGCGGCGCTGCGCGTGCTCGCCGCGCTGCACGATCCAGGCGACCGCGGGCGCATCCTCGCCGGCCTGCGCGATCCGCTCGGGGCGGCGCGGCTGGCGGCGATCGACGCCTTGCGCGCCCAGGTCGTGCCCGCCGACGCCGACGCGTTGCTGTTGATGCTCTCCGACCGCAACTGGGCCGTGCGGCAAGCGGCCGCGGACGCGCTGGTCGCGATGCCCGGGCTCGAGCCCGGCGCCCTGGCCGCGATGCGCGATGCGCTCTTCGACCGCTACGGCCGCGAGGCGCTGCAGCGGGCGCTGGCGGAGCGCGCGCGATGAGCGCCGGCGACGCCAGCCTGTGGCTGCAGGTCGGCTTCATCGGCTACTTCATCGCGCTCAACGGCGGCTACCTCGGCCTCAACCTGCTGTCGATGGCCAGCCTCCAGCGCTACATGCGGGAACGCGGCGGCAGCGACGCCACGCGCTACCTCGGCATCGAGCCGGCGGTGTCGCTGCTGGTCCCCGCGTACAACGAGGAAGCGACCATCCGCAGTTCGGTGCGCTCGATGCTGCAACTGCAGTATCCCGACTTCGAGCTGGTCGTCGTCAACGACGGCTCGAAGGACGCGACCCTGCAGCGATTGATGGAGGAGTTCGCGCTGGAGCCGTACCCGGAGCCGCTGCGGCGCACCCTGGCGCATGCGGAGATCCGCGGCGTCTATTGCTCGCGCACCTACGCCAACCTGCGCGTGATCGACAAGGCCAACGGCGGCAAGGCCGACGCGCTCAACGCGGGCATCAACGCCGCGCGCAACGCGCTGTTCTGCGCCGTCGACGCCGACTCGATCCTGCAGCGCGACAGCCTGCTCCGGGTGGTGCAGCCCTTCCTCGACGACGAGCGCACCGTGGCCGCCGGCGGCACCGTCCGCATCGCCAACGGGTCCCGCGTACGCGGCGGCTTCCTCGAGGCGGCGGGCATCCCGCGCAACTGGCTGGCGCGCTTCCAGATCGTCGAGTACCTGCGCGCGTTCCTGTTCGGCCGGCTGGGCTGGTCGCCGATGAACGCGGTGCTCATCATTTCGGGCGCGTTCGGCCTGTTCGACCGCGCGCGGGTGATCGAAGCCGGCGGCTATCGCCACGACACCGTCGGCGAGGACATGGAACTGGTGGTGCGCCTGCACCGCTACCACCGCGAGCGCCGAATCCCCTATCGCATCCGTTACGTGCCCGATCCGATCTGCTGGACCGAAGCGCCCGAAGACGCCGGCACCCTGGGCCGCCAGCGCAGCCGCTGGCAGCGCGGACTGTCGGAAAGCCTGTCGCGGCACGCGGCCTGGGCGCTCGGCCCGAAGGGCGGTGCCGCGGGCTGGCTGGCTTGGCCCTTCATGGCGTTGTTCGAATGGTTCGGGCCGCTGGTCGAGCTCGCGGGCTACGCGTTCATGCTCGCCGGCTTCGCGCTGGGCATCGTGTCGCCGCTGGCGCTGACGGTCTTCCTCAGCGTCGCCATCGGCATGGGCATCATGCTCTCGGTCAACGGCCTGCTGCTGGAGGCACTCTCGTTCCGCGTCTACAGCCGCAAGCGGGACATCGTGCTGCTGTTCTGCGTCGCCGTGATCGAGAATTTCGGCTACCGGCAGCTCAACACCCTCTGGCGCTGCCGCGGGCTGTGGCAGTGGGCGGCGCGGCGCAAGCAGAAGTGGGGCGTCATGAAGCGCAGCGGCACCTGGGGCCAGTAGGCGCGCGTCCTCGGGCATCGTCGCTGGCGCGAGCGACGCTCAGACGTCGAAGGCGAGCAGGTCCAGCCCGGTCGATGCACGCACGATGCGCCGGTACAGGAGATTGCCGCTCGTCGCGTTGGTCGCGATCACGATGGCGCGCCCGCGCGCGGCGTCGCCGAGCGCGAAGGCCTTGAAGATGCCGGCATTGCTGCCGGAGTGGTAGAACACCGGCCCCCGCGCCGTGGCTTCCAGGTTCCAGCCGAGGCCCTTGTCGGTCCAGCGGCCCGGCACCTCGATCTGGCGGCGCAGCATGGCCTCGCGCGACGCCGGCCGCAGCGCCCACGGCGGCGGTTCCGCCTGCACCATCACGGCCATGAAGCGCGCGTAGTCCCGCACCGTGCAACGCAGGCTGGCCGCGGAATTGGCCATGATGTCGCCCGCGGCGTGTACCGCGCCCGGCGCGCTCGCCCTGGCCAGCGGAAGGGCGCGCTCGGCGTCGGCATAGCGCCACTCGGAGAGGGGCTTGCGCCAGCGTTCGGCGATCGGCAGCGCCGCATCCCACGCCTCGCGCAGGCCCTGCGGCGGAGGTCCCGACAGGCTTTCGCCGGGCAGGCCATGGCCATGCACCGAGCGCGCCGCCATCGCGGCATCCCAGGCGTAGCTGCTGTCGCGCATGCCGGCCGGCATGAACAGCAGCCGGCGCATGGTCCGGTCGAGGCTTTCGCCGGTGACCGCTTCCACCGCCAGTTGCAGCCAGACGAAGGCCTCGCCCGAATAGTCGATGCGCGTGCCGGGTTCGACCGCCGGCACCAGTTTCTCGGTGGCGGGATCCTTGCGCCAGTTCGGCAATCCGGTCGAATGGCGCAGGACATCACGCACGGTGATGCGGTCGATCCACGGGTGGTCGGCGAGATAGGCGGGGCGATGGTAGGCCACCACCGGCGCGTCCAGCGCCAGCACGCCGCGATCGACGAGCTGGAGCACCGCGTAGGCGAACACCGGCTTGCTCATCGATGCCACTTCGAAGAGGGTCGCATCGTCGACGCGCGCCTCCTGCCCGTGGACGCCGGGCAAGGCCTGCAGCACGCCGAACCCGCGCGACCAGGCGAGCCGCCCCCGTTCGACCACCGCGATGCCCGCGCCCGGGACGCCCAGCGCCTGCATCTGCCGCGGCAGGTCCTGCAGCAGTTCTTCAGGGGGCAGCCAGTCGGCATCGGGATCGACCCGGGCGGCCGCGCACGCGAGCGGCGGCGCCAGCGCAAGCGTGGACAGGCCCATGCCCGCCGCCAGCAGGCGGCGCCGGGACATCCGCAGCGGATCACGAAGGACCATGGCCCATTGGACCACAGGAAAAGAAAAAGCGGGCCGAAGCCCGCTTTTTCGACGAAGCCGCGGGGGAACCCGCCGGCTTACGCTTCCGAGGCGCCCTCGCCCTCGGCCACGGCCTTCATCGACAGGCGGATGCGGCCCTGCTTGTCGACCTCGAGCACCTTGACCTTGACGATGTCGCCTTCCTTCAGCACGTCGCTGACCTTCTCGACGCGCTCGTTGGAGATCTGCGACACGTGCACCAGGCCGTCCTTGCCGGGCGAAATGGTGACGAACGCGCCGAAGTCCATCAGCTTGGCGACCTTGCCCTCGTAGATGCGGCCCGGCTCGACGTCGGAGGTGATCTGCTCGATGCGCGCCTTCGCGGCCTGGCCGGCTGCAGCATTCACCGAGGCGATCGTGATCGTGCCGTCGTCCTGGATGTCGATCTGGGTGCCGGTTTCCTTGGTGATGCCCTGGATCACCGAGCCGCCCTTGCCGATCACTTCGCGGATCTTGTCGGGGTGGATCTTGATGGTGATCAGGCGCGGCGCGAAGTCGCTCAGTTCCGGGCGCGGCGCGGTCAGCGCGTTCGCCATCTCGCCGAGGATGTGCATGCGACCCTGCTTCGCCTGGGCGAGCGCGGTCTTCATGATGTCCTCGGTGATGCCCTGGATCTTGATGTCCATCTGCAGCGCCGAAATGCCGTTGGCGGTGCCGGCGACCTTGAAGTCCATGTCGCCCAGGTGGTCCTCGTCGCCGAGGATGTCGCTGAGCACGACGTACTTGTCGCCTTCGAGCACGAGGCCCATCGCGATGCCCGCGACCGGCGCCTTGACCGGCACGCCGGCGTCCATCAGCGCCAGCGAGCTGCCGCACACCGAGGCCATCGACGACGAACCGTTCGATTCGGTGATCTCGGAGACCACGCGGATCGTGTACGGGAAGGCTTCCATCGTCGGCATCACCGCCAGCACGCCGCGCTTGGCGAGGCGGCCGTGGCCGATCTCGCGGCGCTTGGGCGCGCCGAAGCGGCCGCACTCGCCCACCGAGTAGGGCGGGAAGTTGTAGTGGAACAGGAAGTGTTCCTTGTACTCGCCGGCGACCGCGTCGATGATCTGGCCGTCGCGGGCGGTGCCCAGGGTGACGGCGACGATCGCCTGGGTCTCGCCGCGGGTGAACAGCGAGGAGCCGTGCACGCGCGGCAGCACGCCGACCTTCGAGGTGATCGGGCGCACGGTGTCGAGCGCGCGGCCGTCGATGCGGACCTTGGTCTCGAGCACCGCGCTGCGCATGGTCTGGTACTCGAGCTCGCCGAATTCCTTCGACATCTCGCCCGCGCTCCAGCCGTCGGCCTCGGCACGGCCGGCGAGCGACTGCATCACGTCCTTCTTCAGCGCGGAGATCGCGTCGCGGCGCTGCAGCTTGTCGCGGATCTGGAAGGCCTCGGCGAGGCGGTTGCCCACGGCCTCCTTCAGGGCGCCGATCATGCCGGCGTTCTTCTCCGGCGCGACCCACGTCGACGGCTTCGTGCCCGCCTCGACGGTCAGCTCGTTGATGGCGTTGATCGCCTTCTGCATCTCGCGGTGGCCGAACATCACGGCGCCGAGCATCACGTCCTCGGACAGCTCGGCCGCCTCGGACTCGACCATCAGCACGGCGTTGGAAGTACCGGCGACGACCAGCTCCAGCTGCGACTCCTTGAGCTCGCTGACGGTCGGGTTCAGCAGGTATTTGCCGTCCCTGTAGCCGACCTTGGCGGCGCCGATCGGACCCATGAACGGCGTCCCGGCCAGCGACAGCGCGGCCGACGCGCCGAGCAGCGCCAGGATGTCGCCGTCGATCTCGGGGTTCAGCGACATCATCGTCGCGATGATCTGGACTTCGTTCTTGTAGTCCTCGGGGAACAGCGGGCGGATCGGGCGGTCGATCAGGCGGGAGATCAGCGTCTCCTTCTCGGTCGGGCGGCCCTCGCGCTTGAAGAAGCCGCCGGGGATGCGGCCGCCGGCGTAGAACTTCTCCTGGTAGTCGACGGTGAGCGGGAAGAAGTCCTGCCCCTCGCGCTGCGACTTCGCGGCGACCGCCGTGACCAGCAGCACGGTGCCGTCGCACTTGACCATGACCGCGCCGCCGGCCTGGCGCGCGATCTCGCCGGTCTCCAGCGTGACTTCATGGTTGCCGTACTGGAAGGTCTTGGTGATTTTCGCCACGTTGGGATTCCTTGGATTCTGACTGTGCTTTGCGATTGACCGGGCGCGACCCTTGCCGCGCGCGGGAACGAAAAACCGCGGCGCATTGCGGCGCCGCGGTCCGGGTGTCGCTTACCGGCGGAGGCCCAGCTTCTGGATCAGGGCCTTGTAGCGCTCGGCGTCCTTGCGGTGCAGGTAGTCGAGCAGGCTGCGGCGGCGGTTGACCATCATGAGCAGGCCGCGACGGCTGTGGTGGTCCTGCTTGTGGGTCTTGAAGTGCTCGGTGAGCTGGTTGATGCGGGCGGTGAGCAGGGCGACCTGGACTTCGGGGGAGCCGGTGTCGTTGGCGCCGCGCTTGTGTTCTTCGATGATGCTGGTGCTGTCGATGGACATGTGTGCCTCTGGTGGATGCGTGGTCGGCAGGAACGCCCCCGCCATCGGGACGGGGAAAGCGCACCGCCAGGCCCGCCGCGTGCGTGGCCCGCGTGTCGCGGGGTGGTAAAGCCTTGAAAGTATAGCGGGCCGGGCCGCTCAGGGACAAGGCGAAGCGACGGCGTCCGGTTCGGCCGCGGGCTGCGCGGCCGCCCAGGCGAACAGGCGCTGCGGGCGCAACCAGCCGCCGGCATCCACCGTCCCGAGGCCCAGTGCGCGACCCGCTTCGTCCAGGATCGCCACGCTCGGGGCGGGCGTGAAGCCGGGCACGCCCTGCCCCTGCCCCAGCTTGCGGGCCTGGGCCACGGCGACCCGCACTTCGGGCCAGGACGCCATCCCGGCCTCGACCGGCAGCAGGCAGGCGTCCAGGCCGCGCTCGCCGCGCTCGGCCAGGGCCTGCAGGGCGTCGAGCGTCCACATCCGCGGTTCGCGGAACGGATCCACCCACAGGCGCCGGAGCTCGGCGACGTGCGCCCCGCAGCCGAGCAGCTCGCCGAGGTCGCGGACCAGGCTCCGGACGTAGGTGCCGGACCCGCACTCCACGTGCAGGCGCAGCTGCGGCGGCGCATCGCCGCCGCGCAGGTCGTCGATCAGGTCGGCGGCCGACTGCAGTTCGAAGCGGTGGACCTCGACTTCGCGCTCTTCGACCTCGACGATCTCGCCGCGGCGGGCGCGGGCATAGAGCGGCTCGCCGCCGCGCTTGAGCGCCGAGTAGATCGGCGGGCGCTGGCGGATGCGGCCGGTGAGCTGCGCGAGGGCCCCGTCGATCGTGCCGATGGTGAGGGCGGGCACCGGCCGGGTCCGCAGCGGCTGGCCCTCGGCGTCGTCCGTATCGGTCGTGGTGCCGAGGCTGGCCACGGTGTCGTAGGCCTTGCGCGCGCCGAGCAGGCCGCCGGCGATCTTCGTCGCCTCGCCGAAACACACCGGCAGCAGGCCGGTGGCGAGGGGGTCGAGGCTGCCGGTGTGGCCGGCCTTGTCGGCGCGGAACAGGTGGCGCACGCGTTGCAGCGCCTGGTTCGAACTCAGCCCCTGCGGCTTGTCGAGCAGCAGGATGCCGTCGAGCTTGCGGAAGCGGTTCCTGCCGCTCACGCGTCCCGCAGCAGCTGGTCGATGCGCTCGCCGCGGTCGAGCGACTCGTCGTAGTGGAAGTGCAGCTCGGGCACGTGCCGCATCTTCACCGCGCGCGCCAGCTGGTGGCGCAATTCGGGCGCGAGCGCCTTCAATCCCTTGATCGCCTCGCGGGCGCGCTCGGGCTGCAGCGCGGTGACGAACACCTTCGCGTGCGCCAGGTCGCGCGAGACCTCGACGTCCGACACGCTGACCGACGGCAGCGCGTGCTCGCGCGCGGCCGCATGCACGAGCGCACCCAGCTCCCTGCGGAGCTGGGCGGAGACGCGATCGGTGCGGTGGAAGGCCTTGCCGGGCATGGCGTGTCGCGCGCGCTTACAGCGTGCGCTGGACCTCGATGCGCTCGAAGCATTCGATCTGGTCGCCCGGCTGGACGTCGTTGTACGCCTTCACGCCGATGCCGCACTCGGTGCCGCTGCGGACTTCGTCGACGTTCTCCTTGAAGCGGCGCAGCGACTCGAGCTCGCCCTCGAAGACGACGGTGTTGTCGCGCAGCACGCGGATCGGCTTGCTGCGCTTGACCACGCCCTCGACGACCATGCAGCCGGCGACCGCGCCGAACTTCGACGAGCGGAACACGTCGCGGACCTCGGCGATGCCGATGATCTCCTCGCGGATCTCCTTGCCCAGGATGCCGGAGGCGACCTGCTTCACCTGGTCGATCACGTCGTAGATGATCGAGAAGTAGCGCAGGTCGACGCCGGTGGTCTCGATCAGCTTGCGGGCCGAGGCGTCGGCGCGGACGTTGAAGCCGATGACCGTCGCCTTCGAGGTCGCGGCCAGCTGCGCGTCGGACTCGGTGATGCCGCCCACGCCCGAACCGATCACCTGGATGCGGATCTGGTCGTTGGAGAGCGCGGTGAGCGCCTCGCGCAGCGCCTGCACCGAACCCTGCACGTCGGCCTTGATGATCAGCGGCAGCGTCAGCTGGGCATTGCCCTCGCCCATCTGCGCCATGATGTCTTCCATGCGGTTGCCCGCCTGGCTCACCAGCCTGGTCTCGCGGCGCTTGGCGTCGCGCTGCTGTGCGACGTCCTTCGCCAGCCGCTCGTCGGCCACCACCACGAAGTCGTCGCCGGCGTCGGGCACGCCCGAGAGGCCGAGCACCTGGACCGGGATCGACGGGCCGGCGGACGGCACCTGGGTGCCGGTCTCGTCGAACAGCGCGCGCACGCGGCCGTACTGCACGCCGCACACGAGGAAGTCGCCCTTCGACAGCGTGCCCTGCTGCACCAGCACCGTCGCGACCGGGCCGCGGCCCTTGTCGAGCGCGGACTCGATGACCACGCCGGTGGCGCGGCCCTCGCGCACGGCGCGCAGTTCGAGCAGTTCGGCCTGCAGGCTGATCGCATCAAGCAGGTTGTCGACGCCCTGCCCCGTCTTCGCCGAGAGCTCGACCATCTGCGTGTCGCCGCCGAAATCCTCGGCGACAACGTCCTGGGCGAGCAGCTCGTTCTTGACGCGCGACGGGTCGGCGTCGGACTTGTCGATCTTGTTGATGGCGACGATCAATGGCACGCCGGCCGCCTTCGCGTGCTGCACCGCCTCGATCGTCTGCGGCATCACGCCGTCGTCGGCCGCGACCACCAGCACCACGATGTCGGTGAGCTTCGCGCCGCGCGCGCGCATCTGGGTGAACGCCGCGTGGCCGGGCGTGTCGAGGAAGCTGATCGTGCCCTTGGGCGTGTCGACGTGGTACGCGCCGATGTGCTGGGTGATGCCGCCGGCTTCGCCCGCGGCGACCTTGGTGCGGCGGATGTAGTCGAGCAGCGAGGTCTTGCCGTGGTCGACGTGGCCCATGATCGTGACGACCGGCGGGCGCGGGGCCTTGTCGCCCTGCATTTCCTCGACGTGCGCCAGCAGCTCGCTCTCGGCGTCGTTGGCGTTGGCGGCGACCGCGGTATGGCCGAGCTCCTCGACCACCAGCACCGCGGTGTCGTGGTCGACGGTCTGGTTGATCGTCGCCATCACGCCCATCTTGAACAGCGCCTTGACCACGTCGCCGCCCTTGAGGGCGAGCTTCTGCGCCAGGTCGGCGACGGTGATCGCCTCGCCGATCGCGACTTCGCGCACGATCGGCGCGGTCGGGCGGGTGAAGCCGGTGCCCGAGCGGCTCTGCTCGGTCTGGCGGCGCGGTGCCTTCTGCTTGGCGCGACCGCTGCTGGTGCGGCGCGCGCGGTCGGCCGCGCTCAGGTGCATCTGGCCGGCGAAGCGGCTGGTGCGGTCGTCGTCCTCGACGCCCGCGACCATCGCGTGCGAGCCGCGGGTCTTGTGGCGGTGGGCCGGCGACTTGTCGTCGACGCGCGCAGGCGCGGGGCGCGGATGGCCGTGCCCGTGCGTCTTGCGCGCCGCGGCGTCCTCCTCCGGCGCGGGCGCGGCCGCGGCGGCGACGCGCTCGGCCTCCAGTCGCGCTTCCTCTTCCTTGCGCTTGCGCTCCGCGGCTTCCTCGGCGCGGCGCTGGTCGGCCTCGGCGAGGCGCTGCTGCTCGGAGAGGTTGCGCAGGCGCGATTCCTCGAGCTTGCGCAGGATCTCCGCGCGCTCGTCGTCCTCGCCGCCGGCAGCCGCCGGCGCCTGCTGCCCCTCGGCCGGCTTGACCAGCGTGACCTTCTTGCGCACGACCACGTCGACCGTGTTCCGGTTCTTGCCGCCGCCGACGGTGAGTTCCTGCTTGCGGCTGCGGCTGAGCGTGATCTTCTTCGGCGCGACGGTTTCCTCGGCCGCGGCCGCCTTGCCGTGCGAGCGCTTGAGGAAGCCCAGCAGCTTGACCTTCTCGATGCTGGTGACGACCTGGTCCGGACCGTCGAAGCGCATGCCGGCCTCGGCCAGCTGCTCCAGCAGTTTGTCGACCGGCGTGTTCACCAGTTCGGCCAGCTTGCGGATCGTGGTTTGCTGCGACATTCGGGTTCCGTTGTTCCTTGCGTGGGCGATTCTACCCGTTACCCCTCACTGGACCGCTCGGGCTCAGCCCTCGCGCTCCAGGCGGGCGATTTCCTCGGCGCGGGCGGCCAGGATCAGCGCCGCGGCGCGGGCCTCGTCCAGGCCCTCGATGCCGAATTCGACCACTTCGTCGGCGCCGAGCTCGCCCAGGTCGTCCGCGGTCCGCACGCCATGGCCGGCCAGCGCGAACGCGGTCTCCTCGTCCATGCCCTCGAGGCCCAGCAGGTCGTCGGCGGGCTGGTGCTCGTCGATCCCCTCCTCGACCGCGAGCGCGTCGTTGAGCAGCGCATCGCGGGCGCGCGAGCGCAGTTCCTCGACGATGTCCTCGTCGAAGCCCTCGACCGCCAGCAGCTCGCCGACCGGCACGTACGCGATCTCCTCGACCGTGGTGAAACCCTCGGACACCAGGATGCCCGCGATCTCCTCGTCCACCTCGAGCTTCTCCTGGAACAGCGCGCGCGCCGCTTCCTGCTCGGCTTCCGACTTCGCGGCCACCTGGTCCTGGGTCATCACGTTGAGCTGCCAGCCCGACAGCCGGCTGGCGAGGCGCACGTTCTGGCCGCCGCGGCCGATGGCCTGCGCGAGCTTGTCCTCGGCGACCGCGAGGTCCATGGAGTGCTTCTCCTCGTCGACGATGATCGACTGCACTTCCGCCGGGGCCATCGCGTTGATGACGAACTGCGCCGGGTTGTCGGACCACAGCACGATGTCGACGCGCTCGCCGTTGAGCTCGTTCGACACCGCCTGCACGCGCGAACCGCGCATGCCGATGCAGGCGCCGATCGGGTCGGTGCGGTTGTCGTAGGCCAGCACGGCGATCTTGGCGCGGTCGCCCGGGTCGCGCGCGCACGCCTTGATCTCGACCAGGCCCTGGCCGACTTCCGGCACCTCGAGCTTGAACAGCTCGATCATGAATTCCGGCGCGGCGCGGCTGATGAACAGCTGCGGGCCGCGGATCTCGCTGCGCACGTCGTAGAGATAGCCGCGCACGCGGTCGCCGGCGCGCAGCACGTCGCGCGGGATGCCCTTTTCCTTCGGGATGAAGGCTTCGGCGTTGCCGCCGAGGTCGACGTAGATGTTGCCGCGCTCGGCGCGCTTGACCACGCCCGTCACCAGCTCGCCCACGCGGTCCTTCCACTGGTCGACGACCTGCGCGCGCTCGGCCTCGCGCACGCGCTGCACGATCACCTGCTTGGCGGCCTGCGCGGCGATGCGACCGAAGTCGGGGTTCTCGATCTGCTCCTCGATGTAGTCGCCGACCTCGACGTCGCCGCTCTCGTCGAGCGCGTCCATCAGGCGGATCTGGCGGTCGGGCGATTCCATCACCACGTCGTCGGCGACGACTTCCCAGCGGCGGAAGGTCTCGTAGCTGCCGTCCTTCGGGTCGACGGCGACGCGCGTCAGCACGTCCTGGTCGGGATAGCGCTTCTTCGCGGCCGACGCCAGCGCGGCTTCGATCGCCTCGAGGATGACGGACTCCGGCACGCCCTTCTCGGCCGCGACCGCATCCACCACCAGCAACAGTTCCTTGCTCATTCCGGTTGTCTCTCTGAAGATCTGGTTGATTCGTTGGCTTCGACTTGCAGGAGCAGTGTCTTCCACAACCCCGCCAGGCCTGCGGCCTGGCCGCCCCTTTACTAAAGGGGCTGTAAGAGCGGGCTTCGCTAGGATTCGGGTTTGTTGCGTTTCGGGGCGGGCTTCTTTCCGGGGGCCGGGGGCTTGCCGGGCTTGGGGGCGGGGGCGAGGCCCAGCGCGACCCAGTCGGGGACGAGGCGCGCCTTGTCGATGTTGCCGGCGGCCACCGCGAACTCGGTGCCGTCGACGTCGAACACGATGGTGTCGCCCTCCGCCCGGACGATCCGGCCCTGCAGGCGCCGGCGGCCGTCCTGCGGAAGCTTCAGGCCCACCTTGGCCTGCCCGCCGGCGAAACGCTGGAACTGCGCAGGCGTGAACAGCGGGCGGTCGAGGCCGGGCGACGAGACCTCGAGCGTGTAGTGCCCGCTGATCGGATCCTCGACGTCGAGCTGCGCGGAGACCTCGCGGCTCACCGCCTCGCAGTCCTCGATGCCGACCAGGCGTTCCTCGCGCTCGGGCACGTCGATGTACAGGCGCAGCAGCGCGCCGCCCGGCGACGGCAGGTATTCCGCGCCCAGCAGCTCCAGGCCCAGCGACCCGACGGTCGGAGCCAGCAGCGCGACGATGTCCTGTGCCTTGTCGGTCATGGATCCAGGGAAACGCATCGGCGAAAAAACAAAAAAGGGCCCATCGGGCCCCTTTGTCCAATACCGCTGGATTCCGGCGTGGTCGTCGAACCGCACGATCACGAGGCCCGGCCTCCGCAAACGAAAAAGGCTCCAGGGAGCCTTCGACGCCAGCGGAGGTGGTAGCGGGGGCAGGATTTGAACCTGCGACCTTCGGGTTATGAGCCCGACGAGCTGCCAGACTGCTCCACCCCGCAGCAGGCCGGCAATTATGTGGGGGCGGGGCGGTCTTTGCAAGCCCGCAAAAAAAGCCGCCGGCTTGCGCCGGCGGGCCCGTCCCATGGGAAATGCGACAAAGGGGCGTTTCAGGACATCGTCGGTTCAGAAGTCGTAGCGCGCCATGAGGCGGACCGTGCGCGGCGCCGAGATCTGGATTTCCTGGTTGTAGAACTGGTTCGGCTGGTTGCGCGTGCTCGTTTCGTAGCGCGGGTTGTAGGCACCGGCCACCTGCCGGTTGAGCACGTTCAGGACGTCCATGCCCAGGGTCAGCTTGCCGTCGCCCCAGCGCGGGATGTACGCCACGTTGAGGTTGAGCGTGAACGACCAGGGCGCCGAGCCGTGCGAACCGCGCGGCGACGGGCCGTAGTCCGGCGCCGCGGGCGCGTAGCCCGGACGCGGCGAGCCGTTCGGCAGCGTCG
This sequence comes from Lysobacteraceae bacterium, assembly GCA_024508915.1. Taxonomy (GTDB): domain Bacteria; phylum Pseudomonadota; class Gammaproteobacteria; order Xanthomonadales; family Xanthomonadaceae; genus Cognatiluteimonas. The sequence goes on along the minus strand of JANINR010000040.1, from coordinate 34,389 downwards.
GCGTGGTCCCCGAGCCGGCGAGCCCGCAGAACCAGTACGCCGCGCCGGAATACAGGCCGGCATCCGCGGTCGGGTAATGGCTCGTGCAGTTGCGCGGACGGCCGGAAGCGGCGAGCAGGGTCGCGCCGGTACGCCACTGGTCGCTCCACTGGTAGTAACCGAACGCCTTGAGGTAATGCTTGCGGTGGTTCGGCAGCAGGCCGTTCGATCCCACCATCAGCTGCGGCAGGTCCCAGTCCTGGGTGCGGCCGACGTCGGCCTGGCCGCCGGCGCCCGTATCCAGGTCGGAGGCCAGCTGGCCCTCGGTGTTGCCCCAGTTGCGCGAGAACGTGTACTCGACCTTGCCGTACCAGCTGTCGCCGAACGGATGCTCCGCGAACAGGTCGATGGCGTAGTACTTGCGCTTCAGCGGCGGGAAGCCGAGCTGTTCGGCGGTGAACGTCTCCTCGGTGTAGGTGCCGTCCGCGTTCTTGAAGATGAACGTGTTGGTCTCGCCGGGATTGGCGTTCAGGCACTTGCCGCGCAGCAGGACGCCGCAGACGTCGTCGATCGCGCTCATCAGGTCGCGGTAGGTGGCCTTGGCGCCCCAGGCGAAGCTGTCGGAGAACGCGTGCTCGAAGCCGAGGATGTACTCGTACTGGTAGTGCGACTTCAGGTTCTTGGCCGTCGTCGTCAGCGGGTCCGGGGCGGTATTGCACTCGAGGTTCGAGGACACCATGTTGGTGCCCGGGCACTGCACCGGGTTGTTCGGCGCCAGCGGGATAAGCTTCAGCCCGGTCGGCGCCCCAGTCGCGGGATCGACGCCCGTGTACGTGTAGTACTCCGAGGCGTTCAGCGAGGCCGCGGCGCCGCGGACCGCGGCCTGGTTCGGCGTCGCCAGGTGGTAGCTGCCGGCGTTGCCGAACACCTTGAGCGTCGAATCGCCGCGCACGTCCCACGAGAAGCCGATGCGCGGGTCGAGCTGGTGGCGCTGCGAGATGTACGGCCGGCCGAGGCCGTCGAAGTTGGTGAACTGCTCGTTGCGCAGGCCCAGCGAAAGCAGCAGGTTGTCGCTGACGTGCCAGCGGTCCTCGACGTACTGCGACGCCTGCTCGACCCGCGGATCGGCGTTCGCCGCGCGGAACTGCTTCTGCACGAAGTAGCCCGCGTCGCCGAGCGCGCCGCCGTTCGCGGACGCGGGCGAACCGACGCCCAGCGAGGCATCGACCGCTGACGTCGGCGTGGTCGTCCGGCCGTACGTGTAGCGCACGCCGCCGGCCATTCCGTTGTGGATCGCGGCCTGTGCGTTCTGGACCTCGTAGCCCACGCGGATCTCGTGGTCCCCCAGCAGGTAGGTCACGTCGAGGCGCCAGCCGTCGGTCTTCTCCTCCGGCTGCGTCACCGGGTACGCGGTGCTCGTCGAGATCTGGCAGCCGGTCGTGTAGGTGACGCCCGGTGCCTTGTTCTGCGTCGCTGCGACGATCTGCGGGCAGTTCGGATCGATGCCGTCGGTAACGTCGTCGTGGGTGATCTTCTGCGTGCCGTAGAGGGCGGACACCGTCAGGTTGTCGGTCAGGTAGCCGGTGTACTTGCCGACGTACATGCGCGCGTCGTTGTCCGCGGTCGAGTGCGCGGTCAGCGCGCTGCCGTGCGAGAAGTCGGCGTAGCTGTAGGCGTAGCGGCTGGAATCCGTCTTGCTGCGGTCCTCGATCGCGGTGAACTCGAGGACGTGGTCGTCGGTGATGTTCCAGTCGACCTTCGCGGTCCAGCGCGGCAGGTTGAACTCGTACTCGCGCCAGCCCTGGTTCGCGGTGGTGCCGGTCGACACGCGGGTGGAGAGCACTTCGGTGCCCTGGCGGCGTTCCTGTTCGGCGTTCGCGTACACGAACAGGCGGTCCTTGATCAGCGGGCCGCTGGCCCAGGCGCCGAGCGTGGTCGTCCAGCTCGTGTTGTCCTGGCGGTACTGGCTCAGCGTGCCGTCGGTGCGCTGGTCGACCGTGCGCGTGCTGGCGTCGACCGTCGTGCCGTTCGGCAGCTTCGCGGGGCCGCTCACGGGATACCAGCCGGTATCGGCGTAGTAGATGTCGCGCGGCGCGGCGGCCAGGGACTCCGGCGTCCAGAACAGGTACGCCCCGCCCTTCCATTCGTTGGTGCCGCGCTTGGTGACGATGTTGATCACGCCGCCGGTCGAACGGCCGAATTCGGCGCCGTAGCCGCCGGTCAGGATCTGCTGTTCGCCGATCGCGTCGAACGGCAGGCTGCTGAAACCGACGGACGAGACCGGATTGGTGACGTTGTAGCCGTTGATGTAATACGCGTTCTCGGACGCCGCGGAACCGCCGAAGCTGGGGATGCCGCTGTAGCTGTCGCTGCGGACCACGCTCGGCGCGAGCATCGCCACGTCGGTGACGGTACGCCCGATCGAGATCTTCGACAGCTGCTCGGCGGTCAGCACCGTGCGGGTGTCGGTCTGCGAGATGTCGATGGCCGGAACCGAACTGCCGACCACGTTCACGGCGCCCAGGTTGGTGGCGTCGCCGGCGCCCGCGCCGGTGAACGACACTTCCGCGCCGCTGGCGATGCTGACGGAAACGTTTTCTCGGACCGCGACGACTGCGCCGTCCTTCTGCAGGCTGACCTTGTAGCGACCGTTCGGCAGCGACGTGATGCGATAACGGCCGTCGGCGTCCACCGGAATCGTCCGGGTCATGCCCGAATCGAGGTTCTGGACGACGATGGTTGCGCCCGGCACGCCCGGCGCCTGGCCGAAGATGCTGCCGGTGATGTTGGACTGCGCATGGACCCCGCTTGCAACGCACATTCCGAGCGAGAGGGCGAGCGCAGTGCGCTTGAGCCTCCGCTGCAGAGACTTGCTGGCCATAGAAGGTGTTTCCCCAAGGGTGTGCGGGCCCCCCGGCCCGCGTCCGGAGGCTCCGGACGATTGCGACTCTAGGGTTTGCACAAATCCTTAACAATCGGTTCGCGCAGGTTTTGGTCGCCTGTTTTGTGACGGACGTCCGCTTTTTGGAATCCGGTTGTCAACCGGCTTGCCGCGGCCGCGAAACCGGTTACGGCGCGCCGGGGCCAGCTTCGGACAACCACCCCGGTGCCGGCGGGCACCTACCGGCATTGCGACGGCAGGGACGGGGGGCGGGATGCGATTCGCAACCGACGGGCGGATCTGGGACCGGTTGCTGCCGGCCTTCGTATTGCCCTGTGCGCTCTGGACCGCATACGTGCACGTCATCGTCGCGGCCCAGGCCAGCTTCACCACCCTCGTCCGCGGTCTCCCGGTGCTCGCGGTCGTCGCCGTCGCGGCGACGGTCGGCTGGTTCCGCCTGCGCGAGCCCGCCGCGGCGGGCGACGCCGGGCGCGGCGGAATCCCCGGGACGGTTCCGGGCCGCCTCTGGCCCGTGTCCGTCGCCGCGCTCGCTTTCGCCGTGCTGTGGGTGGGCCTGTTGTCCTGGGGCTTGCCCTATCCCCTGGCCTGGTGGATCGGGCTTGCGGCGATGGGGGCGGCATGGCAGTGGACCCTCCGCCACGGCCCGCGCGCCGCGGGCGAGCCGGACCGGAGCGATCGCAGCCTCCCGGTCGAAACGGGCGTCGTGGCCTGCATCGTCGTCGCGGCGATCTGCGTGGTCCTGTTTTCGAACCGGCCGGACGCGGACGACGCCTACCACGTCAGCGTGTCCGCGACCCTGCTGCGGCTTCCGCAGGCCCCGGTGCTGCTGCACGACACGATGTACCGGCTGCCCGATGCCCCGATCCTGCTGCCGTTCTACCGCCTGGCGAACTACGACGTCCTGATCGGCGCGGCCGCGCGCGCGACCGGCATCGACCATCTGGTCGTCGCCTATGCGCTCCTGCCCGCGATGTTCGCCGCGCTCTCGATCCTGGCGTGGGTGTTCCTGCTGCGACGCCTCGTTCCGGCGCGGTGGCCGGTCGTGCTGGCGATCCTCTTCGCCTGCGTGATGGCGCTCGGCGAGGTCCATCGCGCGTACGGCAATTTCGCGTTCGTGCGCATGTTCCAGGGCAAGTCCGTGCTCGCGACGTGCATGGTCCCCGCCATCGCGGGCGCCGCGCTGCTGTACGCGCGCCACGGCGGACTGCGCCACTGGTTCCTGCTGCTCGCGACGCAGGTCGCGGCGATCGGCTGTGCCGCGAGCGGCATGTTCGTGGCGCCCGCCGCCGCTGCGCTGGGCCTGGCCGGCGGCTGGTGGCCTGACCTCGCGCGCACGCGACGCTTCCTGCTCGGGATGCTGGCGACGGGGTATCCCGTCGGCGCAGCGATGCTGGTGGCGAGGGAGACGCGCGGCGCGCAGGTGCTGTCGATCTCCAGCCCCATCCCGATGCCCACCATCCCCGAGCTGCTCGCCGATACGTGGGGACCCTGGAGCATGCGGATCCTGCTGGTGTCGCTGCTGGCCGCGTGGGCATTCGTGCGCGACCCGGCGCGCGCGCGATACTTTTCCGCGGGCGCCTTCTTCTTCCTCCTGGTCGCGCTCAACCCGTACACCACGCCCTTCGTCGCGGAACATTACGTCGGCGCGCAGACGTACTGGCGACTGACCTGGGCGTTGCCCCTGCCGTTCTTCCTGGCCGTCACCATCGACGGGATCGCCGCCCTCCTCCTGCGGCTGGAATCGAAGGCGCTCGCGGCGTGCTGCTGCCTGGTCCTGGTGGCCGGCGCGCTCACCTTCGGCTGGCGGCACGGCACCCTGCGGCGCGCGAACGCCGTCACCCTCGGCAAGCCGGGGCCGAAGGTTCCGCCGCTGGAATTCGCCGTGGCCAGGCAGGTCGTCGAGGAAGTGCCGGAACAAGGCGTGGTGGTCGCGCCGGAGCAGATCGCCACGTGGTTGCCGGTGTTCGCCGTCCATCCGGAAACGGTCGGCGTCCGCCACATGTACCTCAGCCTGGTGTTCACGCCCGCCGAAACCGCCCAGCGCAGCAACATGATGCGCTACGTGTCGGGCGACTATCGCCCGCCGGACGGGGACCGCTGGTTCGAGGCGTCGCTCGCCCGGTATCGCGTGAGCGCGGTCGTGTTCGCGCGCGTCGCCCCGTGGCGCGACGAGATCGAGCGCGTCCTCGAAGCCAGGGGATTCCGCGCCCTGGCGTGCGGAACCTATGCGATCTACCTGCAGGGCGACGCGTCGTCCCTGCCTGCCGATGCCGCATCCTTGCGCTGCGGGGAAGCGCCCGTGCCTGTCGGGCGTTAGCGCCGGTTACGGTGCGGTACTTGCGCGCGCGCGCCCCGGCCCGGGAGCGGACAGCGCGGCGACGGCCGCCGCGGCATTCACCAGCCCGTTGCCGCCGCCGGCCGCGCTGCGCCGAAGGATCCTCCTGACGCCGTCGGCATCCAGTTCCGGCGAAAGCGCCAGCAGCAGGGCGGCGATGCCGCTGACATGCGCGGCGGCCAGCGAGGATCCGGACGCGAAGTCGTACCGGCCGTTGGGCTGGGTGGTCAGGATGTCGGTGCCGGGCGCGTCCACCACCCCCGCCGGCGCCGCCTCCGCCTGTGCGGAGCGCACCACGATCACGCCCGAAGTCGCCGCGGGGAATCCTTCGACCCGGCCGCTCGGCGGCATCGCCGCGACCACGATGCGGTCCTGGCGCAACAACGCCTCGAGCAGTTGCTCGAGCAACGGATCCGGCGGGCCGCCGAGGCTCAGGTTGACGATCCGGGGACCGGCGTCGACGATCGCCGCCAGCGCCTTGGCCAGGGTGAAGGTGTTGCAGCGCGCATACGCCGGTGCGGCGGAATGCCAGCAGGCCTTGTAGACGCTGAGCGTCGCTTCGGGCGCGACGCCCACGATGCCTTCGTGGTTGTCGCCGACGGCGGCGATGACGCCGGCGATTTCGGTGCCGTGCCGATCGGCGTTGAATGCCGCGGCGTCGCCGTCGACCAGGTTGTAGGTGCCGCGGATGCGGCCCTTGAGGTCGGGATGGGCGAGGTCCACGCCGGTGTCCACGAGCGCGACGTCGACCCCTTTCCCGCGGCTCGTGCGCTGCGCGGAGGCCGCGTCGATGTCGGCCAGGCCGTGCTGCAGGCCGACGTAGGGGTCGTTGTAGCGCACGGCGGCCGCGGACGGCCGGGCGTACAGGTCGTACTCGTGCAAGGGCTCGGCGATGCGCACGCGCTCGTCGCGCGACAACGCCTCGAGCAGGACGTCGCGATCCACGCCGGGCGCAGGCCGCAGCACCGCGCAGTACACGCCAAGCGGCACGATCGGCCAGCCGGCGATCTCGCGAAGCGCGTAGCGCTGCTTCAGTTCGGCCAGCACGGACATGGCGCGCTGGCCGTTCCGGTAACCGCTCCCGATGCCATAGCCGAGGATGTTGGAAGCGGCATGCGCCCCCGGCGGCACCACCGGATTGGCGAGCGTCACCACGATGTCGCGCTGCCCGTCGATCTCCGCCGCGTGGCTGCCGCCGACGATCGTCGCATCGTCGCCCGCGCCGCGGAGCGCCGGCGCGGTCGCATGCGCGCAGCCGCCGAGGGCCGCGGCTGCCGCGAGCAGGAACGGGAGCGCGCGCATCAGGGAGCGCCGGCGACGGGCTCGGCCAGGCGGATGCCGCGGGTCGAGCGCAGGCGCTGCAGTAGCGCGTCGCCTCCGCCGGCATCGGGGAACGGGACGACGGTGTAGGCACCGACGGCGTTCGGCCCCGCGACCACGCGCAACGCATTGGCCTGCAGCAGCGCGTCCCAGTCGGCGAGCGGCATCGCGGGATCGGGCACCAGCCGGATGGACCCCGCCGGCAGCGGCGCGGTGTCCTGGCTGAGGGTGCGGTACTCGGGGGCAGGCGCCGGCGACAACGTCCAGAGCCGGGCGCCGAGCACGCCGAGCCCGATCGCCTGCACCAGCACGGCGGCGACGAGGGCGCGCCCGGCCCAGCCGGAGGACCGCAGCGGCTCGCGCGCCGCCGGCATCTCTTGTGCATCGATGCGGGCCAGCAGTTGCTGCAGGCCTGCCTCCATGTCCGGCCCGGGATCGGGCGGCAGGCGCAGTGCGCGCTGCAGGCGACGCTGTTGTTCGAACTGGCCGCGACAGGCGTCGCAGGACGCCAGGTGTCCGTCGAGCCACGCCTGCTGGTGCGGCGTCAGCGCGCCCTGCAATGCGTCGGGCATCGCCTCCCAGGCGAGCACGCAATCCTTGTTGGTGCGCGGCGGCAGGGCCATGGCTCAACCTCCCCGCTTCATCGTGTCGCCGCTCAGCGCCGGCATGACGTTGAGCAGCTTTACCCGGGCATGGAAGAGGCGCGCCTTCACGGTCCCGACGGGGCACTGCACGATCGCCGCGACCTCGTTGAGGCTGTGCCCGACGCCATAGACGAGCTCGACGACCACCCGCTGCTCCGCGCTCAGGAACCCCAGCGCCTTTCCCAGCAGGTCGCGCAGCTCGCGGTCTTCGTCCGCGTCGATCCCGCCGTCGGGTTCGGGCAGCATCGTTTCGTCGGTGAGTTCGTCCAGGGGCTCGCTGCCCTGCCTGCGCAGCGCCTTGAGGCAGCAGCGGTAGGCGATGCCCATCAACCACGTGGAAACGCGTGCGTCGCCGCGGAAGTCGGCCGCGTGCTGCCACGCGATCCAGAAGCAGTCGTTGACGACTTCCTCGATGATGTCCTGGCGCCGGGTCAGTCGCGACAGGAACCGGCACAGCCGGCCGTGGTACTCCCGGTACAACGTGGCCAGCGCCGCGCGATCGCCCGTCGCCATGCGCTGGAGCAGCGCTTGGTCGGTGGCGTCGGCGCGGGCGGTCGCCTGGTTCATGGATGCTGGCGCTCGATCCTGCGTGCTTGCGTGATTGCCTGCGTAAGTGCCCCGGGGCGGCGGATCGGTTGCCTCAGAACGCCCGGGAGCAGGTCGCGACCCATTCCTGGGATGCCCTGGCGCCGTAGACGGAACGGTCCCCGAGGCTGTTCGCCGTCCGGTCGAGCTGCAGGCGCCATGGCCCGTCGCGCCAGACCAGTCCCAGGCTGCCGTAACCGTACACCCGCACCGGTCCGGGCCCGTACCGGCGGCTCCGGTACCGGGCGTAGTAGCGGGATGCCGGCGCTTGCGCGATGCCCGCGCCCGCCGACAGCGAGGTGCGGGCGGTCAGCGGCCAGCTGATGCCGACGTCGGCGGCGCCGAGCACGCGATTCGCCATGTCGCCGCCGAGGCGCGAGGCCGACACGCCCAGGGAGACCGTGTCGCGGTAGGCCAGGGAAAGGGTCGCCACGGAGCGATCCGGCATGCCCTGCCCGCCATCCGGTCGATAGTCGTAGTGGAGCATCCCCGCCTGCACGAGCCAGTCGCCGGAAGGCATCCATGCGCGCGAAACGCGCGCCACGGACAGGACCGGCTCCGTCGGCGCCCGCGCCTCGACCGCCGCCGCGACGCCGAAGGACCATCCGCCGGGCGACGCCCACGCGATCGAGCCCTGCAGCACCGGCGTCCCGGGCGTCAGCGCGAGGCCCTGGTCCACCAGTTGCGATGCGACCGCCACTTCGCCCGTGGTTCGCAATGATTGCGCGGGCAGCGGCGCGCACAGGCACGCCAGCATGAGGGCGGCGGTGCGGCGCACGCATGACCGGACCCGGCCCCGCGCACCGGACCTGCGTGCGTGTCGACATCCTGTGGCCGTCATGTCCGCGCCCGGCGATCCGCTTGGCGCGAGCTTACTGACCCTCTCCCGCGGGTTCAATTGCCGCGCGCAAGCCAGGCGCGATCATTTCGCCGCCACGAAGTCGGCGAGCGACTGGATGTCGGCGTCCTCCAGCGTTCCCGCCACGCCGTGCATGATCGCGGCATTGCTGGTGTTGCCGCGCGCACCGCTCTTGAAATCGTGCAGCGCCTTCGCGACATAGACGCCGGATTGGCCGCGCAGCCGGGGAACCGTGGGCCACGGCGGGTGCGGCGTCGCTGCGCCGGCTTCGCCGCCGGATGCCGGCCCTCGCCCGTCCTGGCCGTGGCAGCCCGCGCAGGGCGGGATGCCGCGCGCGGGGTCGCCGCCGTTGAAGAGCGCGCCGCCGGGCAGGTCCCCTGTCGCCCCCGGTTCCGCAGCGGGCGGCGATGGAAGCGACGCGTAGTACGCGGCGAGGTTGCGCATGTCGGCCTCGCCGAGCGACGCCGCCATCGGGCCCATGATCGGATCGCTGCGCTGGCCGCCCTTGAAGGACGCCAATTGCACATACAGGTAGGTCGCCGGTTGAGCGGCGAGGTTGGGGAAATTCGCCGCGATGCCGATGCCGCGCTCGCCGTGGCAGGCACTGCACACTGCCGACGACGCCTTGCCCGCCTGCGGGTCTCCCGTGACCGGAGGTTGCCGGCGCAGGTCGAGGAACGATGGACCCTTCGGCGCGGTGGCGCCGTCGCCTGACGCGGGTGCGTCCGCCGCGGCCAGGGCGAGCGCAATGCCGGCGACGGCGATCGCGGCCGCGCACGCGCTTCGTTTCGTCGGGCGCATCGTCTCGATCCTCAAAGTCGCCAGGTCAGGAAGGCCCCCACGGCCACCGCCTCCCAGCGCGCCGGCGGCGCGAGCCGGGTGAACACGCGATTGCCCACGACCAGGTCCGCCGGCGTGTCGAAACCCGACAGGTGCCAATCGAAGAACCGGCCGCGCTGGTACTTGCAGAACAGGCGCAACTCGACGTCCCGGGCCAACGCGAGGTCGAGTTTCCCGGTCACGTCGTGGGTGCGGTAGAGGTTGGCGGGAAAGCGGTCGCCGATCGCCGCCTGGTCGAGGATCCCGGCGTAGACGGTGGAAATCGCCGCCAGCGTCGCGGCGTCGTAGCGGTTCACGCCGCGCGAGGACATGACGTCGTAGCCCACGTCCAGGCGCACGCGCGGCGAGAACGCGTGCTTCAGATGGACGCCCGCGTTGAGGTCGCGCTCGTCGTCGGTTGCCGACCAGTAGCCGGCGAACGGGTAGAACGGCCCGCCGAAGGCCATGTCGGCCTGGTCCGGCGACGAGAACGTCAGGGCTTCGTTGTCGTTGACGTTGGCCTGCACGAGGCGCGTCGCCTGGTATCCGGCGTAGGCGGCCAGCGTCGTGGCCGGCGACGGCGACCAGTCCCAGGCGGCATCGGCGCCGGCGATGTGGAACGCGCGGCGCCCGATCACGGCGTCGTACCGCTTCCTGTCCCCGTGCAGCGTCGCGCTGAAGGTCGCGTCATCGCCGAGCGGCATGACCAGGATCGCCTTGAGCCTGCCGGCGCTCAGGTCGCCCAGGTCGTACTTCGACATCTGCGCGACGGTGAAGGCGGTGTTGCCGAGGGGCGGCTCGACGTATCCGGGCAGCGACGGCGAAAACGCGTCGCCGTAGGGGGCCGGGTCGTAGGCGTCGCCCGAGCGACGCTGCGCTTCGTAGCTCACGCGGAGCGTCGCGCCGGCGAACACCTTGCCGTCCCAGTCGAGCTCGATGCGCTGGTCGTCGACGCGGTCGCGCTCCCGCACGCGCGGCTTGCGCCGTTCGAAACGGTAGCGCGCGCCGAGCGTGCCACGGTCGCCGAGGTCGTAGGTCCCCCCCAGTTCGTAATCGAACCGGTCGTAGCCGAAGGGGATGCTGGCGACCTGGGTGAGCACCGAGCGATAGGCCGGGTCGTTCGGGTCGAACAGGCCGGTGAACGCGGGCTCGGGGATCAGGAGCGCCACCGATCCGTTCTCGGCCACGTATCCGTACTGGCCGGTGAGCGGGTTGAACATCGCGTACCGGGTGCGGTTGTCCTCGCCGTAACGGCGCAGGTGGGCATACAGGCCGAGCGCCGCGGTGGGGCGGAAGTCCGCGCGCGCGTCGACGAGCGTCGTGTCGATCCGCGCCTTCGCGCTCGTCCGCGACAGCGCCGCGGTGGTGTTCCAGTCGGCGCAGGCGATGCCGCTCGCGCCGATGGAAGAGCCGCTCGGGCAGAACGCGGGGTCGAGCGGCGCCTGCAGCGCATCGTCCTGGCGCATGGTCGACCAGGCCGCGGTCAGCGAGAGGTTCCCGTTCCAGGATTCGAGCGGATGCGACGCTTCCAGTTGCAGGTTGTAGTAGTCGTTGTCCGGCTCGAGCGCCCAGGTGCCGCCGTCGATCATCGAGGTCGTGCCCGGTGCCACGGCGAACGGCACCTCGAAGTCCAGCCGGTCCTTGCGGTCGCGGAAGAACGATCCGTTGAAGCTGATGTCCAGCAGCCAGCCGCGCGCGCCGCCCTTGTTGCGAAGGCCGAGATGGATGTCGGTGGTCGTGAAGTCCACCGGGCGCACGGTTTCGTACTGGCCGCCGTAGCGGCCGGGGATCCCGGGCGCGCCCAGGCCGCCGGGCCCCGGGGTGCCGAAGAAATACCCCAGGTACATCGGGCCGCCCCAGGGCCGCGTGCCCTCGCGGCGCTCGCGCGACACGCCTGCATAGCCGATCCAGTGCCTCGCCGTGGCGCCTTCCCAGCTCGCTCCCGTGCTTCGCCGTGTCGTTTCCAGCGTTTCCCGCGGCCGCGCCGCCATCGCCGCGCGCACCTCGTCCTGCGTGCTTCCGGTGGCGATGCCCTCCGGCAGCGTCAGCCGCGTCGTCCCCACCCCGTCCCAGAGGGGATACGCGGTGGTGGACAGCGTATGCACGCTCGCGCGGTGGAAGAATTCGAACCTGGCGACGCCCGCACGACCGGCACGGAGGCGCCAGTACTGGTCGTCCCCGGCGATCCTGCTGCCGCGGAACTCGACATAGCCTCCCGTCCTGCGGTTGGTCGCCGACAGCGCGACCAGGCCAAGCACCGGTCCGTTCCCCCAGTCGGCATACCGGCGGAAAAACATGTCGTCGTCGTCGCCCGCGGTCGCGAGGTAGCCGAGCTGCAGCAGGCCGGAACGGGTCCAGTCGCCGCCCGACGCGCCGTCTTCCGCCGGAAGCGCGTGGGGATACGGGTAGAGCGCGCCGCTCGGCGTGCGCAGCTGCCCCGGATGCAGCCACGACATGCCTTGCGGGTCCGGCACCGCGAACGGATCCCAGCCGGTCGGATCGAGTGCGTTGCCGAACTGCAGGTGCCCCACCCGCTGCGAATCGCTGGTGTCGGCCTGGGCCGCTGCTTCCCGGCAGGCGGACATCCCCAGCATCGCGCCGACCAGCGTGGCAAGCATGTTCCGTTTCAGCATGGCGGCGGCCTCGCGGAGAGCCCCTTCACTTCACCAGCGTCGGGCCGGCGGGATGGTTGGACCCGTGGATGTTCCCGTGGCAGTTGAGGCACCCGCGCGCCATCGCGCGTTCGTCGGGAACGAGCCCCGCGCGGAGGTTCTGCCGCGTCAGCAGGTCGTTGGGATGCTGGAAGTTCGTATGGCACTGCTGGCAGAGCATCGGCACCGGCAGCACCAGCAGGTCCGCGTGGTTGGAACCGTGCGGCGTGTGGCAGTTGAGGCAGTTCTCCCGCACCGGCGCATGTTCGAACAGGAACGGCCCGCGCTTTTCGGCATGGCAGGCGTAGCAGGTGTCGTTGGCGGTGGCGGTCTTGAGCAGCGGTTGCGTCACCGAGCCGTGCGGGTTGTGGCAATCCACGCACGACAGCTGCCCTTCCGGGAGCGGCATGTGGGAGCGGCGGTTGAACTGTGCGCGCACGTCGCGATGGCAGGTCGAGCAGACCTCGTCGACCGAGGACTTCGCCATCAAGCCCTCGGCGGACAGGCGTGCCATCGGATTGTGGCAATCCGTGCACGCGAGCCCGCGGCGGTCGTGCACCGAACCGGTCCAGTGCTGGCGGGCGCCGCCGGCGTGGCAGCCCAGGCACGTCCGCGCCTGCACGTCGACGGGCGTGGCGCTTTCGTGGGTGTAAGCGATGATCAGCCCCCGCGCCCGCGGTCGGAGCGCATGCTCGGAACCCGGACCGTGGCAGGCCTCGCACGCCCCCTGCGGCGCGTCGCTGCCCGCGGCCGCCGCGAACGCGCTGAAATGGAGCGTGTGCGTGACCTGCACGCCTTCGAGCGCGTGGCAGGACTGGCAGCTCTTCGCGCCGATGGCGGTCGCATGCGGTGCGAGCGGATTGGCAGCGGCGCGGACTTCTGAAAAAGGCAGGGCGCGTGCGTCGTCCGCCAGGACCAGGCGGGGCGTCGCGGGATTGCGCGATCCCATGTCGGTGCGAGGCAGCAGCGTCGAGAAGTCCTCGGCCGTCAGCGGCACGGGAAGCGCACGTCCCGGGTGCGCGGCGGGGGCGGCGTCCTTCTGCTGCGCGTGCAGGGCCGGCGGGGCGAACAGCACCGCCGTCGCCGCCAGCATCGCCAGCAGCGCCATCGCCGGCAATGCCGCCCATCGCTTCATGCGGTTTCGCCGGCGGGTGTCGGGCATGGGCAGGCGCCGTCCTTGCGGGTGGGAGGTGCTCGGGGATGGGTGCGGGCTCGCGGGCAAAAGGTTGCATCGCGGTTCGGGCCGCAACCTTTGCCCCGCGCCCGGGTACCCATGGGCATCCGAGGAGACGCGTGAAATGACGGAAACCCGCCTGTGCCACGCCGCGGGGGTGGCCGCGCAACTGCACGACACCCAGCGCGCCTTCGACAGCGTGGCCGCGGACTACGACGGTCCGCGCGGCAACAACGAGCTGATCCAGCGGATGCGGCGCACGCTCTGGGACGTCGTCTGCAACGAACTTCCGCCCGGCTCGCGGCTGCTGGACCTGGGCTGCGGCACCGGCATCGACGCACTCCGCTTCGCCGAGCTCGGTTACCCCGTCGTGGCCACCGACTGGTCTCCCGCGATGGTCGCAAGGACGCAGGCGCGCATCGCCGCCGCTGCACTCCCGGTACGCGTCGACGTCCGGCAGCTCGGCATCCAGGAATTGGATGCCCTCGACGGCTCGTTCGACGGCATCTACTCCAACTTCGGCCCGCTGAACTGCGTGCCCGACCTCGCCGCCGCCGCGGAGCAGTGCGCGCGCCTGTTGCGGCCGGGCGGTGTCCTGGCGTTCTCGGTGATGGGCCGGATCTGCCCGTGGGAAGTGGCGCACTACGCGGTGCGCGGCCGATTCCGGCGGGCCGGCGTCCGGGCCGCGCGCGGCGCCACGCCCGTGGGCATGAACCGGCACACCATCTGGACGCGCTATTACCTGCCGCGCGAATTCCATCGCCATTTCGCGTCGCGCTTTTCCCTGGCGGGTTACCGCGCGCTGAGCCTGTTCATGCCGCCGCCCTACCTGGTGGACGTCTACCGGCGCCGTCGCACCCTCGGCGAAGGCCTCGGCCGGCTCGACGATCGCCTCGGCGCGTGGCCGCTGCTGCGCGACATGGGCGACCACTTCCTCATGGTGATGCGCCGTCGCTGACATGGACCGCGCGCGCCCCGGGATCGCGATCGACCTGCACGGCGTCGCCACGCCGATGCCGGGCGGGTTCCGGCGCGCGCCGCTGCGGATCCGCGCGGGCCGCATCGGCGCCGCCGCAAGCCCGCGCGCGCGCCGCATGCGGCTGGACGACCACCTGGTCTTCCCCGGGTTGGTCAATGCGCACGACCACCTGCACGTGAACGCCGTCCCGCCACTCGCGCATGCGCAACCGTTCCGCAACAGCTACGAGTGGATGGAGGCCTTCAAGGCGCATTTCGCGGCGCCCGCGGTGTCCGCGGCGCTCGCGGTGCCGAAGCACGTGCGGCTGCGCCATGGCGCGCTGAAGAACCTGCTGGCCGGCACGACGTGCGTGGCCCACCACGACCCGTGGCATCCCGCGCTCGACGCGCCGGACTTCCCCGTGGCGGTGGTCCGGGAGTACGGCTGGGCGTATGCGCCCGGATGGCCGGAATACGGCCCCGACATGCGCCGCAGCTTCGCCGCCACTCCGGCCGGGCGGCCCTGGATGATCCACCTCGCGGAGGGCACCGACCCTGCCGCGCAGGCCGAACTCGCAGCGCTCGATGCCAGCGGCTGCCTCGGCCGGAACAGCGTGCTGGTGCATTGCGTGGGGCTGTCCGCCGAGGATGTCGAACGCGCGATCGAGCGCGGGGCCGGCGTGGTCTGGTGCCCGTCGAGCAACCTCGCCCTGCTCGGCCGCACGCTGGATCCGCGGCGGCTGTCGGCGGCCGGTCGCCTCGCCCTCGGCACCGATTCGCGGCTCACCGGTGCGCGCGACATGCTCGAGGAGATGCGTGGCGTGCTCGCGCGCGGCGAGCTGCCCGCCGCAGGGTTGCTGGAGGCGGCCACCATCGCGGGCGCGCGCATCCTGCGTCTCGCGGGGCGCGGTCGCCTCGCGCCCGGCGACGTGGCGGACCTGGTGCTCGTGCGCGACACCGGACCGGGGGCGACGGACGGCCCCGCCGGCCTGCAGCGCAACGAGCTTCGCGCCGTCGTGCGCGACGGACTGCCCTGCCTCGCCGATCCCGACCTCGCCGAATGGTTCGCGCTGGCGGACGTCGAAACCGTGCCGGCGATGCTGGACGGCCGGCCGAAGCTGCTCGCGCGCTGGCTCGCCGATGCCGCCGTGGCCGCGCTGGAGCCGGGGTTCACCCTCGCATCGGGCAGCGGCGCGCAGCAACGCGATGCCGCGGTCGCGGCCGCGGCCGGGAGCCGCTGATGCCCTCCCCGATCCTGCTCGCGCCGGTCGAGGCCTACGCGCTGTGGGCGGCGGACTATCCGCCGCACGCACACAACCCCGTCATGCTGGCCGAGGAGCGCGCCATGCTCTCCCTGCTCGCGCACGACCTGCGCGGCCACGACGTCCTCGATGCCGGCTGCGGCAGCGGCCGCTACCTGCTGCATGCGCATCGCCGCCACGCGTCGCGCCTCACCGGGGTGGACCTCTCGCCGGACATGCTCGCGCGTGCGCGCGAGGCCCTGCACGCCGACGGCAGCGGCGCCCGCGCCGAATTGCTGCTCGGTAGCGTCGACGCCCTTCCCGTCGCCGACGGCCGCGCCGACGTGGTGCTGTGCGGCCTCGTCGTCGGCCACGTGCCCGACCTGCGCCGCTGCCTCGCCGAACTGGGCCGGGCGACGAAGCCGGGCGGTACCGTGCTGTGCAGTGATGTCCACCCCATCGGCCATGCGCTCGGCTGGGTGCGCGATTTCAAGGCCGGCGGACGGCGCTACGCCGTGCAGCACACCTCGCACCTGTACGGCCATTGGCACGACGCGTGCGCCGCCGCGGGCCTGCGCATCGACGCGGTGCTCGAGCCGATGCTCGACCCGGCGGACATTCCAGCCGGCGCGCGCTTCGACCGCGCGGCCCTGCAGAATCCCGTCGCCCTGGTGTTCAAGTTGCGGCGCGAACATTGACGCCCACGATCCGGAAGCCCGCATGTCCGTGAAGCCCCGCACGCTGCTCGTCAATCCCACGATCACCTCGCGCCACGGTGCGCGGTTCCCGCTGGCCCTGCTGCATCTTTCGGCGGCACTGGAACGCAACGGCGCGGGCGGCAGCCGGATCGTGGACGGCAACGTCGATCGCGACTTCATCGAGCGCAGCCTGCAGGCGCTCGACGAGGAAGCGTTCGACCTGGTGGGCATCACCGTCATGGGCGGGCCGCAACTGGCGCCGGCCATCGCGGCATCGCGCGCGATCCGGCAGCGATTCCCGCGACTTCCCATCGCCTGGGGCGGCTACTTCCCCACCCTCAACACGGACGCCGCGATCGGGTCGGCGGACGTGGACTTCGTCATCCGCGGACCGGGCGACGGCAGCCTGCCGGAGCTCGTCGCCGCGCTGCGCAGCGGCGGCACCGACGCCGCCCTGGCGCGCATCGAGGGCCTGTCGTGGAAGCGCGACGGCAGCGTCGTGCACAATCCGGCGCGCGCCATCCCGGTGCCCGACCACGGCGGCCGGCTACCGTACGAACGGCTCGGCGATCCGCGCCGCTACCTCGCCCGCACCTACCTGGGCCAGCGCACGGTCGCGCACCAGGCGGCCACCGGCTGCCGCTTCCGCTGCACCTTCTGCGGCGTCGCCGCGATGTACGGCGGCGCGACGCACCTGTCGACCGCGGACAGGCTCGAGCGCGACCTGTCCTATTTCAAGCACGAACTCGGCGCCGATTCGGTCCAGTACTTCGACAACAACTTCTTCGACCGCGAGCAGGACATGATCCCGCTGCTCGAGGTCATGGCCCGCTTCGCGATGCCCTGGTGGTGCTTCGCCCGCTCCGATGCGCTGCTGAACCTGTCGTCCCGCGGCTGGGAGCTGGTCCGCAAGAGCCGGCTGCGGATGGCCTACATCGGCGCCGAGTCGCCCGACGGCCAGATGCTGAAGGACATCCGCAAGGGCACGCGCCCGGACCAGACGGTGGAGGTGGTGAAGCTGTGCCGGCGCCAGGGCGTGATTCCCGAACTGTCCTTCATGGTGGCGCCGCCGGAAGACACCGAGGGAGAGACCGAGCGCACCTTCGAGTTCATCCGCGAACTGAAGCGGATCAACCCCGACACCGAAGTGGTCGTGTACGTCTACACGCCGCTGCCGGACCACAGCCGCCATGCCTCGGATCGACGGCGCCGCCCGCCCGTGCCGATGCACGACCTGGACGGCCGGCCGGTGGCGTTCCCGACGACGGTGGAGGAATGGGCGGAGCCGCGCTGGGTCGCCTACACCTGCCACGCCGATGCGCCCTGGCTCGACGACCGGCTGCGCCGGCGCATCCAGGATTTCGTCACCGTCCTGCGTTGCCGCTATCCGACGGTGCAGGACCTGCGCTCGCCCGCCTGGGCCAAGCGCGGCCTGCGGGCGATGGCGGGATGGCGCTACCGCACCGGAAGGATCGATCGCCCATGGGAACTCGAATGGGCGAGCCGGCTCGTGCGGCTGCGCATGCCGCAGGTCTCGGGGCTCTGACCCGGGCCGGCGGCCTTGCACGTCGTCCAGGCCAACCTGTTGCCGGTGCCGGCAGGACTGCCGCACGCGCGCGTGCTCGAGCAGTGGCCGTCGCTGGTGGACATCGCCGAGATCGCCGCGTGCGGCGGCGTGCGCGTTTCGGTGCTGCAGGCCGCGCGACGGCGGGACCGCATCGTGCGCAACGGCATCGAATACCACTTCGTCGACATCGCGGGCGCCGACGATGCGACGAGGGCACGGCGCCTCGCGGACGCGCTCATCGCGCTCGCACCCGATGTCCTCCACGTGCAGGGCCTGGCGTTCGCCGGCGATGCGTACGCGACCTCCCGCCACCTGCCGCGGTTGCCGATCCTGTGCCAGGACCATGCGGACCGCGCTCCGCCCTGGTGGTGGCGCCGGCGTTGGCGTCGCTGGTATTCCGCGGTCTCCGCCGTCGCGTTCACCGCGCTCGGGCAAGCGCGCCCCTTCATCGCGGCCGGCGTGTTCGGCGAAGCGATGCCGGTGTTCGCGATCCCCGAGTCGTCGAGCCGCTTCGCGCCGGGCGACCGCGAGGCGGCACGCACCGCGACCGGGCTGCACGGCGACCCGTGCGTGCTGTGGGTGGGCCACCTCGCCCGCGGCAAGGATCCGCTCACCGTGATCGACGGCATCGCCGGCGCCGCGGCACGGCTCCCCGGGCTGCATCTCTGGTGCGCGTTCGGCAGCGCTCCGCTCATGGCCGACGTGCAGGCGCGGGTCCGCGCGCATCCGGAGCTCGCGGACCGCGTCCATCTGCTGGGCCGCGTGCCGCACGCCGGCGTCGAGCCCCTGATGCGCGCCGCCGACCTGTTCGTCTCCGGAAGCCGGACGGAATCGTGCGGCTACGCGCTGCTGGAGGCGATGGCCTGCGGCGCGACGCCGGTGGTGACCGACATCGCCCCGTTCCGCGCACTGACGGCTGGAGGACGCGTCGGGCACCTCTGGCCGGTGGGCGACCCGGCGCGACTGGCCGCGGCCGTGCTGGAGGCGTGGACGCGCAGGACGCCGCCGGCGGAGGTGCGCCGCCATTTCGACGACCGCCTGTCCTTCGCTGCCCTGGGTCGGCAATGGGCCGACGCCTATGCGCGCACGCGCGACCTGCATGCGCGGAGCGTGCGGTGAAGATCGCGCTCGTCGTCCCGGGCGGCGTCGACCGCAGCGGCGACCGACGCGTGATCCCTGCACTGCTGGCGCTGGTGGAGCGATTGGCGCAGCGCCACGACGTGCACGTGTTCGCGCTGCGGCAGGAGCCCCTCGCGGGCGAATGGCCGCTCGCCGGCGCGACGGTCCACAACATCGGCGACGGCTGGACCCGCCTGCGGGCGATCGCCGCGATCGCCCGCGAGCATCGCCGGGCCCGCTTCGACGTGATCCACGCCATCTTCTCGGGATCGTGCGGGCTGGTGGCCGTCGCCGCTGCCGCGGTGCTGCGCGTGCGCAGCGCGGTGCACATCGCCGGGGGCGAGCTCGTCGCCCTGCACGACATCGGCTACGGCGGCCGGCGACGCCGCATCAGCCGCTTGCGGGAAGCGGTGGTGCTGCGAGTCGCCGATGCCGTCACCGCGGCCAGCGCGCCGGTCATCGCGTCGCTGCGCGACCTGGGCATCGAGGCGCGACGCGTGCCGCTGGGCGTGGACCTGCGCGCGTGGCCGGTGTCGCCGCCGCGCCCGCGTGGCGACCGCCCGGCACGGCTCATCCACGTCGCCAGCCTCAATCGCGTCAAGGACCAGCCGACCCTGCTGCGCGCGCTCTCGGTCCTCCTCCGGCAGGGCCAGGCGTTCACCGCGGACCTGGTCGGCGTGGACACGCTGCACGGCGAGATGCAGGCCCTCGCCGCGACGCTCGGACTGCAGGACTGCGTCCGCTTCCATGGCTTCATGACGCAGCGCGAATTGCGCCCGCTGCTGGCGCAGGCCGACCTGCTGGTGGTGTCGTCGCGCCACGAAGCCGGGCCGCTGGTCGCGCTCGAGGCGGCCATCGCGGGCGTGCCGACGGTCGGGACCGCCGTCGGGCACCTGGTGGAGTGGGCGCCGTCGGCCGCGTCGGCCGTGCCCGTCGGCGACGCCGGCGCCCTCGCCGCCGCCATCACGGAGGTCGTCGGCGACGACGCCCTGCGCCTGCGGATGGCAGCGGCCGCGCAGCACCGGGCGATGCGCGAGGACGCCGACTGCACGGCGCGCGCCTTCGAGGCGATCTATCGCGGATCGGCGTGATGCGCCGGCGTCGCGCTGTGCTTGCGCGCGACGTACATCCGGAACCGCGACGGCCGCCGCCTGCCCCGCAAGGTCGCGACGACGGGGCGCAGCGCCCACGCCAGCCCGTACCAGGGGCGGTGCACCTCCCACCGGATCGACAGCGCGTGCTCCATTTCGTGCAGCCAGGCGTCGGTCAGGAACCCGAGCATGGCGATCGAAGCGCCGGCGACGCCGTGGCACCGCCGCAAGTGCGACTCGCGTTCGGCCAGCATCCGCCGTCCGTCCGCCTCGCGGGGGTACCAGGGCGTGTCGGCGATGATCACGGCCCCGCCCGGCCGCACGCACCGGAGCGCCTCGCGCAGCGCGGCTTCGCCGTCCGTGGTGTAGTGGAACGATGCATTGAAGATCGCGGCGTCGAACTGCGCGTCCGCGAACGGAAGCCGGTCGAAGCTCGCCTGGAACCGGGGGAACAGCGTGGGCAGCCGCGCGAGGTAATGGCGCGCGGCGCCCATGCCGTCGCGATCGTTCGCCACCAGGTCCACCGCGCAGGGGCGATGGCCCGCCAAGGCGAGGCGATAGCTCAGCCAGCAATTGCCCGCGCCGAGATCCAGGAGACGGTCGGAGCCGTTCGCTTTGCCGGCGCCGGCGAGCAGGCGCCGGCACAGATAGGCATGGCTGCGCGCCCGGACCTGCCACTGTCGGGGATCCTGCAGCGCGCCGCCGCCCCGGGGGAGGCCGAGGTAGAAGTCGGCATGGTCGCTGCCGCGGCCTTCCGCTTCCCTCACCTGCTCGTACTCGTGGATGAAGCCGGCGAAGCGTGCCATCGACTCCGGCGGAAGCGCCCGCGCGATGCCGTGCTGCAACGTGATCGAGAACCCGCAGGCCCGGCACTCCATCCCGGGAATGCCCGCGCCGCAACGCGGGCAGCGCAGGCGGATGCCCGGCGCCAACGGGGCGGCCGGCGCGTCGGGCGGCTCACGCGACAAGGATCGGCGACTCCATGGCGGCGCGCACCGCGTACAGGATGTCCATCCGCGGCACCGGGCGCGCCAGCCAGCGCAGCGCGCGGCGGACATGCCCCATCTGCGGCCAGTCCTGCCCCTGCAGCCACAGCTGGGTGCGCAGCATGTCGGCCCGCTCCTGGACGGCTTCCTGCGACGGCCTGATCCGGTCCCGCAGGTAGCGGCCGACGTCGCCGGCGGAGCGGGACCATTCCACGCCCGCGAGCGGGTGCAGCCACAGTTCCGAGCAGGAGACGCGCGTCAGGGTGTGGCGGCGCGACAGCACGCGCAGCAGCGCCGGGCATTGGCGGGCGAACCGCTGCAGCACGCCGGCGGGAACGACGCCGGGGTAATAGCGATCGGCCAGCCGCAGCGGCGGCAATGCCCACCAGCAGGGAGCGTCGTCGCCGCGGCCATGCAATTCGAGCCAGTCGTCCGCCGCCATCCGCGACGACAGCAGCGCGATGTCGTGCAGGTGCATCAGGCGCAGGCTGCGGTTGCAGATGCTGCCGGCGGCGTGCAGCAGCAGGTGGCCCATCAGGCCTCCCGTCGTCGCGTAGCCGTTCAGGCCGGGCTGCGCGTCTTGCGGGAAGACGCGATCCGTGATGTCGGCGACCGATACCGGCAATCGTTCCTGGATGCCGAGGTGCAACTCGATGTTGACCGGCGTGTCCCAGTGTTCGCCGAGGCCCGGTACGGGGCGTGCATCGACCGGCTTGAACACCAGGTGCTTCCATTGCGCGTACGACTCGGCGTATCCCAGCGCCTGCAGCAGGCGGCCGGCCTCGCCGGCATCGCCGGCACGGACCAGCAGGTCGATGTCGGCCATCGGGCGCTCGCCCGGCGCATACAGGCCCATCGCCTGCAGCGCCGAGCCCTTCAGCGCCACGACCGGCACGCCGGCGGCGCGCGCGTCGGCGTCGATGCGCTTCAGCAGCGCCGTGATGCGTCGCTGGCGGCATTCGACGTGGGTGTGCTGGTCGCGCAGGAAGTGCTGCCATGGCGCGTGCTCCCAGCGGCAACGCCCGCTCAGCATGGGCGAGACGCCGTGCGCCGCGGCGGCGGCCGAGGCCAGCTTCCATTGCAGGCGATCCCAGCGCGGCGTCGCGGTCCCCGGCCCGGCCAGCTCCACCGCGAGGGCTTCGGTCGCGCGGTGCAGCCCGGCCTTAATCGACTTCAGCGGCGGCAACATGTGCGCGTCCATGGGCAAGGGCCTCCACGGCGGGGACGGCGGCGGCATCGGGCGTCCTGTGTTCGCGCTCGCACGCGACCAGCGCGTCCCAGCGCGCGTCGAGCAGGGCGCGGGCCTCGCGCGCTTCGGCGGGCGCCATGTGCTGCGCGGACTGCTGCAGCTCGACCTGGCAGTGCAGCAGGTCGCGGACGCGCCGGTAGAACACGGAATCGTAGGCGCCGCGGAACATCATCGAGAGATCCCCGCTCTCCTTCCAGTGCGTCTTGCTGCCCAGCTGCGCCTTGACCTGCTCGTGGAAGCGCGTGCCCGGCAGTGGGTAGGAAACGCTGACGCCGATTTCGTCCGGGGCCGTGCGCGCCACCAGTGCCCGCGTCGCCAGCAGGTCGTCCAGCTGCTCGCCCAGGTAGCCGAGCTGGATGAAGAAGCCGACGCGGATGCCGCGCTCTCCCAGCCGCCGGCGTGCGTCGACCAGTTCGGCAATCGAGGTGTCCTTGGCCATCGCGTCGAGGATCCGCTGGCTGCCGCTTTCGGCCCCGATCCACGCTTCGACGCATCCCGCCGCCCGGAGCGCGTCGGCCATGCGCTCGCTGATCATGTTGGCGCGGATCTGGATGGTAAAGGGCACGGAGCCGCCGAGCTCGCCGAGGTGGCGCGCGAACTCGGCGAGCCAGTCGACGCGGAAGCCGAAGATGTCGTCCGCCATCCAGATGTGGTCGGGCGCGTAGGTGCGCTTGAGGAAGGCCATCTCCTCCGCCACGTCGCGCGCGCTGCGCTGCGCGTAGTGGTTGCCCCAGATCGGCTTGGAACACCAGTTGCAACGGAACGGGCAGCCGCGCGACGCGACCATGTTCAGGCTGAAGTGGCCATGGCGCTCCAGCCATGCGCGCCGGTAGCGCGCCATGTCCACCAGGTCCCAGGCCGCATCGCCGGACAGCCGGCGGTCCGGCGGCAGCGCGCCGGTTCGCGCGGACCCGATGTCGTGGGCGGACAGCGACGCCACGCCCGCGACGCCCGACACCCACTGCGGCGCTTCGATCGCGCGGTCGCGGTCGAGGCGCGCGACCAGTTCGCGCAATGCCGCGGTGCCTTCGCCGACGAGCACGGCCGAGGCGCCGGCTTCCAGCAGGCGCTCCGGCCGGTCCGACGCATCGGACCCCGCGACGACCACCGGGATGCCGGCCGCGTGCGCCCCGGCCACCATCGTGCAGGCCGCGTCGTGCATCCGGTCCAGGCACATCTTGGTCAGGAAGTTGAAGTTGTCCTCGTACAGGACGACCAGGTCCGGTGCCGCGAGCGGCAGCGTCGCCGCGAACTCCTCCACCCCGTCGGCGAGCATGGCGTCGAACAGGGTCACCTGGTGTCCCGCCTGGCGCAGCATGGCCGCCACCTGCAGCGTGGCGAGCGGCGGGTACGGTTTGCCGCGTTCCCACTGCTTCTGGTCGAAGCGCAGGAAGTAGGAATGGGCGAGGTGGATCCTGAGCATGTCGGGCGTAGGTGCCCGGCGACGGGCCTTTGGTTGCCTGCCCGGCGCGGCAACCTTTCGCCGCCGCGCCCGCACCCACGGGACAGGGCCCGCCTTCGATCGATGCACCGCATGATGACCGCCGCACGGCCGCGCCTCGCCACGCACAAGCAGATCATGGGCGGGCGCTTCCGCTTCGAGAGCGACAGCGAAGCGCTGCTGGAACTCGTCGAATCGGCCTATGGAGGACACGCGCCGCACGCGTTCCCGCAGGATGCCCCCGCGATCGAGGTCGAACTGCGGCTCGTGCCGCGCCGGGCACGGCCCGCGGGAGACCCGCCGCCCGTCCGGACGCGGCTGCACGAGGGCCTCCTCAGCGGGGTGATGGACGCGCACAACTTCGTGCTGGTCTCGCCGCAACGCCGGCGCGCGCGCGTGGTCGCGTCGTCGGACATGCTCGACCACCCGTATCACCTGCGCTACGAGCTCGTGGAATTCGCCGTATTCCTCCTCGCCGCCCGCTGCCAGGGCCTCGTGCCGCTGCATGCGGCCTGCGTGGGCCGCGACGGCCGCGGCGTGCTCCTCCTCGGCGAAAGCGGCGCGGGCAAGTCGACCGTCGCCCTGCACGGCCTGCTGCAGGGCCTGGATTTCCTTTCCGAGGATGCGGTCTTCGTGCAGCCGGAAGGAATGATGGCGACCGGCGTCGCGAACTTCCTGCACGTCCGCCCCGATGCGCTCGATGGCATCGACGATGCAGCGGCCCGCGCCTGGATCTCCGCCGCACCGATGATCCAGCGCCGCAGCGGCGTACGGAAGTTCGAAGCCGACCTGCGGCACGCGCCGCCGGGCATCCGGCTAGCGCGGGCGCCGCTGGCGCTGGCCGGTACCGTGATCCTCTCCGCGCAGTCGGCTGCAGGCCCCGATGCGCGGCTGGCGCCCGTGGACGGCGCGTCGGTGGCAGCGTGCCTGGCCGCCGGCCAGGGCTATGCCGCGACCCAGCCGGGCTGGGATGCATTCGAAGCCTGGGCCCGGCGCGCGCCCGCGCATCGCCTGCTGCGCGGCGCCCACCCCGGGAGCTCGGTCGATGCCCTGCGACGACTCCTCGGCTGACGCGCGCGGCGCGCTGCTGCGCGCCTTCGGGCGCACGCTGACGCGCGCGGACCGGCGGCGGATCGCCGCGTATGTGGTCGCGTCCCTGGTCGCGGCGCTTGCCGGCAGCCTCGCAGCACTGTTCCTGGTCCCGCTGCTCCAGCCATCATCGCCGCTGCCGTTCGCCGATCGGATCCCGGCGGCGGCGGCAAGCCTCGAAGCCGATGCGGCCCTGTTCGCCGCAGCCTCCGGCCTGTTCGCGGTGTCGCGATGGTCCGCGGCCTGCCTCGGCGCGCGCATGGCGTCGCGTTACGGCGTCTTCCTCCGCCGCAGGGTCCATGCGCGGCTGGTCCGCGCGAAGCTCGACGCGCTCGGCGACGCGACGTCGGCCGAGATCGCGAATGTCCTCACCTACAACGTCGAGATCATCGTCCACGGATTCACCGCGATGCTGCAGCTGCTGGTCGCGGCGGTCACCACGGCCGTGACCCTCGCCTTCGCGTTCTGGGTGTCGCCGCCGCTGGTGCTGGCGTTGCCGGTGTTCGCGGCCTTCGCATGGATGGCGACGAAACTGTTCGGCGGCGAACAGTCGCGCATCAGCCGGGCCTACGTGGCCGACATGACCCGCCTGTTCTGGCGCGGCGAGGACTTTCCGCGGCGCCTGCGCCATGTCCGTTCCTTCGGGCGGCAGCACGCGGACCACGCGTCCTGGGCGGACATGGCGACGCAGCTCGGGCGCGGATACAGGCGACAGCTCGAACTCGCCGCGCACGGCCGGCTCCTGCTGGAGCTGCTCGCGACCGCGACGATCGCCGCGGCCTTCGTCGTGGCCCACCGCTGGCAGGGCATCGACCAGGCGGCGCTGGTGGCGGTGTGCCTGCTGCTGGCGCGCCTCCTGCCCTACCTCGCATCGACGCGGCAAGGCGTGCAGCAGCTGCGCTCGGCGGTGCCGGCATTCGAACTGTGGCAACGGTACGTGTCGCTGCAGGCGGACCGGTCGCCGCCGCAGGCGCCCGGCGGCGGATTGCGTCCCCTGCGCCTCCGCAGGGTGCGGCTGCCGGCGTCGCTCGTGCCGCTCGAGGTCCGCGACCTGCTGCTGGCCCCGGGCGAGCTGACCCTGGTGTGCGGCGACTCGGGCATCGGCAAGACCTGCCTGGTCGACATCCTTTCGGGAATGGCGACGCCCGAAGTCTTCGAGGCGGAAGACGCGCACGGCGAGGTCGGCTTCGACCGGTACCGCGCGCTCGTCGGAAGGAGCGCCTACGTCAGCCAGCAGGTCCGTCCCTGGCATGCAAGCGTGCGCGACAGCCTGCGCTGGGCCCGGCCCGATGCGACGGACGAAATGATATGGGGCGCGCTGGCCGATGTCGGCCTCGCCGGACGCGTGCGCAGGAGCGGTGCCGGCCTCGATGCGGGACTGCAGGAATCCGGCAGCCGCTTCTCCGGCGGCGAACTGCAACGCCTGCTGCTGGCCCAGGTGCTGCTTCGCGCGCCGGCGCTGGCGATCCTGGACGAAGCCACCAGCGCGCTGGATGCCGCGTCGGAACGCGGAGTGCTCGCGACCCTCCGGCGGCGACTGCCGCATGCCGCGCTCGTCGTCGTCTCGCACCGCACCGGGCTGGCGGCCATGGCCGACCAGTCCGTGGAGATCGACGGCAGCGGCGTGGCGACCGCGACGCGCGCGCCCGGCCCGGCGCGGAGCCCGGCCGTGCGGCGGAATGCCTAGCCGGGGAACGCCGCCTGGCACCAGGCCATGATCGGGTTCCAGGCCAGGCCCAGCCCCAGCAGCGCGAGCGCGTTGACGCCGAAGGCCGTGCGCAGGATCCGGTCGTGCGGCCGCGGCGCGGGCACGCCCTCCGGCGGGGCCTCGAAGTACATCGCCTTGCACACGCGCAGGTAGTAGAAGCAGCCGATCACCGCGAACACGATGCCGACGATCGCCAGCCACAGCAGGTCGCCGCCGATCGCCGCGCGCAGCACCGCGAGCTTGGCCCAGAAGCCGAGGAACGGCGGGATGCCGGCCAGCGACATCATCGCGCACAGCATCATGCCCGCCAGCCAGGGGCTGCGCGCCGCCAAGCCGCGGAAGTCGTCGATGCCGTCCGACTCGTAACCATTGCGCGCCAGCACCACGATCGCGCCGAACGAGGCCGTGGCCATGATCGCGTAGCTGATCGCGTAGAACATCGCCGCCGCGTAGCCGGCTGCGTTCGCCGCGGCGATGCCCATGAACACGAAGCCGACGTGCGAGATCGTCGAGTACGCGAGCATGCGCTTGAGGTTGGATTGCGCCAGCGCGATCAGGTTGCCCACCGCCAGCGAAGCCACCGCGAGCGCGGCAACGAGCAGCCGCCACTCGGCGCTGAGCGGGCCGACGCCGGCTTCCAGCAGGCGGAACGCCATCGCGAACGCGGCGAGCTTCGGCGCCGAGCCGATGAACACGGTGATCGCGGTCGGCGCGCCGTGGTAGGTGTCCGGCAGCCACATGTGGAACGGCGCCGCGCCGAACTTGAAGGCGATGCCGGCGACGAGGAACACGGTCCCCATCAGCAGGAGGGTCCGCTCCTGCGACATCGCGATCGCGCCATGCAGCGTCGCCAGGTCGAGCGTCCCGGTCGCGCCGTACAGCAGCGACATTCCGTACAGCAGCAGGCCCGACGCCAGCGAGCCGAGCACGAAATACTTCATCGCCGCCTCGGACGACAGCGCGCTGTCGCGGTCGATCGCGACCAGCGCGTACGAGCACAGCGCCAGCAGTTCCAGGCCGAGGTAGACCATGACCAGGCTGCCGGCGGAGATCAGCAGCATCATGCCGAGGGTGGCGAACAGCATCAGCACCGCCACTTCGCCCTTGTACAGCCCGCGCTCGCGCAGGAACGGCCAGGCGTAGACCAGCGACAGCGCGGTGACGACGCAGGCCGCGGCCTTGAGCACGTCGGCCATGGTGTCGCGCACGAACATGCCGCCGAGCACGGTGCCCTGCCCGCCCGTGCCGGCGAAGGCCATCCCGGCGACGACCAGCAACAGCACGATCGCCAGCGTGTTGGTGACGCCGCGCCGCGCCTCGTCCAGGAACAGGTCCAGCATCAGCAGCGCGAACGCGCCGGCGACGAGCACCAGTTCCGGCAGCAGCGGCAGCAGGTCGGCGGCGGTGGGCAGGGTCGCGATCATGCGGCTTGCGTCCTCAGAGCTTGCTGGCGGCGAGCTGGCTCGCCAGTTGCGCGATGGAGGGTTCCATCAGGTCGGTGAGCGGCTTCGGCCACACGCCGATGAGCAGCACGCCCGCGGCGAAGGCGCCGAGCACGATCCACTCGCGCATGTCGATGTCCTTCATGGCCGCGACGTTGGCGTTGCCGACCTCGCCCCAGATGATCCGCTTGGCCAGCCACAGCGTGTAGCCCGCGCCGGTGATCAGGGTGGTGGCGACGCCGAAGGCGAGCAGCGGGTGCTGCTGGAAGCTGGCCAGGATCACCATGAACTCGCCGACGAAGCCCGAGGTGCCGGGCAGGCCGGAATTCGCCATCGAGAAGAAGATGAAGAACGCCGCGAACCACGGCATCACGTTGGCCACGCCGCCGTAGTCGGCGATCCGGCGGGTATGCAGGCGATCGTAGAGCACGCCCACGCAGGAGAACATCGCGCCCGAGATGAAGCCGTGGCTCACCATCTGCACCATCGCGCCCTGCAGGCCGAGGCGCGCGGCGTCGAGGTTGCCGTAATCGCGGACCAGCGAGAACGCGATGAAGGTGCCCATGGTGACGAAGCCCATGTGCGCGACCGACGAATAGGCGATCAGCTTCTTCATGTCGTCCTGCACGAGGGCGACGAGGCTGACGTAGATGATCGCGATCAGGCTGAGCGCGATGACCAGCCAGGCCAGCTCGTGGCCGGCGTCGGGCACGATCGGCAGGGTGAAGCGCAGGAAGCCGTATCCGCCGATCTTCAGCATGATCGCGGCCAGCACCACCGAGCCGCCCGTCGGCGCCTCGACGTGCGCGTCGGGAAGCCAGGTGTGGACCGGGAACATCGGCACCTTGACCGCGAACGCGATCAGGAACGCGAAGAACAGCCAGACCTGCTCGCGCATGCCCAGCGGCAGCGCCGCCATGTCCGCGATCTGCCAGCTGCCGCCCTTCAGGTACAGGTACACCAGCCCGACCAGCATGAACACCGAGCCGAGGAAGGTGTACAGGAAGAACTTGAGCGAGGCGTAGACGCGGCGCGGGCCGCCCCAGACGCCGATCAGGATGAACATCGGGATCAGCATCGCCTCGAAGAACACGTAGAACAGCATCGCGTCCATCGCCGCGAACACGCCGATCATCACGCCTTCGAGCACCAGCATCGCGGCGACGTACTGGTTCACGCGCTTCTGGATCGGGCTCCAGGCACCGACCAGGACCAGCACCGTGGTGAGCGCGGTGAGTCCGATCAGTGCCACCGAGATGCCGTCGGCGCCGAGGTGGTACTGGATGTCGTATGCCGGGATCCAGGCGCGCTGCTCGACGAACTGCATGCCGGCGTCGCCGAAGTCGAAGCCGGTGAACAACGGGATGCTCGCCAGCAAGGTCGCGAGCGCGAACGCGAGCGCGGTCCAGCGCGCCGCCTGCGCGCGCGCGTCGCCGAGGGCCAAACACAGCACGCCGCCGACGATCGGGATCCAGACCAGCAGGCTGAGCAGCGGGAGATCGGTCATGGTCGACATGCGGTCAGTGCCAGTAGCGAAGCAGGGCCGCCAGCAGCGCGATCAGGCCCAGGATCATCGCGAAGGCGTAGTGGTAGAGGTAGCCCGACTGGGTGCGGCGCAGCAGGCCGGCGACGGCCGCCACCACCCGCACGCTGCCGTTGACGATGGCGCCGTCGATCACCCGCTCGTCGGCCTGGCGCGAGACCTTGCCGAGGGCCAGGCCACCGCCGGCGAAACCGCGGATCCAGAGCGCGTCCATGCCGTACTTGTCCTCGAGGATGCGCACCGGCCAGGCGAAGGCGCGGCGGGCGCGGCCGGCGAGCTCCGGCTTCCACCAGTACATGGCGGTCGCGAGCAGGAAGCCGGCGAACGCCAGCCAGAACGCCGGCGCCATGAACCCGTGCAGCGCGAACTGCACCGGCCCGTGCCAGGCCTCTTCCGCGATCTTCGCGACCACGTCGCGCGCGGCCGCGAGGTCGATGGAACCGAGGAAGAACGGCAACTGCTTCGCGTGGCCCATCATGTCGGTGCCGAACAGCATCGGGCCGGCGGTGAGGAAGCCGATCACCACGGACGGGATCGCCAGCAGCACCAGCGGCACCGTCACCACCCACGGCGACTCGTGCGGTTCGTGCGCGCCGTGGCCGTGGCCGTGGTCGTGGTCGTGCGCATCGTCGTCGTGCGCGTGGTCGCCGTGCGCGTGGTCGCCGTGCGCGTCGCGGAAGCGTCCGGGGCCGGCGAAGGTCATGTACAGCAGGCGGAAGCTGTAGAACGAAGTCACGAACGCGCCCAGCAGCACAGCCCAGTAGCCGTACGTCGCGATCCAGTTGCCGGCCTCGTGCGCATGCTCCGCCGCCGCCTCGATGATGGTGTCCTTCGAGTAGAAGCCGCTGAAGAACGGCGTGCCGACCAGGGCCAGCGTGCCGACGAGCATCGTCCAGAACGTGACCGGCATGACCTTGCGCAGGCCGCCCATGCGGCGCATGTCCTGCTCGTGGTGCATGGCGATGATGACCGAGCCCGCGCCGAGGAACAGCAGCGCCTTGAAGAAGGCGTGGGTCATCAGGTGGTAGACCGCCGCGCTGTAGGCCGACACGCCCAGCGCGACCGTCATGTAACCCAGCTGCGACAGGGTCGAGTAGGCCACGACGCGCTTGATGTCGTTCTGGACCATGCCGATCAGGCCGGTGAAGAACGCCGTCGTCGCGCCGATGAACAGCACGAAGTCGAGGGCCGTTTCGCTCAGCTCGAACAGCGGCGACATGCGCGCGACCATGAAGATGCCCGCGGTGACCATCGTCGCGGCGTGGATCAGCGCCGAGATCGGGGTCGGGCCCTCCATCGAGTCCGGCAGCCACACGTGCAGCGGCACCTGCGCGGACTTGCCCATCGCGCCGACGAACAGGCAGATGCAGATGATGGTCGCCACCGACCATTCATGGCCGGCGAACACGGACGTGGTCAGGCCGTCGATGGTCGGCGCATTGGCGAACACGGTCGCGTAGTCGAGCGTGCCGAACCAGTACAGCACCCCGGCGATGCCGAGGATGAAGCCGAAGTCGCCGACGCGGTTGACCAGGAACGCCTTGAGGTTGGCGAAGATCGCCGTCGGTCGCCTGAACCAGAAGCCGATCAGCAGGTACGAGACGAGGCCCACCGCTTCCCAGCCGAAGAACAGCTGCATGAAGTTGTTGCTCATCACCAGCATCAGCATCGAGAAGGTGAACAGCGAGATGTAGCTGAAGAAGCGCTGGTAGCCCGGGTCGTCGGCCATGTAGCCGATCGTGTAGACGTGCACGAGCAGCGACACGAAGGTCACCACGACCATCATCATCGCGGTCAGCTTGTCGACCATGAAGCCCACGTGGGCCTCGTAGCCGCCGATGCTGAACCAGGTGTACACGTTCTCGTTGAACGGCGGCGCGCCCTTGCCCACCAGCTGCCAGAGCACCCAGCACGACAGCGCGCAGCTGGCGGCCACGCCGGCGATCGTGACCGCGTGCGAGCCGGCGCGGCCGACCTGGTTGCGGAACAGCCCGGCGACGATCGCGCCGGCCAGCGGCGCCAGCACCACCGCCAGCAGCACGCCGGCCGGGAGCGCGAGGCCGTTGTAGAGAGTGTCGACGTCCGGCATCGCCTCAGCCCTTCAAGGTGTCGATCTCGGCCACGTCGATCGTGCGCCGGTTGCGGAACAGGGTGACCAGGATCGCCAGGCCGATCGCGGCCTCGGCCGCGGCCACGGTGAGGATGAAGAACACGAAGACCTGGCCCGACGCGTCGCCGAGGTGGCGCGAGAACGCCACGAAGTTGACGTTCACCGAGAGCAGCAGCAGCTCGATGCACATCAGCAGCACGATCACGTTCTTCCGGTTGAGGAAGATGCCCGCGACGGCGATGCAGAACAGCGCCGCGCCGAGCGCGAGGAAATGGCCCAGGGACAGCGCCGTGGCGGCGGTCGCGAGCGTGGTGGCGGTCGGCGTCATGCCTTCGACTCCTGTGGTTCGCCGGCCTGGTCGCCGGCGGCCGGCGCGGGGCGCACGGCCTCCATGCGCACCAGGCGCACGCGGTCGGCGGCGCGCACGCGCGCCTGGTCGAGCGGATCCTGGTGCTTGGCGCCCTCGCGGCGGCGCAGGGTCAGCATCACCGCCGCGATCACCGCGACCGTCAGGATCACCGCGGCGACCTCGAACGGCAGCATGAACTCGGTGAAGAGCGCGCGGGCCAGCCAGTGGGTGTTGCCCTCGACCGCGGCGGCCGCCGCGGCGTTGCCGGCGAACGGCTCGACCGCCCGGGCACGCACGCCGATCAGGGCGAGCATCTCCGCGAGCATGACCACCGCCACCACCAGCCCGACCGGGAGGTAGCGCACGTAGCCCTCGCGCATCCGCGCCACGTCGATGTCGAGCATCATCACCACGAACAGGAACAGCACCATCACCGCGCCCACGTACACCAGCACCAGCGCCAGGCCGAGGAATTCGGCGCCTGCGAGGATCCAGGTGCAGGCCACGGTGAAGAACGTCAGCACCAGGAACAGCGCCGAATGCACCGGGTTGCGGGCGCCGATGACCGCGACGGCGGACAGCACGGCCGCGGCGGCGAAGGCGTAGAAGGCGATCAGTGCGAAGTCCATGGGTTCCTCAGGCTGCTCGTCGGCATGCTCGTCGTCGGGGCGCCGGTCAGCGGAACGGCGCGTCGGCCGCGCGGCGTTCGGCGATCTCGGCCTCCAGGCGGTCGCCCAGGGCCAGCAGCTGCGGCTTGGTCACGATGTTCTCCCCGCGGTTCTCGAAGTGGTACTCGAGGACGTGGGTCTCGACGATCGAGTCGACCGGGCAGGACTCCTCGCAGAAGCCGCAGAAGATGCACTTGAACAGGTCGATGTCGTAGCGCGTGGTGCGGCGGGTGCCGTCGGCGCGCTGCTCGGAGTCGATGGTGATCGCCAGCGCCGGGCACACCGCCTCGCACAGCTTGCACGCGATGCAGCGCTCCTCCCCGTTCGGGTAGCGGCGCAGCGCGTGCAGCCCGCGGAAGCGCGGCGACTGCGGCGTCTTCTCCATCGGGTACATCAGCGTGTACTTCGGGCGGAACAGGTACTTCAGGGTCAGCCACATGCCCTGCAGCAGCTCGATGAGCAGCAGCCCCTTGAACCATGCCAACATCCTGGCCATCAGGCACCCACCTCGAACACACCGTAGTACGCCATCAGCGCGGTCACGAAGATCCAGCCCAGGGTCACCGGGATGAACACCTTCCAGCCCAGGCGCATGATCTGGTCGTAGCGGTAGCGCGGGAACGTCGCGCGGAACCAGATGAAGGCGCTGGCGAAGAAGAACACCTTGGCGAACAGCCACCACCAGCCGCCGCCGAGCAGCGTCGACACGACCGGGATCCCGGCCGGGATCCACGACGCCGGGATCGGCGAGAGCCATCCGCCCAGGAAGAACGTGGCGGTCAGGAAGCTGACCAGCAGCATGTTCGCGTATTCGGCCAGGAAGAACAGCGCGAACTGCGATCCCGAGTACTCGACCATGTGGCCGGCCACGATCTCCGACTCGCCCTCGACCACGTCGAACGGGGCGCGGTTGGTCTCGGCCACGCCGGAAACGAAGTACACGACGAACAGCGGCAGCAGCGGCAGCCAGAACCACTCCAGGAAGCCGGCGTCGCCCGACTGCGCCATCACGATGTCGCCCAGGTTCAGGCTGCCGGCGGCGATCAGCACGCCGACGATGGCGAAGCCCATCGCGATCTCGTAGCTGATCATCTGCGCCGAGGCGCGCATCGCGCCGAGGAAGGCGTACTTCGAGTTCGAGGCCCAGCCGGCCACGATCACGCCGTACACGCCCAGCGAGGTCATCGCCAGCAGGTACAACAGGCCGGCGTTCGCGTTCGACAGCACCACCTGCGCGTCGAAGGGCACCACCGCCCAGGCGGCGAAGGCCGGCACCAGCGCGATCATCGGCGCGAGCACGTACAGCACGCGGTGCGCGGCCGTCGGGTGCACCACTTCCTTGAACAGCAGCTTGAACACGTCGGCGAAGGCCTGCAGCACGCCCATGCCGACGTACATCGGCCCATGGCGCACGTGCATCCAGCCGATGAGCTTGCGCTCCCAGACGACGTAGAACGCGACGGCGAGGATCACCGGCACCGCGATCCCGAGGATCAGCAGCACCAGCCACGCGACCAGGCCGACCGGGCCCAGCGACAGCAACCACTGGTGCACGGGGTCGACGACGTGGGTCATCAGCGGGTTCATGCGCGGGCGACCTCCACCTTGCCGGCGGCCAGCAGCGGCGCGGTCGCGCCGTAGCCGGATTCGATCCAGGCGCAGCCGGCGGCCACGCGAGCGTCCACCGCGACCGGCAGCGTGGCGGTGCCCTGCCCCGCGGCCACCCGCGCCATCGCGCCGTCGGCGAGGCCGGCGGACTGCGCGTCCGCGGGGTTCAGCGCGATGCGGGCGCCCACGGTCAGCGGGTGCGCCTGCAACGCCGCGGCGCGGCGCAGGATCGCGTCGCCGCGGTAGATCGCCTGC
>JANINR010000039.1 GCA_024508915.1 Lysobacteraceae bacterium | reverse complement strand
GCGCTGCGCCGCCTTCACGGCGCGTGGGCGCGGCGGATCGAGCGCGAACGCGCCCGCCTGCGCCGCGAGGCCGCCGGGCTGCGCGGGACGCATCCTTCCCGCCGCCTCGCGACCGACGCGCAACGGCTGCGCGGCCTCGCACGCTCGCTGTCCGCGATCAGCCCGCTGGCGACCGTGGCCCGCGGCTACACCATCCTCCAGCACCCCGACGGCCGCGTGGTCCGCAGCGTCGCCGACGCGGCGCCCGGCGACGCGCTCGACGCGCGCGTCACCGACGGAACGCTGAAATTGCGGGTGCTCGACCCCGGTTGACACAAGGCTCGCCGGCATGCCGGCCGGCACCAGGAGGCGCGGATGCTGCAGCCGTCGTATCCCTACTATCTCGCCAACGAAGCGCTCGCGCCGAATGCGGCGCTCGAGGTCCGCGACAAGTTCGACGGGACGCTGGCCACGCGCGTCGCCCTCGCGGATGCCGCGACCATCGATGCCGCGATCGCCGCGGCGCACGACGCGCGCGCGGCCATGGCCGCGTTCCCCCCGGACGCGCGCCGCGACGTGCTCGAACACTGCGTGCGTCGCTTCTCCGAGCGCAGCGAGGAGCTGGCGCTGGCGTTGTGCATCGAGGCCGGCAAGCCGATCCGCGACGCGCGCGGCGAAGTCGGCCGCCTGGTCGACACCTTCCGCATCGCTGCCGGCGAAGCCACCCGGGTCGAGGGCGAAACAGTCGAACTCGGGATCTCCGAGCGCACCCGCGGCTACCGCGGCTTCGTCAAGCGCGTCCCGCTCGGCGCCTGCAGCTTCATCACGCCGTTCAACTTCCCGCTCAACCTGGTCGCGCACAAGGTCGCGCCGGCCATCGCCGCCGGGTGCCCGTTCGTGCTGAAACCCTCCGAGCGCACGCCGGTCGGCGCGCTGATCATCGGCGAGGTGCTGGCCGAGACCGGCCTCCCGAAGGGCGCGTTCTCGATCCTGCCCTGCCCGGTCGACCAGGCCGACGCGCTGGTCACCGATGCGCGGATCGCGCTGCTGAGTTTCACCGGCGGCCTCGTCGGCTGGGACCTCAAGGCGCGCGCGGGCCGCAAGAAGGTCGTGCTGGAACTGGGCGGCAACGCGGCCTGCATCGTCGATTCCGATCCCGGCCGGCCGCTGGACGAAGTGGTGGCCCGACTGGTCTCCGGTGCGTATTACCAGAGCGGCCAGAGCTGCATCGGCGTACAGCGCATCCTCGTGCACCGCGACCGCTACGACGCCCTGAAGACGGCCCTGGCCGCGGCGGTCGCGACGCTGCGCATGGGCGATCCGCGGGACGAATCGGTGTTCATCGGGCCCATGATCGACGAAGCCGCGGCAAAGCGGGTCGAGGACTGGATCGCCGCGGCCGTCACCGGCGGCGCGCGCGTGCTCGCCGGCGGGCGCCGGGACGGCGCGATGCTGCCGGCCACGCTGCTCGAGGGCGTCCCGCACGGGGCCGACCTCTGGCGCAGGGAAGCCTTCGGCCCCGTCGCCGCGATCGAGCCCTTCGACGACTTCGAGGACGCGCTCGCGCGTGCCAACGACAGCGATTTCGGCCTGCAGGCCGGCGTCTTCACCGGCGACCTCGCCCACGCGATGCGCGCCTGGGACGCGCTCGAGGTCGGCGGCGTGGTGGTCGGCGACATCCCGAGCTTCCGTGTCGACAACATGCCCTACGGCGGGGTCAAGGCCTCGGGCTTCGGGCGCGAGGGCGTGCGCTACGCCATCGCGGACATGACCGAACCGCGACTGCTCGTCCTGCGCGGCTGAACCGGAGCTTTCCCGGCTCGCTGGCCGGGTCCCGGGCGCGCCGCGGCCCCACGGGTGCTTCACGCGCCCCTTGCTGCAATGGCAGCACCCAGGGGCAAGGATTCACCCAGGCATGACTTCTCCCACTACGGGCCGGGCGCCGGCCCTTACGGTCACCGGCATCGCCGGCCTTGATGCCGTCCTCGACGGCGGTCTCCCGGCCAATTGCGTCTACCTGCTGGAAGGCGTACCCGGCTCTGGCAAGACGACGATCGCGATGCAGTTCCTGATGGAGGGCGCGCGGCGCGGCGAGACCTGCCTGTACGTCACCCTCTCCGAGACCGAGGAAGAGCTGCGCGCGGTCGCCGCCTCGCACGGCTGGTCGCTGGACGGCATCCACATCCATGAGCTCGACCCGGGCGGCGACCACCTCGATCCCGACACCCAGTACACGATGTTCCACCCCTCCGAGGTGGAGCTGGGTTCGACCACCCGCAGCATCCTCGAGGAGGTCGACCGGCTGAATCCGCAGCGGGTCGTGTTCGATTCGCTCGCCGAGGTCAGGCTGCTCGCCGGCGCGGTGTTGCGCTTCCGCCGCCAGGTGCTTGCGCTGAAGCAGTACTTCAACGGGCGCGGCGCCACGGTGCTGCTGATCGACGAGGCCCAGGTCGCCGAACAGGGCCTGCACGTGCACACCATCGTCCACGGCGTGATGCTGCTCGACCAGCTGCGTCCCGAGTACGGCGGCGACAGGCGCCGGCTGCGGGTCACGAAGATGCGCGGCCGTCGTTACCGCGGCGGCTTCCACGACTACGAGATCCGCACCGGCGGCGTCGAGGTGTATCCGCGCCTGGTCGCCGCGGACCATCGGCGCGAAGGCAGGCACGAGGCGATGTCCAGCGGCTCGGCCGAGCTCGACGCGCTGCTGGGCGGCGGCGTCGAGCGCGGCACCAGCACGCTGCTCGTCGGCGCCGCCGGTACCGGCAAGTCCACGCTCACGATGCACTTCGCCATGGCGGCCGCCGCGCGCGGCGAGCGTACCGCGATGTTCATCTTCGACGAGAGCCTCCGTTCCATGGTGACGAGGGCCCGCGGCATCGGCTTCGACATCGAGGGACGGATCGCGGAGGGCCTGATCTCCGTGCGGTCGGTGGACCCGGCGGAGCTGTCGCCCGGCGAGTTCATCGCCGCGATCCGGCACGCCGTCGAGGTCGACGGCGCCTCGATCGTGGTCATCGACAGCCTCAACGGCTATCTCAATGCGATGCCGGAGGAGCGCTTCGTCCTCGTCCAGCTGCACGAGCTGCTCGCCTACCTCGGCCAGCTCGGGGTCATGACCCTGCTGGTCAGCGCGCAGCAGGGGTTGATCGGGCCGATGCACAACACGCTCGACGTCAGCTACCTCGCCGATTCCGTCGTATTGCTGCGCTACTTCGAGGCCGGCGGGCGCGTGCACCAGGCGATCTCCGTGCTCAAGAAGCGCACGGGCGCCCACGAACGCACCATCCGCGAGATGACCATCGACGAACGCGGCATCACCGTGGGGCCGCCGCTCACGCAGTACCGCGGCGTGCTGACCGGGGTCCCGCACATCCGCGAGGACGGATAGGGACATGGGTGCGGACGCCGCCCTGCGTTCCCGGGTGTTGCTGTACCTGGCGACCACGCGCGACGCGGATCTCGCGGCGGACGTGCTCGACCGCCACGGCATGGGCTCGGCACGGTGCCGCGACGCCGCTTCCCTGCTGTGGGAGATCGAGCGTGGCGCGGGCGCCCTGCTCGTCGCCGAAGAGATGCTCGCCGACGGCGCCGGCCCGATCCTGCGCGAGATGCTGGCGAGGCAGCCGCGATGGTCCGACCTGCCCGTGCTGTTGCTGACCCGTGCCGGCGCGAACTCGGACGCGGTGCTCGACGCCATCGCCTACCTCGGCAACGTGACGCTGATGGAGCGCCCGCTGCGGGTCGCCGCCCTGGTCAGCACCGTCCGCGCCGCGCTGCGCGCGCGTGCGCGCCAGTACCAGATCGAATCGCACCTGGCCGAACTCGAGCGCGCCCGTGCCGCCGAATCGGACAACGCGAAACGCAAGGACGAATTCCTGGCGATGCTGGCGCACGAGCTGCGCAACCCGCTCGCGCCCATCGGCAACGCGCTGCAGGTGCTCGAGCTGTCGGACGCGGACCCGCAGCGCCGCCGCCAGCTCAGGCGCATGATGCAGCGCCAGGTGGAGCATCTCGTCCGCCTCGTCGACGACCTGCTCGAAGCCTCGCGGCTTTCGCAGGGCAAGATCCAGCTGGAGCGCGACGTGCACGACCTGCGCGCCATCCTGGCGGAAGGCATCGACCAGGGGCGGCTGGACCAGGCGCCGGGCAGCGCCCGCATCGTGGCGCAGCTTCCGTCCGACCCGATGCCGGTGCTGGCCGATCCGGTGCGCCTCGGGCAGGTCTTCGCGAACCTGCTCAACAACGCGCGCAAGTACGGCAGCGAGAACGGGACCATCGTCGTCGAAGCCGCCATCGACGGCGACTGGGCGGTGGTGAGGGTCAAGGACGACGGCATCGGCATCCCGCCCGAGCTGCTGCCGCATGTCTTCGAGCTGTTCACCCAGGGCCGCCGCGAAGTCCACCGCCTGCACGACGGCCTCGGCATCGGCCTGGCGCTGGTGCAAGGCCTCGTCGAGATGCACGGCGGTCGCGTCGAGGCGCACAGCGCGGGGCGCGGCCAGGGATCCGAATTCGTGGTGCGGCTGCCCCTGGCCCCGGAGGGTGTGCAGGCGGGCGACCGGCCGCGCGCGGAGGTCCCGGGGCCGCGCAAGCTCCGTATCCTCGTTGTCGACGACAACGAGGACGCCGCGCTTTCGCTCAGCCTGCTGCTGCGGGCGATGGGACACGAGTTGCGTGTCGCGCACGGCGGCGAGGAGGGCCTGGAGGCGGCGGCGGACTTCCGGCCGGACGTCGCCCTGCTCGATATCGGCATGCCCGGGATGGACGGTTACGCGCTGGCACGCCGCCTTCGCAGCGACCCGTCGCACGCGGGGATGCTGATCGCCGCGGTCACGGGTTGGGGCCAGGCGCGCGACCGTTCGCTCGCGGAGGCCGCCGGTTTCGACCTGCACTTCCGCAAGCCGATCTCCGGCGCGGACCTCGCGAAAGTGCTGCAGGCGGCGCCGGCGGCCTGAGCGTCAGCGCGACAGCGCGACCCAGGCCGGCGCGTGGTCGCTGGCCTTGGGCTCGCCGCGCACCCAGCGGTCCACCCCTGCGGCGCGCAGGCGCGGCGCCAGCGCCGGGCTCAGCAGCACGTGGTCGATGCGCAGTCCTGCGTCGCGCGGCCAGTGTTCGCGGAAATAGTCCCAGAACGTGTAGATGCGATCGTCCGGGTGCTTCGCGCGCAGCG
The DNA here is from genome assembly GCA_024508915.1 of Lysobacteraceae bacterium. Classification (GTDB taxonomy): domain Bacteria; phylum Pseudomonadota; class Gammaproteobacteria; order Xanthomonadales; family Xanthomonadaceae; genus Cognatiluteimonas. The sequence goes on along the minus strand of JANINR010000039.1, from coordinate 4,389 downwards.
CGTCCGTCCACCCTTGCGCGAGCAGCTTCGCGTAGCGCTCGCGCGACTCGGGCTGCAGCAGCGCGTCCTTGCGCCACGAGCGCGGGTTGTAGATGTCGAAATCGGTGGGCACGACGTTGTAGTCGCCCGCGATCGCGACGGGGTGCCCCGTGTCGATCAGTGTCTTCGCGTGCCGCAGCAGCCGGTCCATCCAGCGCAGCTTGTAGTCGAACTTCGGGCCCGGCTGCGGGTTGCCGTTCGGCAGGTAGATGCACGCGACGACGATGCCGGCGACCGCCGCTTCGAGGTAGCGCGCGTGCTCGTCCGCGCGCTCGCCGGGTAGGCGGCGCCTGATCTCCACCGGCTCGCTGCCGCGCGCGAGGATGGCGACGCCGTTCCAGGACGTCTGGCCCTGCCACAGCGCGCCGTAGCCGGCCGCCTCGAGCTCGGCCCGCGGGAAGGCCTCGTGCCGGGCCTTCAGCTCCTGCAGGCAGGCGATGTCGGGGCGCTCGCGCTCGAGCCACTGCAGCAGGTGCGGCAGCCGCGAGCGGATGCCGTTGACGTTGTAGGTCGCGAGCCGGAGCGTCTTCCTGGGACGGGCCATGCGGCCATGGTCGCCGCGGCCGCGTGGACGCGCCGTGCTCAGTCGGCGGGCGGCGGCACCAGCGGCAGGTGCACCAGGAACTCGGCGCCCTCGCCCGCGATGCCCGTGCTGAACGCGCTGACGTCGCCGCCATGGAGGTGGACGAGCTGCTGCACCAGGCTGAGGCCGATGCCCAGGCCGGCCTGCGCGCCGGTCGGCCCTTCATGGCCGCCCTGGACGAACAGGTTGAACATGCCGGGCAGCGCCTCAGGCGGGATGCCGGGGCCGTTGTCGCGGACGCCGAGTTCGGCGCGGTCGCCGGTGCGGCTGAGCGACAGCACGATCCGGCCGCCGGACGGGGTGAACTTCGCGGCGTTGTTGAGCAGGTTGGTGAGCACCTGTACCAGCCGCACCGGGTCGCCCAGCACGTAGAGCGGCTCCTCGCACACGTTCACCGCGAACGCGTGGCCTCGCTCCTCCATCGTCGGCCGCACGGCGACCGACGCGTCCTCGACGACCTGCTGCAAGCCGATCACTTCCTTCACCAGGTGGACCTTGCCGGTGGCGATGCGGCCGACGTCGAGCAGGTCGTCGACGAGCCGCCGCAGGTGCGACACCTGGCGCGCGAGGATGTCGCGCGCGGTGCGCAGGCGCGGATTGTTCGGTTCCTCGAGCTGCATGATCGAGACCGCGTTGGCGATCGGCGTCATCGGGTTGCGCAGTTCGTGGCCGAGCAGCGCCAGGAACTCGGTCAGCCGGCGCTCCTGCTCCTCGAGCGCGTGGATGCGGCGGCTCGCGGTCATGTCGCGGGTGACCTTGACGAAGCCGATATGGACGCCGTGCGAGTCGCGAAGCGCCGTGATCACGACGTTCGCCCAGAACCGGGTGCCGTCCTTGCGCAGGCGCCATCCCTCGTCCTCGAACCGTCCCTCGCGCAGCGCCACCTCGAGCTCGTGCTCCGGCCAGCGCGCCTCGATCTTCTCCTGTGGATAGAACACCGAGAAGTGCTTGCCGATGATCTCGCTGGCCGCGTAACCCTTGTTGAGCTCTGCGCCGCGGTTCCAGCTGCTGATGTAGCCGTCCGGGTCGAGCATGAAGATCGCATAGTCGCGCACGCTCTCGACCATCAGCCGGAAGCGTTCCTCGCTCTGCCGCAGCAACTCGAGCGCGTGCGTGCGCTCCGCCTCGCCACCCTGGCTCGCAGCCTCGACCGCCGCCCGGATGTCGGAGGAGGACATCATGCCCAGGGATCCCTCAGCACGATGTTGGCGTCGCGGTCCGGGCCCGTGCTCACGATCGCGATGGGGCAGCCCGCCAGTTCCTCCAGCGCGCGCAGGTACGCGCGGGCCGCGGGCGGCAGCTTGTCCCATTCGGTGATGCCGTGGGTCGATTCCTGCCAGCCGGGGAACTCGAGGTACACCGGCGTGCACTCCTCCCAGCCCTGCGCGTCCAGCGGCGCGTATTCGCTGCGCTTGCCGTGGTACTCGTAGGCGATGCAGATCTTCAGCGACTCCATCCCGTCCAGGATGTCGAGCTTGGTGATGCACAGCCCGGTGATGCCGTTGATCGCGACGGCGCGCTTGAGCGCGACCACGTCCATCCAGCCGCAGCGGCGCGGGCGCCCGGTCGTCGCGCCGTACTCCTGGCCGCGATCGCGGATGCCCTGGCCGATGGCGTCGTGCAGCTCGGTCGGGAACGGGCCGCCGCCGACGCGCGTGGCGTAGGCCTTGGCGATGCCGAGCACGTAGTCGATGGCGTCCGCGCCGACGCCGGTGCCGGCGAGCGCGCCGCCCACCGTCGTGTTCGACGAGGTGACATAGGGATAGGTGCCGTGGTCGATGTCGAGCAGCGAGCCCTGCGCGCCCTCGAACAGCACGCGCTTGCCCTGCTTGCGCAGCTCGTGCAGCACGCCGGCCACGTCCGACTTCATCGGCTCGATGTACTCGCCGAACGCGAGCGCCTCGTCGAGCGTCTGCTGGAAGTCGACCGGCGCGACCTTCAGGTACTGGGCCAGCACGAAGTTGTGGTAGTCGAGGGTGGCGCGCAGCTTGTCGGCCAGCTCCTGCGGATAGCGCAGGTCGGCGACGCGGATGCCGCGGCGCGCGACCTTGTCCTCGTAGGCGGGCCCGATGCCGCGGCCGGTGGTGCCGATCGCGTCCTTGCCGGCGGCCTTCTCGCGCGCCTGGTCGAGGGCGATGTGGTACGGCATGATGATCGGCGTCGCCGGGCTGATCTTCAGACGCGATCGCACGTCGACGCCGGTCGCCTCCAGCTCCCCGATCTCCTTGCGCAGCGCGCCGGGGTGGAGCACCACGCCGTTGCCGATCAGGCACAGCGCGTCGGGGCGCAGGATGCCGGAGGGGATCAGGTGCAGCACGGTCTTGTGGCCGTTGATCACCAGCGTGTGGCCGGCGTTGTGGCCGCCCTGGAAACGCACGACCGCGCCGATGTCCTGCGTCAGCAGGTCGACGATCTTGCCCTTGCCCTCGTCGCCCCACTGGGCGCCCAGAACGACAACCGATTGACCCATTTTCACGCCTCCGGACACGGAAAAAGCCGAGGCGGACCCCGGCTTTCCGACATTATCCGGGTTTTGCCCCCTCAGGGGTAGAGCCGGCCCGTGGCCGGCCCAGTGCAATGGCACAGCCGACCATGGATCGGCTCTACAGGGCGTGACGGACCAGGGCCAGGGCGGCAAGCCCGCCCGCGACGACCAGGGCGCCGAGGGCGCGCAACCGGCGGTCGGGCATCGCGTGCAGCACCTCGGCCGCGCGCCGCCAGGCGTTGGGCATCGCGAAGAGCAGCAGGCCCTCGAACACGGCGACGAGGCACAGCGCCGACCACAGGTCGTCCATCCCGAGGCGGCCCGGGTCAGCGGTCGTCGCGCAGGAACTTCAGGAACGGATCGTCGCGTTCGAGCACGATCGCCGCGTTGCCGTTCGCGAACGATCGGCGGTAGGCCTCCAGGCTGCGGTGGAAGGCGTAGAACGCCGGGTCGCGCTGGTACGCCTGCGCGTAGATGCGCGCGGCCTCCGCGTCGCCCTCGCCGCGCAGCTTCTGCGCGTCGCGTTCCGCCTCGGCCAGGATCACCTGTTGCTGGCGGTCGGCCTCGGAGCGGATCTTCTGCGACGACTCCTCGCCCTCGGCGCGCAGCTGCGCGGCGACCTGCTGGCGCTGCGCGCGCATGCGCCGGTACACCTGCTCGATCACTTCGCCGCCGGTCGGCAGGTCGATGCGCTTGATGCGGATGTCCACGATCTTCACGCCCAGGGTCGCGGCGCCCTTGTTGATGGCGCCCAGCTGGCGCGCGACCATCTCGTTGCGGTCCCCGGACACCACCTGCTGCAGCGTGCGGGCGTTGATTTCGTTGCGCAGCGAATCCTTGATGATCGGCGCGAGCCGCTGGACGGCGATGCTCTCGTCGCCGCCGGTCGCGCGGTAGAAGGTCCGCACGTCGGAGATCAGGCCGATGGCGAAGAAGTCGACGCTGACGTCCTTCTTCTCCGAGGTCAGGTAGCGCTCTGGCTCCGCGTCGAGCACCTGCAGGCGGCGATCGAAGACGCGCGCGCTCTCGACGAGCGGCCACTTGAAGTGGAGGCCTGGGGCGACGTCGGTGCGGGCGACGCGCCCGAGGTTCAGCACGATGGCGGTGTGGCCCTCGTTGACCACGTACACGGAACCGAGCAGCGCGAGCAGCGCGGCGACGGCGAGCGGGATCCAGGCGGCGGGTTTCATCGGGTGGCCTCCCCGCGCGCATCGCGCGCGTCGGCGCGGGCGTCCCGGCCCGGTCGGGCGCCGGGCGCGGCCGCATCCACGGCGGGCGCGAC
>JANINR010000038.1 GCA_024508915.1 Lysobacteraceae bacterium | reverse complement strand
CGCATGCGCGGCGGCGGCTTCGGACGAGCCCGGCGCGAGCGCCTGCCAGCGCGCGTAGGCGTCCGCGGCCTGCGCCGGGCGGTCGCTCCACAGGTACATGTCGCCCAGGGCGGACCAGGCGTCGGCATCGCCGGGCGAGGCCTGCGTGGCCGCGACCAGGTCGGCCTCCGCCTCGGGCCAGCGCCCTTCCCACGCGTACACCCGGCCGCGGCCGAGAAGGACGTCGGTGTTGCCGGGCGATTCGGCGAGCAGCGCGGTGTACGCGGCGATCGCGGCGTCGCGCTGGCCGCCGAGGGCCTGGGCGCGTGCGGCGGCGAACCGCGCGTCGAAGCCGCCCTCCTGCGCAGCGACCGTTCCGGCCGCGGCGACGCCCAGCACGAGCGCCGACGCGATCGCGAGCGCGCGACCGCTTATGCTGCGTGGCATGGTCCCGTTCCGGCTCAAGCTCGCCTCCTGTCTGGTCCTGGCCGCCGCCTGTGCCGCAAGCTTCGCATGCGCCGCCGCAACGCCGGGCAAGGCCGTCTGGATCTGGGAATCCGACAGCTACGGTATGCTGGACGACGAAGCCACGGCAAGCGACGCCATCGGCTTCCTGCAGCGCGAGGGCTTCGACACGGCCTACCTCTACGCGGATGCATGGCAGGGCCGCAACCTCATCGCCACGAACCCCGCCGCCTACCGCGCATTGATCGCGGCCATGCACCGGCGCGGCGTGAAGGCGCATGCGCTGCTCGGCTCCTGGCACCTCGGCACGCATGCCTACGTGCTGCCGTCGGGGCGCGCCGATGCACTGGCGATGATCGACCGGGTCCTGGCCTACAACGCCGCGGCCGCCCCCGGCGAGCGCTTCGACGGCATCAGCCTCGACATCGAGCCGCACGTGCTCGACGCCTGGGACGAGCGGCGCGACGAGCTGCTCGTCGATTTCCTCGAGCTGTCCGCGGCCCTGCAGGCGCGCGTCCGGGCCGCCCCGCAGCCGGTGCCGCTGGGCGCGGCGATCCCGTTCTGGCTCGACGGCATCGTCCTGGAATGGCGGGGCCGCCGCGAGGCGGCCAGCGCGCACGCGATGGCGCTGTACGACTACGTCGCCCTCATGGACTACCGCAACCGTGCCGACGGCGGCGACGGCATCGTCGCCCATGCGCGGGACGAAATGGCCCAGGCCCGCGCGGCCGGCCGCACGGTGGTCATCGGGCTCGAAGTGGCCCCCAACGAGCTGGCCAAGGTGACCTTCGACGGGCTGCGCCGGGAGGACCTGGACCGCGAGATGGCCGCGACGGCGCGGTCGTTCGCCGCCGAACCCGCGTTCGGCGGCTTCGCGATCCACCATTACGGGGCCTATCGGCGCTGGCTGATGCGATAATTCGGGGATTCGCTTCCAGGAGTCCTCCCGATGACGCACCCCGTCCTGACCGCCCTCGGCCTCGGCGCCGACGAATCCGGCACCTACCTCGGCAACGGCGAGTGGTCGAAGACCCGGGACGCCGGCGTGATGGAGCCCGTGAACCCGACCGACGGCAGCGTCCTGGCGCGGGTCCAGGCGTCCTCGCAGGAGGACTACGACACCATCGTCGAGCGCGCCCAGGCCGCGTTCAAGGTCTGGCGCAGCACGCCGGCGCCGCGCCGCGGCGAGGCGATCCGCCTGTGCGCCGACGCGCTGCGCGCGCACAAGGACGCGCTGGGCTCGCTGGTCGCGCTCGAGATGGGCAAGTCCAAGCCCGAGGGCGACGGCGAGGTGCAGGAAATGATCGACATCGGCGACTTCGCGGTCGGCCTGTCGCGCCAGCTCTACGGCCTGACGATGCACTCCGAGCGCCCCGGCCACCGCATGTACGAGCAGTGGCATCCGATCGGCCTGGTCGGGATCATCTCCGCGTTCAACTTCCCGGTCGCGGTCTGGGCCTGGAATTCGTTCGTGGCCGCGGTCTGCGGCGACATCTCGATCTGGAAGCCCTCGCCGAAGGTGCCGCTTTCGGCGATCGCGTCGATGCGCATCTGCAACGAGGCGCTGAAGAAGGGCGGCTTCCCCGACCTGTTCTTCCTCTTCAACGACGCCGGCAGCGACCTGGCGCAGCAGTTCGTCGACGATCGGCGCATCGCCCTGGTGAGCTTCACCGGCTCGACCAAGGTCGGCCGCATGGTCGGCGAGCGCGTCGCGCGCCGCATGGGCCGTTCGCTGCTCGAGCTCGGCGGCAACAACGCGATCATCCTCGACGAGACCGCCGACCTCGCGCTGGCGATCCCGGGCATCGTGTTCGGCGCCGTCGGCACCGCCGGCCAGCGCTGCACCACCACGCGCCGCCTGTTCGTGCACGAGTCGCGCTACGACGAGGTGCTGGGCAAGCTCGTTTCGGCCTACAAGCAGGTCGAGGGCAAGATCGGCGACCCGACCGACCCGAAGAACCTGATGGGTCCGCTCAACAGCCAGGACGCCGTGCAGGCCTACCTCGACGCGATCGCGAAGGCCAAGGCCTCCGGCGGCAAGATCGAGACCGGCGGCGCAGCGATCGACCGCCCGGGCAACTTCGTGCTGCCGGCGATCGTCACCGGCCTCTCGAACGATGCCGAGGTCGTCCAGACCGAGACCTTCGCCCCGATCCTGTACGTGATGAAGTACAAGGACCTGGACGATGCGATCCACATGCAGAACGACGTGCCGCAGGGCCTGTCCTCGTCGATCTTCACCAACAACCTGAAGGCGGCGGAGAAATTCCTCTCGGCGGCGGGTTCGGATTGCGGCATCGCCAACGTCAACATCGGCACGTCCGGCGCCGAGATCGGCGGCGCCTTCGGCGGCGAGAAGGAGACCGGTGGCGGTCGCGAGTCGGGTTCCGACGCATGGCGCGCCTACATGCGCCGCCAGACCAACACGATCAACTATTCGGATTCGCTGCCGCTGGCGCAGGGCATCAAGTTCGACCTGTGACGCAGGGCGATCGCCGGCGCGGGGCAACGGAAATGGGGAACGGGAGGCCGTAGGCACGTGTATTCCCTCGCGAAACCCCTCCTCTTCTCGCTCGACGCCGAGCGCGCGCACGGGCTGACCCTGTGCGCGCTGGAGCGTGCCCATCGCGCGGGCGCCGCCTCGCTGCTCGCGACCGCGCCGGCGCCGCTCCCGACGAAGGCGTTCGGGCTGGCGTTCCCCAACCCCGTCGGCCTCGCGGCGGGGCTCGACAAGAACGGCGCGCACGTGGACGCCCTGCTCGCGCTGGGGTTCGGCTTCGTCGAAGTGGGCACGGTCACGCCGCGCCCGCAACCGGGCAACCCGAAGCCGCGCATGTTCCGGCTGCCCGGGCACCAGGCGATCATCAACCGCCTCGGGTTCAACAACGAGGGCGTGGACGCGCTCGTCCGCAACGTCGAACGCGCGCAGCGCAAGGGCGGCCTGCTCGGCATCAACATCGGCCGCAACCGGGACACGCCCAACGACTTCGCGGAAGGCGACTACCTGCAGTGCATGGAGAAGGTGTATCCGCTCGCGGACTACATCACCGTCAACATCTCCTCGCCGAATACCGCGGGCCTGCGCGAGCTGCAGGAGGAACAGGCGTTGCGGCGGCTGGTCGGGACCCTGCGCGAGGCGCAGGAGCGGCTCGGCGCGCGCCACGGCAAGCGCGTCCCGATGCTGGTGAAGGTCGCGCCCGACCTCTCCGACGACGACGTGGACGCCGCGGGCCGGGTGTTGTCGGACCTGCAGGTGGACGGCGTCGTCGCGACCAACACCACGATCTCGCGCGCCGGCGTGCAGGACGATCCCCGCGCGGCGGAAGCCGGCGGCCTGTCCGGCGCACCGCTGATGGAGCCGTCGACGGCCGTCCTGCGCCGGCTGCGTTCGCGCCTGCCCGAGGCGATCCCGATGATCGGCGTGGGCGGCATCATGGGCGGCGCCGACGCCGCCAAGAAGATGGCCGCCGGCGCGAACCTGGTGCAGGTCTACACGGGGCTCGTCTACCGCGGGCCCGCGCTCGTCGCCGAATGCGTCGACGCCATGCGCCGCCGCAAGGAGGCCCCGAGCCGGGGCACGCTGCCGCCCGATGCCTGAGCCTTCGCGTCCGCCCGGCTGCCGCTACACCGAGGATGCGCGGCTCGACGCGCGCAACACGTTCGGGGTGGCCGCGCGCGCGCCGCTGCTCGTGGAAATCGCCGATGCCGCAGCGCTTCCGGCCGTGCTCGCCGATCCGGCGCTGCGCGACGATGCGCTGCTCGTCCTCGGCGGCGGCAGCAACCTGCTGTTCGCCGGCGATGCGCCGGGGCCGGTGCTGGCGCTGGAAACGCGCGGCATGCGGGTGCTCGCGGACCACGGCGATTTCGCGATCGTGCGCGCGGATGCGGGCGCCTCGTGGGACGCGTTCGTGCGCTGGACGCTCTCGCAGGGGCTCGCGGGGCTGGAGAACCTCGCCCTGATTCCCGGCACGGTCGGTGCGGCTCCGATCCAGAACATCGGCGCCTACGGCACCGAGGTGCGCGAACGCATCCACGTGGTCGAGGCCTTCGAGCGCGATGCGGGCGAACTGCGCCGCATGGCCCCGGACCGCTGCGCGTTCGCGTATCGCGACAGCGCGTTCAAGCGCGAGCCGGACCGCTACGTCGTCACCGCGGTGGAATTCGCGCTGCCGCGCACGCCGGCGCTGCGCCTGGACTATGCGGGCATCGGCGAGGAACTCGCCGCGATGGGCGTCGCCGGCACGCCGACGCCGACGCAGGTCGCCGACGCGGTGTCGCGCATCCGCCGCCGCAAGCTGCCGGATCCGGCCGTGCTCGGCAACGCCGGCAGCTTCTTCAAGAATCCCGTCGTTCCGGCCGCGCAGGCTGAAGCGCTCCAGGCCGACGACCCGTCGATGCCCGCGTTCCGCGGCGACGACCCCGCGACGCGCAAGCTCTCCGCCGCGTGGCTGATCGACCGCTGCGGCTGGAAGGGCCAGCGCGACGGCGCCGCGGGCGTCGCGGCGAGCCATGCGCTGGTCCTGGTCAACCACGGCGGGGCGACCGGCGCGCAATTGCTCGGTCTGGCGCGCCGCATCGCGGCCTCGGTGCAGGCGCGCTTCGGCGTCGCCATCGAGCCCGAACCGCGCATCGTCGGGGACCGCTGGTGAGCGACCGCCCGCTGGTGCCGACGCCGCCGCCAGCGCCGTTCCTGCGGGCGGCGGGGCTGATGCTGCTGAGCACGCTGTTCTTCGGCCTGATGGCCGTGGTGATCCGCATCGCGTCGAACGACGGCATCGCCACCGTCGAGATCGCCTTCTTCCGCAACCTGTTCGGCCTGCTCGCGCTGCTGCCGTTCCTCTACGGCGGCGGCCGGGCGGTGTTCCGCACCCGGCAACTGCCGCGCTACTTCCTGCGCAGCGCGATCGGCGTCGCCTCGATGCTGTGCGGCTTCTGGGCGATCGGCCACCTGCCGATGGCGCAGGCGATCTCGCTGTCGTATTCGACGCCGCTGTTCGTCACCATCGCCGCCGCGATCTGGCTCGGCGAGGTCGTCCGGCGCCGGCGCTGGACCGCGGTCCTGCTCGGCTTCGTCGGCGTGCTGGTGATCGTCCGCCCGGGCACCGAAGGATTCACCGCGGGCTCGCTGGTGGCCGTGGCCGCCGCGTTGCTGAGCAGCATCGTCGCGATCCAGATCAAGCAGCTCTCGCGCGTGGATTCGCCCGACACCATCGTGTTCTACACCTACGTGTTCTGGGTGCCGCTGTCGTTCTTCCCCGCGCTGTTCGCCTGGCAGTGGCCGCAGGGCGCGGACTGGCTGTGGCTGGCGGCGATCGGCGCGCTGGGTACCGGCGGGCAGCTGTTCTGGACCCGCGCGCTCCGGCTGGGGGAGGTGTCGGCGCTGCAGCCGATCAGCTTCATGCAGCTGCCGCTGGTGACCACGCTGGCCTGGGTGCTGTTCGACGAGACCATCGGCCACTGGACCGTCGCCGGCGCGGCGATCATCCTCGCGGCCAACGGCTACATCGCCCATCGCGAGTCGCAGCTGTCGCGCCGCGCCGCGACGACCGCGCCGTTGGAAGCCGCCAAGCCAGGCGAATAGGCGCGCAACGTCCCGCGACGGGCCCGGCGGTTCGTCGCCATGCATTCCGGCACGGGTCGCCCAGCCCGCCCGGTGCTATTCCTTCGGCTTCGACCGCCGCCCGGTGCCGGTCACCCATGAAGGAGCCTGCCATGCTGCGCCAGTCCCTGCCCCTGCTTGCCGCCCTGCTCGTGGCGCCCGCCTTCGCGCAGTCGCCGGCGCCCGCGCCGCCCTCGCAACCCGTGCTCTTCAACGGCCCCGCCGCCGCCGAGAAGGACGTGGCCAGCATCGACGCGATCATGGCCGCGCTCTACGACGTGATCTCCGGCCCGGTCGGCCAGGCGCGCGACTGGAATCGCCTGCGCTCGCTGTTCGTCCCGACGGGCAGGATGATGCCGGTCGGCATGCGCCCGGACGGCAGCGCGGTCATGCGCCTCATGCAGGTCAACGACTACATCGCGACCTCCGGCCCGCTGTTGCTGGAGAAAGGCTTCCACGAACGCGAACTGGCGCGCCGCACCGAGCAGTTCGGGCAGATCGCCCACGTGTTCAGCACCTACGAGGGCACGGTCGAAGGCGAAGCGCATCCGATGCGCGGCATCAACAGCCTGCAGCTGATGCACGACGGCAAGCGCTGGTGGATCGTGTCGCTGATGTGGGAGGCCGAAGGCCCGGCGCTCAGCCTGCCGGCGAAGTACCTGCCTGCCACGGGCGGCGCCCGCTGAAGACCAGGCCGTAGCACGCGACCGTCCACGCGCAGGCCGCCGCCCAGCCGGCGAGGATGTCGGACGGGTAGTGCACGCCGAGGTAGACGCGCGACAGTCCGACCAGCAGCACGAAGACGCCCGCGACCACGGCGACCGGCCAGCGCCAGCGCGTGCGCCACGCGAGCAGGATCGCCACCGCGCCGAGGGTCATCGAGCCCATCGCGTGCCCGCTCGGGAAGCTGTACGTCGTTTCCGGCGCGATCGACAGCCACAGGTCCGGCCGCGGCCGCGCGAACGCGTGCTTGGCGAGCAGGTTGAGCAGCGCCGAGCCCGCGAGGGCGAGCCCGGCGAACAATCCCTCGCGCATCCGGCGACGCCACGCGAGCGCGAGCACCAGGACCACGTCCAGCGGCACCACGCCCTGCCCGTAGCCGAGCCGGGACACGAGCAGGAACATGCGGTCGAGCCCGGCATGCGCGAGGCCGTGGGCGAACTGGAGCAAGGGCGCGTCGAAGAAGAACGCCTCGCCCTCGCGCAGCTCCTCGACCAGCGCGCCGAAGCCCCACAGCGGCAGCCACAGGCCGGCGAACACGAGCAGCAGGCGCCGGCCGCGGGCGCGCAGGAAGGAGAGCCCGAAGCGTGCCTCGTCGCGCGCGGCGCGCGCGGCGTCAGCCGGCGTGCGCGGCGGCTGGCCCTGTGGCGCCCCCCGCGGCAGCGGCGGCTCCGTACCGGCGTTCGACATAGGCATCGATGATCGCGACGAATTCGGACGCGATATTGTCGCCGCGCAGGGTGACGGACTTTTCACCGTCCACGAAGACCGGGGCCGCCGGCGCCTCGCCGGTCCCCGGGAGCGAGATGCCGATGTTGGCGTGGCGCGATTCGCCCGGGCCGTTGACCACGCATCCCATCACCGCCAGCGTCAGGTTCTCCGCGCCGGGGTGGCTGATGCGCCATTCCGGCATCTTCGCGCGCACGTGCTCCTGCACGACCTTGGCGAGTTCCTGGAAGAACTCCGACGTGGTCCGGCCGCACCCGGGGCAGGCCGTGACCATCGGCGTGAACGCGCGCAGCCCCATCGTCTGCAGCAGTTCCTGCGCGACCACGACTTCCTGCGTGCGCGGCGCGCCGGGCTCGGGCGTGAGCGAGATCCGGATGGTGTCGCCGATGCCCTGCTGCAGCAGCACCCCGAGCGCGGCGCTCGACCCGACGATGCCCTTGCTGCCGATGCCCGCCTCGGTGAGGCCGAGGTGCAGCGCGAAGTCGCTGCGCGCCGACAGGTCGCGGTAGACGGCGATCAGCTCCTGCACGCCGCTGACCTTCGCCGACAGGATGATGCGGTCGGCCGGCAGCCCCAGTTCGACCGCGCGCAGCGCGGAGTCGAGCGCCGAGCGGATCAGCGCCTCGCGCAGCACGCGCGCCGCGTCCCAGGGATCGGCGCGCAGCGCGTTCTCGTCCATCAGCCGCGTCGCGAGCGCCTGGTCGAGCGAACCCCAGTTGGCGCCGATCCGCACCGGCTTGCCGTGACGGATCGCGAATTCGACCAGCTGCGCGAACTGCAGGTCCTTCTTCTTGCCGAAGCCGACGTTGCCGGGATTGATCCGGTACTTCGCCAGGGCCTCCGCGCAGGCAGGTTCCCTGGCCAGCAACTGGTGGCCGTTGTAGTGGAAGTCGCCGATGATCGGCACGTCCACGCCCATCATCCGCAGCCGGTCGACGATGCGCGGGACCGCTGCGGCCGCTTCCGGCGTGTTGACGGTGACGCGCACCAGCTCGGAACCGGCGCGCCACAGTTCGCCGACCTGCTTCACGGTCGCGGCGACGTCTGCGGTGTCGGTGTTGGTCATCGACTGCACGACGACCGGCGCGTCGCCGCCCACGCGCACGTTCCCGACCAGCACCTGGCGGGTCGGGCGGCGGCGGGCGGGGCCGAATGCGTCCATCCGCCTATTGTACGGACCGATGCCCTATCCTGAGCGGATGAACACCGCGGAGACCGGCGAGGTCCTGAGCCCCAGCCAGCTGAACACCCTCGCCCGCGACCTGCTGGAGGGCGCCTTCCCGACCGTGTGGGTCGAAGGCGAGTTGAGCGGCGTCTCCCGCCCCGCCTCCGGCCACCTCTACTTCTGCCTGAAGGACGCGCGCGCGCAGGTGCGCTGCGCGATGTTCCGGCCCAAGGCCGGCTGGCTGAAGTTCGCGCCGCGCGAAGGCGTGCGCGTGCTCGCGCGCGGCCGCCTGACCCTGTACGAGGCGCGCGGCGACTACCAGCTCGTCCTGGACCACATGGAGGAAGCCGGCGAAGGCGCGTTGCGCCGCGCCTTCGAGGAGCTGAAGGCGAAGCTCGCGGCCGAAGGCCTGTTCGACGCCGCGCGCAAGCGGCCGTTGCCGGCGTACGTGCGCCGGCTCGCGGTGATCACCTCGCCCTCGGGCGCGGCGGTGCGCGACGTGCTGAGCGTGCTCGGGCGGCGCTTCCCGCTGCTCGAGGTGCACGTGCTGCCGACCCTGGTGCAGGGCTCGGCCGCCGCCGCCCAGATCGTCGCGATGCTGCAGCGCGCCGCCGCCAGCGGCCGCTACGACGTGGTCCTGCTCGCACGCGGCGGCGGCTCGCTGGAGGACCTGTGGGCGTTCAACGACGAAGCGCTGGCCCGCGCGATCGCCGCCTCCCCCGTGCCGGTGGTGTCCGCCATCGGCCACGAGACCGACTTCAGCCTTTCGGATTTCGCCGCCGACCTGCGGGCGCCCACGCCATCGGCGGCGGCCGAACTGCTGGTGCCGCACGCGGACGACCTGCGGCGGCGGCTGCGCGCGCTCGCCCAGCGCATGGTGTCGACCCACCGCGCGCGCATGCGCCACGCGATGCAGCGCGCCGATCGCGCGTCGCTGCGCCTGCAGGCGTTGCGCCCGCAGGCGCGCCTGCAGTTAC
>JANINR010000037.1 GCA_024508915.1 Lysobacteraceae bacterium | reverse complement strand
ATGCGGGGGTGCGTGCCCAGCCCGAGCATGCGCCGTCCCAGGGGGGTGATGCGGCCGGCGCCGGCGTCGGCGCGCGCGCCTTGCGCGTCGCCATCGAGCGCGCCGAGGCGCCGCAGCAGGTCGCGCGCGGACGCGAGGGCCCCGGGGGGCGGCGGATCGACGAAGCGCAGCCCATCGCCGCCCCACGCGGCGAGCTCGAGCGCCAGGCCGGCGAGGTCGGCCTGCGCGATTTCGGCGCGACGCTGCGGTTCCAGCCGCTGCGACTGCGGCCACAGGCGGTACGCCCAGCCTTCGGCGACGCGGCCTGCGCGACCCGCGCGCTGGTCGGCCGACGCCTGCGCGATGGCGACGGTGTCCAGCCGCGTGAATCCCGAATTCGGATCGAAGCGAGGCTCGCGCGCCAGGCCGCTGTCCACGACAACGCGCACGCCCGGGAGCGTGACGCTGGATTCGGCGACGTTGGTCGCGAGCACGACGCGGCGGCGGCCGTCGGGCGACGGTTGCAGCACGCGCGACTGCTGCTCGACCGGCAGCTCGCCGTGCAGCGCCAGCACGTCGGCCTGCGCCGCGACGGCCGCGTCGGCGTCGAGCGCGGCCTGCACGCGCGCGATCTCGCGCTGTCCCGGCAGGAACACCAGCACGTCGCCCGGGTGCGACTGCAGCGCGTGCGCGACCGCGCGCTTCGCGTGCGGCTCCGGCGCCTCGTCGCGGCGCGCGGCGAAGTGGGCGATGTCGACCGGGAAGCTGCGCCCCGCGCTGGACAGGCGCGGCGCGTCGAGGAAGCGCGCGAGGCGCTCGCCGTCGAGCGTGGCCGACATCAGCACGATGCGCAGGTCCCCGCGCAGCGAGGCCTGCACGTCGAGCGCGAGCGCCAGGCCGAGGTCCGCGGCGAGGTGGCGTTCGTGGAATTCGTCGAACAGCAGCGCACCCACGCCGTCCGCCCGCCCTTCGCCGAGGGTGGGGTCGTCCTGCAGCATGCGGGTGAGGATGCCTTCGGTGACGACCTCGACGCGCGTGCGCGCCGAGACCCTGTTCTCGAAGCGGATGCGATAGCCCACGGTCTCGCCGGGCGCTTCGCCCAGCTGCTTCGCCATGAACGCGGCGGCGGCGCGCGCGGCGACGCGGCGCGGTTCGAGCATCACGATCCTGCGGCCGGCGAGCCAGGGCGCGTCGAGCAGAGCCAGCGGCACCTGCGTGGTCTTGCCCGCGCCGGGCGGCGCCTCCAGCACCAGCCGCGGATGCGCCGCGAGCGACGCGCGGATCTCCGGCAACAGGGGCGAAATCGGGAACGCGGGCGCGGCCATCGCGCAAGGATACGTCGGCGCGGCGGATAGAATGCGCGCCATGGACCTCATCGACATCGGCGCCAACCTCACCCACGACAGCTTCGACCACGACCGCGACGCGGTCCTGGCGCGGGCGCGCGAGGCGGGCGTCGCGGCGATGGTCGTGACCGGTGCCAGCCGCGAGCACTCGCCGAAGGCGCTGGCCCTCGCGCGCGCGCATCCCGGCCTGCTGCATGCGACGGCCGGCGTGCATCCGCACCACGCCACCGAGTACACCGAGGAGTGCGACGCCGAGATGCGCGCCCTGCTCGCCCACCCTGAAGTCGTGGCCGTGGGCGAATGCGGCCTCGACTATTTCCGCGACTTCTCGCCGCGGCCGGCGCAGCGCCGCGCCTTCGAGCGGCAGCTCGAGATCGCCGCCGACCTCGCCGCCGCCGGGACGCCCAAGCCGCTGTTCCTGCACCAGCGCGACGCCCACGCCGACTTCCTGGCGGTCATGCGCGAGTTCGAAGGCCGCATCGGGCCGTCCGTCGTGCACTGCTTCACCGGCACGCGGGAGGAACTGTTCGACTACCTCGACCGCGACTGGCACGTCGGCATCACCGGCTGGCTCTGCGACGAGCGCCGCGGCCTGCACCTGCGCGAACTGGTCCCGAACATCGCGGCGAACCGGCTGATGATCGAGACCGACGCGCCCTACCTGCTGCCGCGCACGGTGAAGCCGACGCCCTCGCATCGCCGCAACGAGCCGATGTACCTCGCGCACATCGTCGAGGAACTCGCGCGCGACCGCGGCGAGGACGTCGCGGCCACCGCGGCGGCGACCACCGCCACCGCCCGCGCCTTCTTCGGCCTGTAGAGCCGGCCCTACGAGCGCAGGCCGGTGCCGCGGCGCAGGAGCCAGAGGCCGAGCGCGCCCAGCGCGACTGTGAAGGCGAGCATCAGCGCGTAGGCCACCCACAGCGGCACGTCGCTCACCCCGAGCAGGCCGTAGCGGAACGCGTTGACCATGTAGAAGATCGGGTTGGCGTGGGTCATCGCCTCCGCCCAGCCGGGCAGCAGCCGCACCGAATAGAACACGCCGCCCAGGTAGGTCAGCGGGGTGAGGATGAACACCGGCACGATCGCCACGTCGTCGAACTTCTTGGCGAACACCGCGTTGATGAAGCCCGCGAGCGAGAAGATCGTCGCGCCCAGCAGCACCGTCGTGAGCGTCACGAACGGGTGCGGGATGCGCACGCGCGTGAACAGCATGGCGATGCACAGCACGATCACGCCGACCATCAACCCGCGCAGCACCGCACCGGCGACGTAGCCGCCGAGGATCACCCAGTCCGGCATCGGGCTGACCAGCAGTTCCTCGACGTGGCGGCCGAACTTCGCGCCGAAGAAGCTCGAGGAGATGTTGCCGTAGCTGTTCTGGATTACGCTCATCATCACCAGGCCCGGGACGATGAAGTCCATGTAGGTGATGCCGTCCATCTTGCCGACGCGCGAGCCGATCAGCCCGCCGAAGATCAGGAAGTACAGGGTCATCGTGATAGCCGGCGGCACCAGCGTCTGGCTCCAGATGCGCAGGATGCGGCTCACTTCCCGGCGCGCGATGGTGCCGAGCGCGATCCAGTTGCGGCGGGCGACGCTCGGCATGCCCGCGTCGAAGTCCGTGGCGGGCGCGCTCATGCGGCGGCTCCCTGCGACTGCGCCTGCGCCTGCGCGGCGCCGTCGCCGGTGAGGCGGACGAAGAGCTCCTCCAGCCGGTTGGATTTCGTGCGCATCGAGCGCACGCGGATGCCGGCGTCGCTGAGCCGGGCGAACACGCCGTTGAGGTCCATCGCGCGCGGCATCTCCAGGTCCAGGGTGTGCGCGTCCAGCGCGACGAGCGTGGTGCCGCCGATCTCCGGCAGCGCCGCCGGCAGCGCGCCGTCGACGTCGAGCAGGAAGCCTTCGACGTCGAGCTTGGCGAGCAGCGCGCGCATCGGGCCCTGCTCGACGATGGTGCCGCGGTCGATGATCGCGAGGTTGCGGCACAGGCTCTCCGCTTCCTCGAGGTAATGCGTGGTCAGGATGATGGTGGTGCCGGCTGCGTTGATCTCGCGCAGCGTCTTCCACATGCCGCGGCGGATCTCGATGTCCACGCCGGCGGTGGGTTCGTCGAGGATCAGCAGGCGCGGCCGGGTCATCATCGCGCGCGCGATCATCAGGCGGCGCTTCATGCCGCCCGACAGCGTGCGCGACATCTTGTCGGCCTTGTCCCACAGGTGCGCGTTGCGCAGCTCCTGCTCCGCGCGCTCGAGCGCCTCGCGGCGCGGGATGCCGTAGAACCCCGCGTAGTTGACGAGGATGTCGAGCGGCTTCTCGAACATGTTGAAGTTGAGTTCCTGCGGCACCAGCCCGAGCATCCGCATCGCCGCGTCGCGGTCCGCGTGCAGGTCGATGCCGAACACGCGCACGTCGCCGGAGGTCTTGTTGACCAGCGAGCTGACGATGCCGATCAGGGTGGACTTGCCGGCGCCGTTGGGGCCGAGCAGGGCGAAGAAGTCGCCGGGCGCGACTTCCAGCGACACGCCCTTGAGCGCCTCGACGCCGTTGTCGTAGGTCTTGCGCAGCGCCGACACCTGCAGCGCCGGCGCGTCGTTCGTGGGGGCCATTCGAGCATCCATGGCCGCGGCCTGCGCGGCGGAGCCGGTAGTATAGGCGTCCCGCGGCCGCACCCCGGCGGCCGTCGCAGCGTGCAACCGCCTTGGCCATCGTCCAGTTCCCGCTCAAGCTTGTGTCGCGCCGGATGCTGGCGCCGACCGTCGCCCACCTCGCCTTCGCCCGCGCCGACGGCCAGCCGCTGCCGTTCGTGCCGGGCCAGTTCCTGCAGGTGCATTTCCACTACGGCGACGGCACCGCGACCAAGCGTTCCTATTCGCTGGCGACGCGCCACGACCATGCGGCGGGACCCGCGGAGTCGGCCGAGATCGCAGTGAGCTACGTCGCCGGCGGCGCCGCGACCGCGCTGTTCGAGGGCCTGCAGCCCGGCGACGAGATCCAGGCCAGCGGCCCCTACGGGCGCTTCTGCCTGATGCCCGACGACGCGAACGGCCGCTACCTGCTGATCGCCACCGGCACGGGCGTCACGCCGTACCGCGCGATGCTGCCGCAGCTGGAAGCGCTGTTCGCCGCGCGCGGCCTGCGCGTCGTGCTGCTGCAGGGCGCGCGCACGCCCGCCGAGCTGCTGTACGGCGACGAGTTCCGCGCATTCGCCGACGCGCACCCCGGCCACTTCCGTTACGTGCCCTGCCTGTCGCGGGAACTGCCGGCGGGGCCGCATCCCGACGTCCGCCACGGCTACGTGCAGCAGTTCCTCGGCGAGTTCGGCCCCGACGGCGCCGACGACATCGCCTACCTCTGCGGCAACCCGAACATGGTGGACGCCTGCTTCGAGGCCCTGAAGGACGCCGGCCTGGAAGTCCGCCGGATCCGCCGCGAGAAGTACGTCAGCAGCAAATAGCCTCGTCGCCTGTAAAGGGCGCTTGACAGCCGCCGTCCGCGGCCCCTAGACTCCTGTCAAGCTTCCTTGACAGGCGTCCTGCCCATGACCCTCAAGCCCAATGTCCTGCTCGGCGCCTCCGTGGCCGTCCTCCTGGGGACGCTGGGCGCGGCCCACCTCTGGGCGGTGCCGCCGTTCGTGGCGGGGATCCTGTACGGGACCGGTTTCGGCCTGATGTTCGCCGCCTTCCTGCGCTGGCGCCTGCCCGACGGCTGCGACGCCTCCACCCCGAGCCTGCGCCGCCGCTACCTGCGCGAGTTCACGCCGGCCATGGCGGCGTACGTGATCGGCCTGTTCGCCTCGATGTGGCTGCTCCGGCGCGTCGAGGAGCCGGCGCTGCGCGCCGTCATCGCCCTGCTGCCCGTGGCGCCGGTGGTGTTCGTGGTGCGGGCGATCATCCGCTACATCCGCGACGCGGACGAGCTGCAGCGCCAGATCGAGCTCGAGTCGGTGAGCCTGGCGACCGCGCTGGTGTCGATGCTTTACCTCGCCGGCGGTTTCCTGCAGATGGCGAAGGTCATCGACATCCCCGCGGGCGTCGCGATGTTCTGGGTGTTCCCGCTCGTCTGCCTGTCCTACGGGCTGGTCAAGACCGTGGTCGCGCGGCGGTACCGCTGACGCCATGGAAAGCCGGATCCGCGAACTGCGCGAACGTTTCGGCTGGTCGCAGGGCGAGCTCGCCGAACGCCTCGAGGTGTCGAGGCAGACGGTGAACGCCATCGAGACCGGCAAGTACGACCCGAGCCTGCCGCTGGCGTTCCGCCTGGCGCGCCTGTTCGGGGAACCGATCGAATCCATCTTCCTTCCCGACGCGTGAGGCCCACCATGCCCGCCACGAACCCGCCCAAGACGACCCCTGCCCGCTGCCAGCCGGCCGGCAAGGACCTGCGCGCCGCAGGCCTCAGCTACCTCGGCAGCGGCACCGCCTTCCTGGCCGTGGCCTGGCTGGGGCACCAGCCGGCCTTCACCGGCGTCGGCTTCGCCTTCATCGGCCTCGGCCTCGCGTGGATCCTGCGCGGCCGCGGCGACCGCTGAGCGCGGCTTCCCGGCGCCCTGCCGCTTTCCTTCCAACGACGTTCGCGCACCCGCAAGGATTCTGTCGATGTCACGCAAAACCAGGTTCATCCTCACCGTCGCGATCCTCGCCGGCCTGTTCGGCTATCGCTACTGGCGCGACCATCGCGCGCCCGACGCAGCCGCGACGACCGCCGGGGCATCGGCCGATGCCGCCGCGAAGCCGGCGCGCGCCGCGGACGTGCCGCCCGCGCAGCCGCGCATGTACGGCCGCATCGCGTTCACGCCCTGCACGCTGTCGCCCCAGTTCGGGCCCGCCAGCGTCGCGGCGCAATGCGGCACCTACGAGGTCGCCGAGGATCCGGCGCGCCCCGATGGCCGCCGCATCAAGCTCAACATCGCCTGGGTCGCGCCCGACGAGGACGCCGAGGTCGCGCCCGATCCGGTCTTCCTGCTCGCAGGCGGCCCGGGCCAGGCGGCGACCGAGGTCTACCCGCAGCTGGCGCCGGCCTTCCGCGACGTGGCCAAGCACCGCAACGTCGTCCTGGTCGACCAGCGCGGCACCGGCAAGTCGAACCCGCTCGAGTGCGCGCACGACAAGGCGCTTCCCTACGACGCCGGCCTCGACGCCGTGCGCGCCGAGACGATCCGCTGCCGCGACGCCCTCTCCCGCTCGGCGGACCTGCGCTTCTACACCACCACCGACGCCGTGCGCGACCTCGACGAGGTCCGCAAGGCGATCGGCGCCGCGCAGGTCAACCTGCTCGGCATCTCCTACGGCACGCGCGTCGCGCAGCAGTACGCCATGCGCCATCCCGAGGCCACGCGCACGCTGGTGCTCGACTCCGTCGCGCCGAACACGCTGTTCCTCGGCAACGACTTCGCGACCAACCTGGAGCATGCGCTGGACCTGCAGTTCGGCCGGTGCGAGCAGTCGCCGGCCTGCGTCTCCGCGGTGGGCCATCCGCGCGCGCAGCTCGATGCGCTGATGGCGACGCTGCGCAGCGCCCCGCCGATGGTGCGCTACCGCGACGCCGCCACCGGCGAGTCGAAGGAAGAGCCGCTGACCGCCGACGCGGTCGCCGGGCTGATGCGCCTGTACGCCTACATGCCGCTGGTTTCCTCGCTGCTGCCGCTGCAGCTGCACGAGGCCGCCGCGGGCCGCTACGACGGCCTGATGGCGCTGACCCGCATGCTGGGCGACAGCGTCGCCGGGCAGATGGCGATGGGCATGCAGTTGTCGGTGGTGTGCAGCGAGGACGCGGCCGGCCTGAAGGACGACCCCTCGCTCGACGGCACCCTGCTCGGCAACGCGTTCTCCGAGTTCATCGGTTCGCAGTGCGAGCTTTGGCCGAAGGGCGCGATGCCCGCCGACTTCCACCAGCCGCTGCGCAGCCCGGTGCCGGCGCTGGTGCTCGAGGGCGAATTCGACCCGGTGACGCCGCCGCGCTACGGCGAGGAAGTCGTCAAGACCCTGCCGAACGCGCGCCTGTTCGTGCTCAAGGGCCAGGGCCACAACGTCATCGGCGCGGGCTGCATGCCGAAGCTCTTCGCGCAGTTCATCCGGACCGCCAACGCCAGGGCGCTCGACGGCAAGTGCCTGGACACGCTCGGCTACGTGCCGCCCTTCACTTCGTTCAACGGCTGGGAGCCCTGAACCCATGATCATCGCGGAACACCTGCGCAAGACCTTCCCCGGCAAGGGCAAGGACAAGACCCGCGTGGTCGCCGTGGACGACGTCGGCTTCGAAGCCCGCGACGGCGAGATCACCGGCCTGCTCGGCCCCAACGGCGCCGGCAAGACCACCACGCTGCGGATGCTGTACACGCTGATGCAGCCCGAGAGCGGGCGCGTGCTCGTGGACGGCCGCGACGTCGCCGCCGACCCGGAAGCCGCGCGCCGCGCACTGGGCGTGCTGCCCGACGCGCGCGGCGTCTACAAGCGCCTCACGGCGCGCGAGAACATCCGCTACTTCGGCGAGCTCCACGGCATGTCGCCCGAGGCGATCGACGCGCGCACGAAGCTGCTCGCGCAGGCGCTGCAGATGGACGACTTCCTCGACCGCCAGACCGAGGGCTTCTCGCAGGGCCAGCGCACCAAGACCGCGATCGCGCGGGCGCTGGTGCACGACCCGCGCAACGTCATCC
Source organism: Lysobacteraceae bacterium (assembly GCA_024508915.1). Taxonomy (GTDB): domain Bacteria; phylum Pseudomonadota; class Gammaproteobacteria; order Xanthomonadales; family Xanthomonadaceae; genus Cognatiluteimonas. The sequence continues at coordinate 1,853 of JANINR010000037.1, read as the reverse complement.
TGGACGAGCCGACCAACGGCCTGGACGTGATGACCACGCGCGGCCTGCGCGAATTCCTGCGCCACCTGCGCGGTGAAGGCCGCTGCGTGATCTTCTCCAGCCACATCATGCAGGAGGTCGCCGCCCTCTGCGACCGCATCGTCGTGGTCGCGCACGGCCGCGTCGTCGCCGACGGCACCACCGACGCGATCCGCGAGCAGGCGGGCCGCGACAACCTCGAGGACGCATTCGTCCACCTCATCGGATCCGAAGAAGGGCTGCACGCATGAAGGCGCTCGTCACCGTCTGGAAGAAGGAACTGCTCGAGCTCGTGCGCGACCGGCGCACGCTGGCGCTCACGCTGCTGTTCGCGCCGCTGCTCGGCCCGCTGCTGTTCATCGGCATGGCCACGCTCGGCGAGAGCAAGAGCAAGGAGCAGCTGGAGAAGCCGCTGTCGATCGCCATCGCCGGCGCCGAGCGCGCGCCGAACCTGGTCGCCTGGCTCGCGTCGCAGGGCATCGCGCGCAAGGACGTCGCCGACCCCGACGGCGCGATCCGCGCGCAGGAGGAGGACGTCTACCTGCGCATCGGGGCCGACTACGCGGCGTCCTGGCGCGAGGGCAAGCCCGCGCTCGTGGAGGTCGTGCACGACTCGACCCGGCGCGACGCGGACATCCCGGTGAAGCGGCTCGAAGCGCTGCTCGGCCAGTACAACCAGCAGGTCGGCGCGCTGCGCCTGCTCGCGCGCGGCATCAACCCCGGCGTGGCGTCGCCGATGACCGTGTCGCGCAAGGACCTGTCCACGCCGGAAGCGCGCGGCGCGGGCATGGCCGCGATGCTGCTGCCCTACCTGCTGATCCTCGGCGCGTTCATGGGCTCGCTGCAGCTGGTGCTCGACACCACCGCCGGCGAACGCGAGCGCCAGTCGCTCGAACCGCTGCTCGCCACGCCCGCGCGCCGCGGCGCGATCGTCAGCGGCAAGATCGCCGCGGCCTGCAGCGTCGGCATCGTGTCGCTGGTGCTGACCCTGCTGGTGTTCCGCGTGGGCGCGGTGTTCGCCCCCGGCGCGGCGAAGCAGCTCGCCGTCGGCTTCAGCGAGATGGCGCTGATGCTGGTGGTGCTGCTGCCGATGGTGTTCCTGGGCGGCGCGCTGCTCACGTACATCGCCGCCGCCGCGAAGTCGGTCAAGGAAGCGCAGAGCTACACGACCGCGCTGATCCTGCTGCCGATGATCCCCACGATCATCCTGATGGTCAGCCCGGTGAAGAACCAGCTGTGGATGTTCGCCGTGCCGTTCCTCGCGCAGAACCAGATGCTGCTGAAGGTCATCCGCAGCGAGCCGGTGACCGTGACGCAGTGGGCGGTGTACCTGGCCGCCGGGTTCGGCCTGGCCGCGCTGCTCTGGTATGCCGCGGTGCGCCGCTACCAGCAGGAGCGCCTGGCGGTGTCGTCCTGAGGCGACCCACCCCCCCGACTCCGCCGCATGAAGAAAGGGCCCGGTTCGCACCGGGCCCTTTCCGTTTCACGTGCCTTGCGGGCCGGCGCTTATTCCGACGGCTCGAAGTTGAACGTGCGGCGGCTGGTGACCGGCGAGCTGACCGGCTGGAAGCGCCAGCGGTCGATCGCCTGCAGCGCCTCGCGATCGAACAGGCGCGGCGGCGACGCGTTGACGACGCGCGAGGACGTCACCGTGCCGTCGGTGCCGACGGTGAACTCCACCTCGACCGAACCGGCGCGGCGCAGGCGCGCCGCCTGGCGCGGATACTGCGGCGCGGGCGTGCTGATCGGGCGCAGCTCGTTGGACACGCGCGGCGCCGCGGGCGCCGGCGGCGGCGCGGCGGCCGCCTGCTGCACCGGGGCCTGCTGCACCGGCG
>JANINR010000036.1 GCA_024508915.1 Lysobacteraceae bacterium | reverse complement strand
GCGTGCGCCGGAACCGCAGCCTGCGCCGCCGCCGCCGCCGCAGGTCGCGCCGGCCGCGCCGGATGCATTCGACGCAGCGTTCGACGCGGACTCCGTGCATCTCGGCGTCGAGCCGGCGCACGAGGACGCGCTGGCGAACGCGGGGGCCGGCATCGATTTCGGCGGCTTCACGCCCGAGATCATGGCGGCGATGGGCATGGAACCGATGGACGTCGCGGTGCCGGAGGCGGAAGCATCCGACGCGCCGACGCACGCACCGATCGCGCTCGAGGCGGACCTGACCGAACCGGAGCCGGACGAACCGACGGTGCTCGAGTGGGATGCACCGCCCGCGATCGACGCGTCATCCACGCTGGAACTGGCGCCCGACGTGCCTGCGCCCGCCCCGGCCGCACCGACGGCCGCGCCCGTGCGCTTCAGCGCGGACGAGATGTCGCTCGTGGACGTCGATCCCGTCGTCGAGCGCAAGCGCACTGCGCGGCCCGCGGCGGAAGGCGCGGCGCGCGGCGGCGTCGTGGTGTTCGCCGGCATCGGCGGCCCGGACGCGGTGCGGCAGTTCCTCGGCAGCCTGCCCGGCGGCTTCTCGCGCCCGATCATCGTGCGCCAGCGCCTCGACGGCGGACGCCACGATCGCCTGGTGCGGCAGATGCAGCGCGCGACCGCGCTGCCGGTCGAGCTCGCGGAGGAGGGACGCCAGCTCGTCGACGGGCACGTCTACATCCTCCCCGACGGCCTCACGACCGCGCCCGGCGACGGTGCCGCGTCGTTCGTGCCGGCCGATGCGCAGGCGCCGCTGCTCGCGGGCTTCCCGCCCGGCGACAGCGCGGTGCTGGTGCTGAGCGGCAGCGACCCCGCGATCGTCCCCGAGGCGATGGAAGCCGCCGCCGCGGGTGCGCTCGTCGTGGGCCAGTCGCCCGAGGACAGCTTCGATGGCGCCGCCGCGGCGGCGCTGGTGGCGGCCGGCGGCGAATCTCGCGCGGCGGCCGAACTCGCGCAGCGCCTGGCCACGCGCTGGCTATCCCTGAAGGACTGAGCCATGAACAAGACCGTCCAGGCCGACATCCGCGGCGTGCTCATCCAGGTCGCCGGCGCGCGCCTGCTGCTGCCGAACGCGACGATCGCCGAGGTGCTCTCCTTCGCCGACCCGGAGCCCGTCGCCGACGCACCCGACTGGCTGCTGGGCCGCATCCGCTGGCGCGGCTGGCAGCTGCCGCTGGTCGCGTTCTCGCGCCTCGCCGGCATCGCCGACGAGAAGGGCGGCCTCGGCAGCAAGGTGATCGTGCTGAAGGCGCTGGGCGGCGACCCCAAGGCGCCGTTCTTCGCGGTGCTGACGCAGGGCTTCCCGCGCCTGGTGACGGTGTCGGAAGCGGCGCTGGTCACCGAGGAAACGGAACGTTCCCTGCTGCCCAACGGCGTGCAGGCGCGGGTCACGCTCAACCAGGACGACGCGCTCGTGCCGGACCTCGAAATGGTAGAGCGGATGATCGGCGAAAGCCTCGGCCAGGCGGCCTAGCCGAGGTCGCCGAACCTCGCCTGCAGCGCCGCGATCGCGGCGATGCCCGCGGTTTCAGTGCGCAGGATGCGCGGCCCGAGCCGCAGGCCGAGGAAGCCGGCGCCTTCCAGCTGGACGCGATCGCGCGGCGACCAGCCGCCCTCCGGCCCGACCGCAAGCACGCACGCGCCGCCCGGTGCGGGCATCGACGCGATCGAGGCCTCCGCTTCCGGATCGAGCAGGTAGCGCGCCGACGGCAGCGCGCCGCCGCCGGGCGGGCGGTCGGCCAGCGCCTCCGCAAGCGCGACGGGCGCCGCCACCGGCGGCAGCACGCCGCGCCCGCTCTGCCCGCACGCGGAGGCGACGATGCCGCGCCAGTGCGCGAGCCGCTTGGCCGCGCGCGCCGCGTCGAGGCGCACCTCGCTGCGCTCGCTCGACACCGGCACGACGCCGGCCACGCCGAGCTCGGTCGCCTTCTGCAGGATCCAGTCCATCTTCTCGCCGCGGGCGATGCCCTGCAGCAGCACGATGCGCAGCGGCGACTCCGTGCCGGCCGCCGGCCGCACCGCCACGACCTCGGCTTCCTGGCCGCGCTTGCCGGGGGCGACCAGCCGCGCCTCGTAGTCGTTGCCGTCGCCGTTGAACAGCACGCAGGCGTCGCCGGCCTGCAGGCGCAGCACGCGCTGCAGGTGCGCCGCCGCCTCGTCCGGCAGGGACACGCGCGCGCCTGGCGTCAACGGCACGTCCACCGGCACGCGCGTCAGGCGCACGCGGTCGCCTCCGCGATCGCTTCGGCGGTCGTGCGCGCAAGGAGTTCGAGCTGCGCGTCGTCGACGCAGTAGGGCGGCATCCAGTACAGGATGTCGCCGAGCGGCCGCAGCACCACGCCGCGTTCCAGCGCGGCCCGGTAGGCGCGCAGGCCGACGCGCAGCGATGGATCGAACGGCGCGTCGCGGCGGCAGTCGCGCGCCAGTTCGAAGGCGACGATCATGCCGGCCTGGCGCACGTCGGCCACGTGCGGAAGCGCGGCCAGCGGCGCGGCGAGCGCGGCCATGCGCGTGGCCGTCGCGCGGTTGCGCTCGACCACGCGGTCCGACTCCAGGATGCCCAGCGACGCCAGCGCCGCCGCGCAGGCGAGCGGATTGCCGGTGTAGCTGTGCGAGTGCAGGAACGCGCGCTCGCGCGAATCGTCGAGGAAGCCGTCGTAGATCGACTGCGTCGCGAGCACCGCGGCCAGCGGCAGGAAGCCGCCGGTGAGCCCCTTCGACAGGCACAGCAGGTCGGGCTGGATGCCGGGCGCGTCGCCTTCGCGTGCTGCGGGCGCCTGCTCGCAGGCGAACAGCGTGCCGGTACGCCCGAAGCCGACCGCGATCTCGTCCGCGATCAGCATCACCCCATGGCGATCGCACAGGTCGCGCGCCAGGCGCAGGTACAGCGGATGGTGCATGCGCATGCCGCCGGCGCACTGCACCAGTGGTTCGAGGATGAAGGCGCAGACTTCGCCGGCATGGCGCTCGAGCAGCTCGCCGAGCGCGCCGGCAGCGCGTCGCGCGCAGGCCTCGGGCGATTCGCCGGGCACGGCCTCGTACGCGTCCGGGCTCGGCGCGAACAGGCATTCCGCCAGCAGCGGCGCGTACACCCTTCGGTACAGCGGCACGTCGCCGACCGCGAGCGCGCCGAGGGTCTCGCCGTGGTAGCCGTTGGCGAGGGCCACGAACTTCGTGCGCCGCAGGTCGCCGCGGTTGCGGAACCAGTGGAAGGCCATCTTCAGCGCGACTTCCACGCCGGCGGAGCCGTTGTCGGCGTAGAACACCTTGGCGAGCGGAGCGCGCCCGGCTTCGCGGGGCGCGATGGCGAGCAGGCGCTCGGCCAGCGCCACCGCCGGTTCGTGCGAGAAGCCGGCGAGGATCACCTGTTCCAGCCTGCCGGCCTGCGCGGCGATCGCGGCGCCGATGCGCGGCTCGGCATGGCCGAACAGGTTGGTCCACCAGCTGGACACCGCGTCGAGGTAGCGGCGGCCGTCCTGTCCGACCAGCCAGGCGCCTTCGCCGCGCGCGATCGGCACCAGCGGCAGGGTCGGCCCGGCGTCGCCGGCGAACGTCGCCGAGACGTGCTCGCGCATCTGCGTGCAGGGGTGCCAGAGCACCGCGAGGTCGCGCTCGCGCCAGCGGTCGGCGCCGCCAGCGCTTATCATGTGGGGATGGGCCGCATCGTCCGCCATCCGCTCATTATGGCTCTTTTGAAGCCGGCTCTTCCCGCGGCGGGCACGCGGTGAGCGACCGGCGCCTGCCCACGATCCACGGGATCACCGCCGACGACGCAGGCGGCCCGTATCGCGTCGAGCACCTCGACCTGGAATTCGCCAACGGCGAGCGGCGACTGTTCCGGCGGCTGCACGGCCGCGGCCATGGCGCCGTCTATGTCGTGCCGTTGCTGGACGAGGACACCGTGCTGCTGGTGCGCGAGTACGCCGCCGGCCTGCACCGCTACGAACTGGGCCTCGTCTCGGGCCGCATCGATCCGGGCGAAACGCCGCTGCAGGCCGCCAACCGGGAACTGCAGGAAGAGGCCGGCTATGCCGCGCGCGACCTCCAGGTGCTGCGGCGGCTGTCCCTTTCCCCGCGCTACATGAGCCAGGAGGCGGACGTGGTGCTGGCGCGCGACCTGTATCCGCAGCGCCTGGCCGGCGACGAACCCGAGGAACTCGAGGTCGTGCCGTGGAGGCTGGATGCGCTGCACGAACTGGTGCTGCGCGAGGAGTTCTCCGAAGGCCGTGCCGTCGCGGCGCTGTTCATGGCGCGGGAGTGGCTGCGGCATGGCCGCTGAGCTGGCGGCGGCGGAACTGGATCGCCTGCGCGAGGGCATCGTCGCGCTCGCGCAGGAGGCCGCCGCGGAGATCCTGCGCGTGTACGAAGGCGAGTTCGACGTCGCGCGCAAGGAGGACGACTCGCCGCTGACGGCGGCCGACCTCGCCTCGCACCGCTGCATCGTCGACGGCCTGGAGCGGCTGGCCCCGGATATCCCGGTGCTCTCGGAGGAATCGGCGCAGGAGGTTCCCGCGCTGCTGCGCCGGCAATGGCCGCGCATGTGGCTGGTCGATCCGCTCGACGGCACGCGCGAGTTCGTCAAGCGCAACGGCGAGTTCACCGTCAACATCGCGCTGATCGACGACGGCGAGGCAGTGCTCGGCGTCGTCCAGGCCCCGGTGACCGGCGCGCTCTGGCACGGGCAGCGCGGCCGCGGCGCATTCCGGCGCGAAGCCGGCCGCGACCTTCCGGTGCGCGCGCGCGCACCGGCGACCGCGCCGCTGCGCGTGGCGGCCAGCCGCTCCCACCGCGATCCGCGCACCGCATCGGTGCTGGCGCGCATGGGCGAGGTCGAGACCGTCGGCGTCGGTTCCTCGCTCAAGTTCTGCCGCCTCGCAGAAGGCACGATGGACGTCTATCCGCGTTTCGGCCCGACCAGCGAATGGGACACCGCCGCGGGGCAGTGCGTGCTGGAGGCGGCCGGAGGCGCCGTGCTCGACCCGCGCGGCCGCCCGCTGCGCTACAACCAGCGCGACACCATCCTCAACGGCGACTTCATCGCCCTCGGCGACCCCGCGCTTCCCTGGCGCGACTGGCTCGCCTTTGCCACAGATCACACAGATTTCAAAGGATGAAAAGCGGCTTTTTTTCTGTGGCAAGAGCTCTTTCGGAGTCTCCATGAAGGAAGGACACGGCGGGATCGGCGAATTGCTCGGGATCATGGCGCGGCTGCGCGACCGGGAGCGCGGCTGCCCGTGGGACATCGAGCAGACGTTCGCGACGATCGCGCCGTACACGATCGAGGAAGCCTACGAGGTCGCCGACGCGATCGACCGCGGCGACATGGACGACCTGCGCGACGAGCTCGGCGACCTGCTGCTGCAGGTGGTGTTCCATGCGCGCATGGCGGAAGAGCAGGGCGCCTTCGACTTCGCCGGCGTGGTCGCCGCCATCTGCGACAAGATGCTGCGCCGCCATCCGCACGTATTCGGCAACGCCGGGCGCGAAGCCGACGCCGAGGCCCAGCTGCGCGAGTGGGAAGCGCTCAAGCGCGCCGAGCGCGAGGCCGCGGGCGGCGGCGACGCGTCGGCGCTCGCCGGCATCGCGCGCGGGCTGCCGGAGTGGCAGCGTGCGATCAAGCTGCAGAAGCGCGCCGCCACCGTCGGCTTCGACTGGCCCGGCCCGGAACCGGTGGTCGCGAAGCTGCACGAGGAGATCGAGGAGGCGCGCGCCGAGTTCGCCGCGGTCGCGGCCGCGCCGCAGGACCCCGCCGCGCAGGACCGGCTGGAAGACGAGATCGGCGACCTGCTGTTCGTCTGCGCCAACCTGGCCCGCCATGCCAAGGTCGACCCGGGAACCGCGCTGCGCCGCGCCAACGCCAAGTTCGAGCGGCGCTTCCGGGCGATGGAGGCCCTGGCGGCGGCCGAGGGCGTGGCGCTGAAGGACCTCCCGCTGGACGCGCAGGAGGCATACTGGGTGCGGGCCAAGATCGCCGAACGCGCCTGACCGGCGCCCGGCGCCACGGAGGCATCGCATGCGCCGTTTCGCCAGCTTCCGCGAGTTCTATCCGTTCTACCTCTCAGAGCACGCCAACCGCACGTCGCGGCGCCTGCACTTCCTCGGCAGCTGCGGGGTGCTGGGGCTGCTCGCCGCGGCGATCGCGACGCGCGACGGCGCATGGCTGTTCGCCGCGCTGGCCTGCGGCTACGGCTTCGCGTGGATCGGGCATTTCTTCTTCGAGAAGAACCGCCCCGCGACCTTCCGCCATCCGTTCTATTCGTTCGCCGGCGACTGGGTGATGTTCGCCGACATCCTGCGCGGGCGCGTGCGCCTGTGACGCGGCCCGCGCGATCCGCTCACTCCAGGAAGATCAGCCACGCGGCGACCGCGATCAGCGCGAAGCCCGCCCAGTGGTTCCACTTCAGCGGCTGCCCGAGGTACCACGCGGAGAACGCGGCGAACACGACGAGCGTGATCACCTCCTGCATGCCCTTGAGCTGCGGAGCGCTGTACACCGCGCTGCCGAGGCGGTTGGCCGGCACCTGCAGCGTGTACTCGAAGAACGCGATGCCCCAGCTGGCGAGGATCGCGAGCACCAGCGGCGCCGAGCGGTACTTCAGGTGCCCGTACCAGGCGAAGGTCATGAAGATGTTCGAGCCCAGCAGCAGCAGGACGGGCAGGAAGCGGTCGGCGAGGGCGGCGGGCATGGGTCGGGCCGGAAAGGGAGGGCGGGAGGGGCCCAGCCTAGCGCCTTCACGCGGATTCCACCCCCGAACCGGCACCGTTTCACAAAGCTGAAGCCCCTCAAGGAGCCATCCCATGACACGTGCCGCCCAAGACCCCGCTGGCCTCGTCCTCATCGTCGAGGACAACCGCAACATTTCCGAGATGGTCGGCGAATACCTCGAGGGCCGGGGATTCGAGGTCGACTACGCCGCCGACGGCCTGGACGGCTATCGCCTGGCCTCGGAGAACAGCTACGACGTGGTCGTGCTCGACCTCATGCTGCCGCGCCTGGACGGCGTGGAAGTCTGCAAGCGCCTGCGCGAGGAAGCGCGCAAGTCGACGCCGGTGCTGATGCTGACCGCGCGCGACACGCTCGACGAGAAGCTCACCGGCCTGTCCGTCGGCGCCGACGACTACCTCACCAAGCCGTTCGCGATCCAGGAGCTCGAGGCGCGCCTGCGCGCGCTGATCCGCCGCGAGCGCCGACAGGTCGGTTCCGAGGTGCTGAAGGTCGCCGACCTGGTCCTCGACCCCGCCAGCCTGCGCGCGACCCGCGGCGGCGTCGAGCTGCAGCTCTCGCCGATCGGCCTGAAGCTGCTGACCATCCTGATGCGCGAGTCGCCCCGCGTGGTCAGCCGCCAGGAGATCGAGCGCGAGATCTGGGGCAACGGCCTGCCGGATTCCGACACCCTGCGCAGCCACCTCTACAACCTGCGCAAGACCATCGACAAGCCTTACGACAAGCCGCTGCTGCACACGGTGCAGAGCGCGGGCTATCGTATCGCCGACATCGAACAGCCCCCGGCCTGAGCCGGGGGACACAGGGGGAGGGGATGCCGGAGGGACTGCCTCGCAGGTTGCGGTACGCGTTCATGGTCCAGGTGGCGATCGCCAGCCTGGTCATCGTGGCCGGGACCTGGGTCTCCGTCATCGTCGCGCGGCAGGAAATCGCCGAGCACGCGATGCAGGAGGAGGTCGACTACTTCTGGCAGCAGCGCGCCGCCGATCCGGCGCATGAACCCCCCGACGAGTCGCGCCTGCGCGGCTACGCGGTGACGGCCGGCGATGAGTCGGTGCTGCCGCAGGGGTTGCGCGGCCTGGGCCCGGGCATGCACGCGCTGCGCGACCTGGTCGTCATGGTGGACGAACGCGGGGACACGCGCCTCGTGCTCGCCTACCCCCGCACCGAGATGAACCTGCGCTCGGTGAAGATGGTGGCGGCGCCGCTCGTGCTCGCCCTGCTTGCGCTGATGGCCAGCGCGTTGTTCACCTACCGAAACGCCCGCCGCATCGTCGCCCCGCTGGATTTCATCGCGTGCTCGGTGCGGGACTGGGATCCGATGGAACCGGACCCGACCATGCTCGGGCCGGACCGCCTTCCCACCGAGGCCGGGCCCGAGGCCCGGCAGCTCGCCGGCGCGCTGCAACGGATGGCCGAGCGCATGCGCGCCTTCGTCCGCCGCGAGCGCGACTTCACCCGCGACGCCAGCCACGAGCTGCGCACGCCGCTCACCGTCATCCGCGTGGCCAGCGACCTGCTCGCCGGCGACGCCGACCTCCCCGAGCGCGCGCGGCGCTCGCTGGCGCGCATCCAGGGCGCCGGGCGCGACATGGAATCGGTGATCGACGCCTTCCTGATCCTCGCCCGCGAGGGCGACGTCGAGCCGCAGCGCGAGGACTTCGCGGTGCGCGACATCGTGGCCGAGGAGGCGGCCGCGGCCCGCGCGCTGCTGGGCGACAAGCCCGTGGAGCTGGTGGTGACCGAACTCGCGTCGCCGGTGCTCCACGCCGCGCCGCGCGTGCTGGCCGTCATGGTGCGGAACCTCCTGTCCAACGCCTGTACGTTCACCGAGCGCGGCCGGGTGGAGGTGCGGATCGAGGCCGACCGGATCGTGGTCGCCGACACCGGCATCGGCATGTCCGCGGACGCAGTGCAACGCGCCTTCGATCCGTTCTACCGCGCCGAGCCCGACCGGCTGACCGGCAAGGGCATGGGCCTGTCCATCGTGCGTCGCCTCGGCGACCGCTTCGGCTGGCCGGTGGTCCTGGACAGCCAGCCGGGGCGGGGCACCGTCGCCACGATCCGCTTCGGCGCGCGCGACTGACGCGAAGGTCAACGCCTTGCCGCCACGCGCGTTAGGCTTGGCGACTCCCTGCCAATCGAACGGATCCCCCGCATGTCCACCCGCCGACCCGCTGCCGGCAAGCCCGGCCTGCGCCGCGCCGCCGCCATCGCCGCCGCCTGCCTCGTCCTCCTCCTGGCCGGCTGGTGGTGGATGCACCGCAAGGCCGACGATGCGGGCGGCTACCGGACCACCACGGTCGAGCGCGGCGACATCCGCGTGGCGATCTCGGCCACCGGCACGCTGAGCGCGATTTCCACCGTCACCGTCGGCAGCCAGGTGTCCGGCCAGGTCACCGACGTGCTGGTCGACTTCAACGACAAGGTCGCGAAGGGGCAGGTGATCGCGAAGATCGATCCCAGCACCTACGAGGCCCAGATCCAGCAGGGCAACGCGCAGATCGCCAGCGCGCAGGCGCAGTTGCGGCAGGCGCAGGCCACGCTGCGCAACGCTTCCGTCGATTACCAGCGCAAGGCTGCGCTCGGCGGGCAGCAGCTGGTCGCGAAGAGCGACGTCGACCTGGCGCGCGCCGCGCTCGACCAGGCGCAGGCGCAGGTGAACGCGGCGCAGGCGCAGATCCGCCAGCAGACGGCGTCCACCCAGACCACGCGCGTCAACCTGGACCGCACCGTGATCCGCTCGCCGGTCGACGGCGTGATCCTGACGCGCAGCATCGAGCCCGGCCAGACCGTCGCGGCCAGCCTGCAGGCGCCGGAGCTGTTCACCATCGCCGAAGACCTGTCGAAGATGAAGATCGAGCTCGCGGTCGACGAGTCGGACATCGGCCAGGTGCGCGCCGGCCAGGCGGTGACGTTCACCGCCGACGCGTTCCCGAACCGCCAGTTCCGCGGCGTCGTCGAGCAGGTGCGCCTGTCGGCGACGACCACGAGCAACGTGGTGACGTACCCGGTCGTCGTGACCGTGGACAACGCCGACGGCACGCTGTTGCCCGGCCTCACCGTCAACGCGGAGATCGAGGTCAGCAAGCGCAGCGACGTGCTCAAGGTCGCGAACGCGGCACTGCGCTACAAGCCCGCCAACGAGGACGACGCGGCGCCCGGCGCGGCCGCGGCCCAGGCGGGCCAGCGCGGCGGCGCGGGCGGCGGCTCCTCGGTCGTCG
>JANINR010000035.1 GCA_024508915.1 Lysobacteraceae bacterium | reverse complement strand
GGCCCCGCCGTCGCGCCGGGCAGCGCCGCCGCCCGGACGCGCGACGCCCTCCGCTCGATCGACCCGGCGGTCGAGATCGAAAGCATCTCCCCGGCGCCGATCCCCGGCTTCCAGCAGGCGATCGTCGGCGGCCAGGTCATCTACGTCAGCGACGACGGCAAGTACCTCATGCAGGGCACGCTGTACGACGTGCAGGGCCGCCGTGACATGGGCGAGGGCGCGCTGAAGCAGCTGCGCAGGAAGCTGGTGGCGTCGGTGCCCGTCGCCGACCGCATCGTCTTCGCGCCGAAGGATCCGAAATACACGGTGACGGTGTTCACGGACGTGGAATGCGGCTACTGCCGCAAGTTCCATTCGCAGATCGCCGAGTACAACCGTCTCGGCATCGCCGTGCAGTACCTCGCGTTCCCGCGCATGGGCCTGGGCAGCGCCGACTTCCGCAAGATGGTGGCGGTGTGGTGCGCCGCGGACCGCGGCAAGGCCCTCACCGACGCCAAGAACGGCCGCAATGTGCCCTATCGCGCCTGCACCAACCCGGTGACGCTGGAGTACGAACTCGGCCGGCGCGCCGGCCTGACCGGGACCCCCATGATCCTGGCCCCCGACGGCACCCAGCTGGGCGGCTACGTGCCCCCGCAGGAGCTCAAGGCCGCCCTGGACGCCCTGGCGAAAGGCCGGCAGCCGACGGTGAGCGGGGCGGTCGGGCTACAATAACGGGCCCCGTCCCGGACGGCCCACCCGGTTCCCAACGGACCACCCGCTGGACATGACCCCGATCGTCCTCGAGGGCCTCCCGGCCCTGTCGCCGTTCCGCCGCGAGCGGCTGCAAGCCAGGCTCCAGGCCGTCGCTCCCGGTTTGCGCGTCCTCGGGGCGTGGCACGCCTACTGGATCGAGCCTGAAGCCGGCGCCGTCCCCGACCCCGCCGCGCTGCAGCGCATCCTCCAGGCCGCGCCGGACTTCCAGCCGGCGGCGCCCGGTGCGACCTCCCGTTTCGTCCTTCCCCGCCTGGGCACGATCTCGCCGTGGGCGAGCAAGGCGACCGAACTGCTGCACGGGGCGCGACTACCGGTGAAGCGCGTGGAGCGCGGCACCCGGATCGACCTCGCCGGCTGGCCGGACGACGCGGCGCAACGCGCCGCCGTCGCGAAACTGCTGCACGACCCGATGACCCAGTCGCTCGTCGCCGCCCGCGAGGATGGCGCCGCGCTGTTCGGCACGCCGCCGCGCGGCGCGCTGGAGCGCGTCCCGCTCGCCGCGCTCGAGGCGGCGAACGCGCGCCTCGGCCTCGCGCTCGCCGACGACGAGATCGAGTACCTGCGCGCGCGCTACTCCGAACTCGGGCGCGACCCGAGCGACGTCGAACTGATGATGTTCGCGCAGGCGAACTCGGAGCACTGCCGGCACAAGATCTTCAACGCGAGCTGGACCATCGACGGCGTCGACCAGGCGGGTAGCGGCGGCAGGCCGGTCTCGCTGTTCGGCATGATCCGGCACACGCACGCCACCACGCCCGAACACACGCTGTCGGCGTACAGCGACAACGCGGCGGTGGTCGCGGGGCATCGCGCGCGCCGCTACCGGCCCGATCCGCAGACCGGCGAGTACCGCGCGGAGGCCGCGGCGGACAGCGCCTTCTGCATCAAGGTCGAAACCCACAACCATCCGACCGCGATCGCGCCGTTCCCCGGCGCGTCGACCGGCGCCGGCGGCGAGATCCGCGACGAGGGCGCGACCGGGCGCGGCGGCAAGCCCAAGGCCGGCCTGACCGGTTTCAGCGTCTCGCACCTGCGCATCCCGACCCTGCCGCAGCCCTGGGAGGACCCGGGGGTGGGCCGGCCGCGCGCGCTCAACCCGCGCATGGCGCCCGCGCTCGACATCATGCTCGACGGGCCGATCGGCGGCGCCGCGTTCAACAACGAATTCGGGCGCCCGAACCTGCTCGGCTATTTCCGCTCGTTCGAGCTGCGCGAGGCCGACGGCCTGGCCCGCGCCTACGACAAGCCGATCATGCTGGCCGGCGGCCTCGGCGCGGTCGACCGCGCGATGGTCGCCAAGCGCCCGCTGTCGCCGGGCGACGCGGTGGTCGTGCTCGGCGGCCCGGCGATGCTGATCGGCCTCGGCGGCGGCGCGGCGAGCTCGGTCGCCTCCGGCGAGAGCGCCGAGGACCTCGATTTCGCCAGCGTGCAGCGCGACAACCCGGAAATGGAGCGCCGCTGCCAGGAAGTCATCGACCGCTGCGTGGCGCTCGCCGATCGCAATCCGATCCTGTCGATCCACGACGTCGGCGCCGGCGGCCTGTCGAATGCGATTCCCGAGCTCCTGCACGACTCCGGCGTCGGCGGCACGATCGACCTCGGCAAGGTGCCGACCGACGATCCCTCGTTGTCGCCGCTGCAACTGTGGTGCAACGAATCGCAGGAGCGCTACGTGCTCGGCCTGCCGCAGGACCGCGTCGCCGAGTTCGCGGCGATCTGCCTGCGCGAGCGCTGCCCCTTCGCCGTCGTCGGCACCGCGACGCGGGAAGAGCGCCTCGTCGTCGGGTACCTCGACGCGCCGGGCGCGGATCCGCACCCGATCGACCTGCCCATGGACGTGCTCTTCGGCAAGCCGCCGAAGATGCACCGCGACACCGCGCGCCCGTCCGTCGCGCGCTGGCCCGCGCTCGACACCGGCGCGCTGGACCTGCGCGAGGCGGGGTTGCGCGTGCTCGCGCACCCGACGGTGGCGGCGAAGTCGTTCCTCGTCACCATCGGCGACCGCAGCGTCGGCGGCCTGACCGCCCGCGACCAGATGGTCGGCCCGTGGCAGGTCCCGGTGGCCGATTGCGCGATCACGCTGTCCGGTTACGACGGCGTCGCCGGCGAAGCGATGGCGATCGGCGAGCGCACGCCGCTGGCCCTGCTCGACCCCGTCGCGGCCGCGCGCATGGCGGTCGGCGAGGCGGTGACGAACCTGTGCGCGGCGCCGGTGGATTCGCTCGAGACGATCAAGCTGTCCGCGAACTGGATGGCGGCCGCGGGCCACGATGGCGAGGACGCGCGCCTGTTCGACGCGGTCCGCGCGGTGGCGATGGAGCTGTGCCCGGCGCTGGACCTGAGCATTCCGGTCGGCAAGGACTCGCTGTCGATGCAGGCGCAATGGAAGGATGCCGAAGGCGCGGCGGAGAAATCGGTGTCCCCGGTCTCGCTGGTCGTGACGGCGTTCGCGCCCGTCGCCGACGTGCGTGCGCAGTTGACGCCGCTGCTGTCGCGCGAAGGCGAGACGGAACTCTGGCTGATCGGCCTCGGCGCCGGCCGGCAGCGCCTCGGCGGATCGATCCTCGTGCAATGCCATCCGCAGGCCGGCGGGCCCGGCGCGCTGCCGGCATTCCGCGGCGAAGGCGCCGGCGCGGGCGTGCCCGACCTCGAGGATCCGCGGCGTCTGCGCGCGTTCTTCGACCTCATCGGCGCCGCGCGCGCCGACGGCCTGCTGCTCGCGTACCACGACCGGTCCGACGGCGGCGCGTTCGCCGCGCTCGCCGAGATGGCGTTCTGTTCGCACCTCGGCATGGACATCGTGCTCGACGGCTGGGGCGCGGACCGCATCGAGGACGTGTTCCGCACGCTGTTCAACGAGGAGCTCGGCGCGGTCGTGCAGATCGCGTGCGAGGACCGCGCCGCTTTCGCCGACCTCGTCGCGCGGCACGGGCTCGTCGATTGCGCACAGCGCATCGCGCGTCCCACCACCGCGCCGAAGCTGCGCGTGCTCGACGACGGCGACACGCTCGCCGAGTGGGCGTGGGAGGACCTGTTCGGCGCGTGGTGGTCGGTGACGCACGCGATGCAGCGCCTGCGCGACAACCCCGAGTGCGCCGACGAGGAGCGCGCCGCGGCGATGCGCTTCGACGCGCCGGGGCTGCGGCCGAAGCTGGCGTTCGATCCGGCCGACGACATCGCCGCGCCGTACATCGCCAGCGGCGCGCGGCCGAAGGTCGCGATCCTGCGCGAGCAGGGCGTCAACGGTCAGGTCGAAATGGCGTCGGCGTTCGAGCGGGCCGGTTTCGCCGCCTACGACGTGCACATGAGCGACCTGGTCGCCGGACGCGCGCGGCTCGACGGCTTCGCCGGCTTCGCGGCCTGCGGCGGGTTCAGCTACGGCGACGTGCTCGGCGCCGGGCGCGGCTGGGCGACCAGCATCCTGGAACGCCCGGAGCTGCGCGACATGTTCGCGGCCTTCTTCGCGCGCGGCGAGACCTTCTCGCTGGGCGTTTGCAACGGCTGCCAGATGCTCAGCCAGCTGCGCGACATCATCCCCGGCACCGGGCACTGGCCGCGCTTCCTGCGCAACCGCAGCGAGCAGTTCGAGGCGCGCTTCGGCATGCTCGAGGTGGTGGAATCGCCTTCGCTGTTCCTGCGCGGCATGGCGGGGTCGCTGATCCCGGTCTCGATCGCCCACGGCGAGGGCCGCGCGGAGTTCGCGAACGCGGTCGACGCGGCGGCGGCGCGGGTGGCGCTGCGCTACGTGCGCGGCGACGGCGGCGCGGCCGATGCGTATCCGGCGAATCCCAACGGTTCGACCGGCGCCGTCGCCGGCCTGGCCAGCGACGACGGGCGTTCGACCATCCTGATGCCGCACCCGGAACGCACCCCGCGCTCGCTCAACATGAGCTGGGCGCCGGCGGGCTGGCCCGACGAGTCCCCCTGGCTGCGCATGTTCCGAAACGTCCGGGCCGCCATCGGCTGACGTGGCGGTCATTGCCTTCGGGGCTGGGCGGCGGAAGCGTGCGGTGGCGCTCGTGCGCTTCGGGGCTGGGCGGCGGAAGCGTGCGGGGACTTTCGGGGGACGGCGTGAATCCATCCATGGAGCCTCTTCGGCGACATCCATGTCGCCGACGCCCCCGAAAGTCCCCGCGCACTCCGCGGCGACCCTCGCCCGAAGCAAGGCGGCGCGTGCGCGCTCCGCGGCGACCCTCGCCCGAAGCAAGGCGGCGTGCGCACTCCGCGGCGGCCGATCACGGCAGCAGCGTGAATGCGGTTCCATGGTTCGGGGACGCGGCGGGCCCGCGGGCGACCTGATAGATTCAGGGGTCCGGCGGAGGGCAGGATGGACGCAGTCGCCAACGAAGGCAGGATCGCCGCGCCCGAAGGCGCGGAGGCCGACGAACGCATCGTCGCCGCGCTGCTCGAGCGCGGCCGCCTGAAGGACGCGGATCTCGCCCGCGTCCGTCGTGTCCACGAAGAGGCCGGCGGCAGCCTGCTCGTGCTGCTCGGCCGGCTCGGGCTGCTGTCCGAGCGCGACCACGCCGAGGCCTGCGCCGCCGTGCTCGGGCTGCCGCTGCGCAGCGCCCGCGACGTGCCCGACCTGCCGCCGGAAGGGGCGCAGCTGGGATTGCGATTCATGCAGCAGTTCCACGTCGTGCCGGTGGGCGAAGGCGACGCGCACGTCGAGGTGCTGCTCGCCGATCCGCAGGATCCGTACATCCTCGATGCCGTGCGCCTGGCCGAAGGCCGCGAGGTGCGCGCGGCGGTGGCGCTGCGCTCGGAGATCGACGACCTGATCGAGCGCTGGCACGGCCAGGGCCGCAGCGCGATGGGCGCGCTGCTCGACGGCAGCGAGGGCGAGGACGCAGGCGGCGTCGAGGACGTCGAGCACCTGCGCGACCTCGCGTCGGAGGCGCCGGTGATCCGGCTGGTGAACCTGGTGATCCAGCGCGCGGTCGAACTGCGCGCGTCGGACATCCACATCGAGCCCTTCGAGAACCGCCTGAAGGTGCGCTACCGCATCGACGGCGTGCTCGAGGAAGGCGAGGCGCCGCCGCAGAACCTGACCGCGGCGATCATCTCGCGCATCAAGATCATGGCGCGCCTCAACATCGCCGAGCGCCGCCTGCCGCAGGACGGCCGCATCATGCAGCGCGTGCAGGGCCGCGAACTCGACCTGCGCGTCTCGACCATGCCGACTGCGCACGGCGAATCGGTGGTCATGCGCCTGCTCGACCGCGAGTCGGTCGTGCTCGATTTCCACCGGCTCGGGTTCACCGATGCGCTGCTGCCGCGCTTCGAGCAGGTGCTGCGCCAGCCGCACGGCATCCTGCTGGTCACCGGCCCGACCGGCTCGGGCAAGACGACGACGCTGTACACCGCGCTCTCGAAGCTCAACACGCCCGGCGTCAAGATCATCACCGTCGAGGATCCGGTCGAATACCAGATCGAGGGCATCAACCAGGTGCAGGCGAAGCCGCAGATCGGGCTGGACTTCGCCGGCGCGCTGCGCTCGATCGTGCGCCAGGACCCGGACATCATCATGATCGGCGAAATGCGCGACCTCGAGACCGCGCGCATCGCGATCCAGTCCGCGCTCACCGGCCACCTGGTGCTGTCGACGCTGCACACCAACAACGCGGCCGGCGGGGTCACGCGCCTGCTCGACATGGGCGTGGAGGACTACCTGCTCACGTCCACCGTGAACGGCATCCTCGCCCAGCGCCTGGTGCGCCGGCTCGAGCGGACCCACGCCGAACGCTACGAGGCCTCGCCCGAGGAGATCGAAAAGTTCGGCCTGCGCCGCTTCCAGCCTTCCGGCCCGGTCCACCTGTACCGCCCGCGGCCGTCGGCGCTGTCGCCGACGGGTTACCTCGGGCGCACCACCATCATGGAATTCCTGGTGATGGACGACGCGCTGCGCCGCGCGGTGATGCGCCACGCCGGCATGGGCGAGCTGGAGCAACTCGCGCGCGCGTCGGGCATGCGCACGATGCACGAGGACGGCATCGCCAAGGCGCTCGCCGGCGAGACGACGATCGAGGAAGTGCTCCGCGTCACCGAGGACGCCTGAGGCGATGGCGCTGTACCGCTACAAGGCGCTCGACGCGCGCGGCGAGATGCTCGACGGGCAGATGGAAGCCGCCGACGGCGCCGAGGTCGCGCGGCGCCTGCAGGAGCAGGGACACCTGCCGGTGGAAACCCGGCCGGCGCCGGAGGGCGGCGGCGCACGCGTGGCGTGGCGCGCGTTGCTCAAGCCGAAGCCCTTCGCCGGCGAACGCCTGGTCCAGTTCACCCAGCAGTTGTCCACGCTGCTGGGCGCGGGCCAGCCGCTGGATCGCGCACTGACCATCCTGCTCGAGCTGCCCGAGGACGACGCCGCGAAGCGCATCGTCGCCGACGTGCGCGACGCGGTGCGCGGCGGCAGCCCGCTCTCGGCGGCGCTGGAGCGGCAGCACGGTGCGTTCGGCCGGCTGTACGTGAACATGGTTCGCGCGGGCGAGGCCGGCGGCAGCCTGCACGAAACGCTCGCGCGGCTGGCCGAGTACCTGGAACGCAGCCGCGCGCTGCGCGGGCGCGTGGTCAACGCGCTGATCTATCCCGCCATCCTGCTGGCGATGGTGTCGCTGAGCCTGCTGTTCCTGCTGGGCTTCGTGGTGCCGCAGTTCGCGGCGATGTACGACAGCCTCGACGCGCCGCTGCCCTGGTTCTCGCGCATCGTGCTGGGCGTGGGCATGTTCGTGCGCGACTGGTGGATCGTGCTGCTGGTGTTGCCCGCGCTCGCCGCGCTGTGGCTCGACCGCAGGCTGCGCGACGCGGCGTTCCGCGCGCGGTTCGACGCTTGGCTGTTGCAGCGCCGGTTCGCGGGCGCGCTGGTGGCGAAGCTGGAGACCGCGCGCCTGGCGCGCACGCTCGGCACGCTGCTGCGCAACGGCGTGCCGCTGCTCGCGGCGCTGGGCATCGGCCGCAACGTGCTCGGCAACCGGGCGCTCGCCGCGGACGTGGACGCCGCGATCGAGCAGGTGCGCAACGGCGCCGGCCTCGCCGGCGCCCTCGGGCGCGGCAAGCGCTTCCCGCGGCTGGCGCTGCAGATGGTCCAGGTCGGCGAGGAGTCCGGCGCGCTCGACGCGATGCTGCTCAAGGCGGCCGACGCGTTCGAGCGCGAGACCTCGCTCGCGCTGGACCGCATGCTCGCCGCACTGGTCCCTGCGGTCACGCTGGTGCTCGCGGCGATCGTCGGCGTGGTGATCCTCGCCGTGCTCACTCCCATCTACGACCTCACCACCGTCATCGGATAAGGACTCCCCGCATGCGCAACCGCCATCCCCGTCCCGTGCCCGCCCGCGGTTCGCAGCGCGGCTTCAGCCTCATCGAGATCATCCTCGTGGTCGTGCTGATCGGCGGCATCGTCGCGTTCGCCGCGAGCCGCATCCTCGGCGGCGGCGACCGCGCCAAGGCCAACCTCGCCAAGGCGCAGGTGCAGACGCTCGCCGAGAAGGTCCAGCAGTACGAGATGGACACCGGCGGCCTGCCGCCCTCGCTGGACGCGCTCGTGGCCAACGCGGGCAATGCGCCGGGCTGGCTCGGGCCTTACGCGAAGCCGGCCGAGCTGAAGGATCCCTGGAACCATCCCTACGTCTATCGCGTGCCCGGCGAAGGGCAGCCTTTCGACCTCGCCAGCCTCGGCAAGGACGGGCAGGCCGGCGGCGACAGCGTGGACGCGGACCTGAAGTACCAGTAGCCGGTGCGCGCGCGCGGCTTCACCCTGCTCGAACTGGTGCTGGTGCTGGCGATCGTCGCCCTCGCCACGCTGCTCGGCGCGGGTGCGATCGGCCGCGGCATGGAAGGCCTGCGGTTGCGCTCGGCCGCCAACGGGATCGCCGCCCAGCTGCGCTTCACCCGCGCGCAGGCGCTCGCGACCGGGGAACCGCAGCGTTTCGAGGTCGATCCGTCGGCGCACGCGTGGCGGGCGCCGAAGGGTCGCCATGGCGAGCTGCCGCCGCACGCCGCGGTGTCGTTCACCGGCGCGCGCGAGGCGCAGCCGGCGGAAGGCGTGGGCGCGGTGGTGTTCTTCCCGGACGGCGCGGCGACCGGCGGGCGCGTGCGACTGGAGCAGGGCGGGGCGGCGTGGCAGGTCGACGTCGCGTGGCTGACCGGGCAGGTCGCGGTGGCGCGGGCGCGATGAGCCGGCAAGGCAATCGCGGATTCACCCTGATCGAGGTGATCGTCGCCTTCGCGGTGCTCGCGCTCGCGTTGGCGATCGTGCTCGGCACGCTGTCCAATGCGTCGCGGCAGGTGCGCTGGTCCGACGACGCCGGCCGCGCCGCCCTGCATGCGCAATCGCTGCTCGACGATACCGGCGTCGCGGAAACGCTGGTCCCGGGCCGCAGCGAGGGGACGTTCGAGGACGGTCGCTATCACTGGACGCTCGAGATGGCGCCGTGGCGCGAGCCGGCGCCGGAAGACGGCGTGGCGGCACCGCAACCCGTCGACCCCGCGGCGCCGCGCCTGCTGCGGCTGGCGCTCGACGTGCGCTGGGGCGACGCTGCGCGCGCCGGCGCCGGCGACGATCCGCGCACGCGCCTGCACCTGGAATCGCTGCGGCTGGTACGCCCCGATCCCGCGACGGCGGCGGCCCCATGAAGTCGCGCGGCTTCACCCTCGTCGAAGTGCTGCTCGCCACCGCGCTGCTGGCGGCCGGCCTTGCGCTCGCGTTCGCGACGCTGCGCGCCGCGACCGCGACGGTGCAGCGCGGCGAGGCGCTGTCGCAGCGCAACGAGCGCATCCGCGCCGTGTCCGGCTTCCTGCGCGCGCGCCTCTCCGCGGCCCGCCCGGTGCCGTTCGCGATGGACGACTCCGGCGGCGTCGCCTATCGCTTCCGCGGCGACGGCACGCACTTCGAGTTCGTCGCCGACCTGCCGGACTACCTCGGGCGCGGCGGTCCGTACCTGCACCGCTTCGACATCGAGCGCGCCGCGGGCGGCACGCAGCGGCTCGTCGTGTCGTTCCGCATGGTGCAGGGCGGGGCGGTGGTCGGCGACGCGCGCGCGGCGCGCGACCTCGCGCCGGAGGTGCTCGCCGACGGATTGCGCTCGGTCGCGCTGCGCTACCGCGGATTGCGCGCGGACGGCACGCCGTCGGCATGGCAGCCCGAATGGAACGAAGGCGACGCGATGCCGCTGCAGGTCGAACTGCGCCTGCGCGATGCCGACGGCCGCGCGTGGCCGCCGCTCCTGGTCGCGTTGCCGCTCGCGGGGCGGTATGCGCTGCGGGTGGGCGCGCCGTGAGCCG
>JANINR010000034.1 GCA_024508915.1 Lysobacteraceae bacterium | reverse complement strand
CGACGCGCCTGCGCGCCTGCCCGAACCGCCGCCTGCGGATGCGCGCAAGGCGCCGGGCGACGACGCGACCGATCCCGCCGCGGTGCCTCCGCTGGCCTTCGACATCGCGGACCTGCACGTCGGCGATGCCGCCCTCGGCGCCGCATCGCTGCGCACGCAGCCCGTCGCCGCGGGCCTGCGCATCGTGCGCCTGCAGGCGCAATCGCCGAAGCAGAGGATCGACGCAAGCGGCGAATGGCTCGGCCGCGCCGCGGCCGCGCGCACGCACCTGGCGATCGCCGTGGACAGCCAGGACTTCGGTGCGCTGCTGGCCGGCATCGGCTACGGCGGGCAGCTCGCCGAAGGCAAGGGCCGTGCGGCGCTGGACGCGCGCTGGCCCGGCAGTCCCGGCGATTTTTCCGCCACCGCCGCCGCCGGCACGCTCACGCTCGACATCGCCGACGGACGCCTGGTCGAACTCGAGCCCGGCGCCGGCCGCGTGCTCGGCCTGCTCGGCGTCGCCCAGCTGCCGCGGCGCCTGACCCTGGATTTCCGCGACTTTTTCGAGAAGGGCTTCGCGTTCGACCGCATGCACGGCGAGGTGCGCGTCGGCGGCGGCAAGGCGTCCACCGACGACCTGGCGATCGCCGGCCCGGCGGCCGAAATCCGCATCCGCGGCGTCACCGACCTGCGCGCGCAGACCTTCGACCAGGCCATCGAGGTCGTGCCGCGCACCGGCAACCTGCTCACCGCGGTCGGCGCGATCGCCGGCGGGCCGGTCGGCGCCGCGATCGGCGCCGCGGCGAATGCGGTGCTGCGCAAACCGCTGGGCCAGCTGGCAGCGAAGTCGTATCGCGTGACGGGCCCGTGGAAGGAGCCGAAGGTC
Source organism: Lysobacteraceae bacterium (assembly GCA_024508915.1). Lineage (GTDB taxonomy): Bacteria > Pseudomonadota > Gammaproteobacteria > Xanthomonadales > Xanthomonadaceae > Cognatiluteimonas. The sequence continues at coordinate 9,212 of JANINR010000034.1, read as the reverse complement.
GAAGTCGCCAGCCGCGACGCCGCGCCCGCCACGCCCGCCGCGCCCGCCACGCCTTGAACGCGCGCCCGTCCGCCCGCAGATCCTTTCCATCCCGCCACGAGGCACGCGCCGCATGACCACGCCGCTCCAGCTCGCCGAATCCCGCCTGCTCGTGCCCGCCGGGCTCGACAGCGCCGGCCTGGACCGCGCCTTCGGCACGCTGCTGGGGCCGGGCGTGGACTTCGGCGATCTCTACTTCCAGCATTCGCGCCGCGAGAACTGGACGGTCGAGGACGGCATCGTCAAGGACGGCGCGCATTCGATCGAACAGGGCGTGGGCGTGCGCGCCATCGCCGGCGAGAAGACCGGCTTCGCGTATTCCGACGACATGGACGCGACGGCGCTGCTCGACGCCGCGCGTTCCGCGCGCAGCATCGCGCGCGGCGGCGCCGCCTCGCCGGCCCCGCGCAGCCTCGCCGCCTCGGGCGGCCGCGCGCTCTATCCCGCGATGGATCCCGTGGACGGACTCGGCAACGAGGAGAAGGTCGAAGCGCTGCGCAAGCTCGACCGCCTGCTGCGCGCGGCCGATCCGCGCGTGAAGCAGGTCGTGGTCAGCCTGGCCGGCGGCGTCGACACGGTGCTGGTCGCGCGCAGCGACGGCGTGCTCGCCGCCGACGTGCGGCCGCTGGTGCGCGTCAACGTGCAGGTGATCGTGGAGCAGGGCGGCCGGCGCGAGTCGGGTTATGCCGGCGGCGGCGGACGCTACGGCTACGCCGAACTGTTCGCGGGCGGTCAGCCGGAGCGCTTCGCGCGCGAGGCCCTGCGCCAGGCGCTCGTGCAGCTCGACGCCGTGGATGCGCCCGCGGGCGCGATGCCGGTCGTGCTCGGTCCCGGCTGGCCCGGCGTGCTGCTGCACGAGGCGGTCGGCCACGGCCTCGAGGGCGATTTCAACCGGAAGGGCACGTCCACCTACGCGGGGCGCATGGGCCAGCGCGTCGCCGCGCCCGGCGTCACCATCGTCGACGACGGCACGCTCGAGGGCCGGCGCGGTTCGCTCAACGTCGACGACGAGGGCACGCCGTCGCACTGCACCACGCTGATCGAGGACGGCGTGCTCGTCGGCTACATGCAGGACACGCTCAACGCGCGCCTGATGGGCATGGCGCCGACCGGCAACGGCCGCCGCGAATCCTTCGCCCACCTTCCGATGCCGCGCATGACCAACACCTACATGCGCGCCGGCACGCACGACCCGGAAGAGATGATCCGCTCGGTGAAGCGCGGCCTGTACGCGGTGAACTTCGGCGGCGGCCAGGTCGACATCACCAGCGGCAAGTACGTGTTCTCCGCGACCGAGGCCTACCTGATCGAGGACGGCCGGGTCACGGCGCCGGTGAAGGGCGCGACGCTGATCGGCAACGGCCCGGAGACGATGCAGCGCGTGCGCATGATCGGCCACGACCTCGCGCTGGACGAGGGCGTCGGCGTCTGCGGCAAGGACGGGCAGAGCGTCCCGGTCGGCGTGGGCCAGCCGTCGCTGCTGGTGGACGAGATCGTGGTCGGCGGGACGCAGGCGTGACCGCCGCGGCTCACTCCGCTCCGAGCAGGTCGCGCACGGCGCGGAACAGTTCGCGGTATGCGCGCGGCGGCTTGTCGCGCGCCCGCTCCTCCGCCGCGTTGCGCACGAGCTGGCGCAGCGACTGCCGATCGGCGCCGGGATGGGCATCGAGCAGTTCCGCCAGCGCCGCGTCGCCCTCCGCCAGCAGCCGCTCGCGCCACGCTTCGGCGCGGTGCAGCAGCGCGGTTTCGCGGCGGCCCGCTTCGCCGCCGGCGTCCAGCGCGTCGCGGATCGCATCCAGCGCGGCGTCGTCCTCGCGGCGCATCTGCTTGGCGAGGAACGCGACCTGGCGCTTGCGCGCCACGTGCGCGGTGATGCGCCGCGCGTCCGCGATGTGCGGCAGCAGGGCTTCGGGCACCGGCAGGCGCGCCAGCTGCGCCGGCGCGAGGTCGGCCAGCTGGCCGGCGAGCGCCAGCACGTCGAGCGCGGCGCGGCGCTGCTCGCTGCGGCTCGGGCCCAGGAATTCGCCGCTGTCTTCGTCGCGTCCCCTCATCGCAATAGGATAACCCCGCCGTGCCCGACGTGACTCCGCATGAATCCGCCCTCCGCGGCGCCGACGACCGCAGCGCCGACGACAGCCTTGCCCGACTGGACCGGCTCGCCGGCGCCGCCGAGGACCTGCTGCGGCGCTGCCGCGCGCGCGGCGCCACCCAGGCGGAGGTGAGCTGCAGCGAGGAGCACGGCCTCAGCGTGGACGTGCGCATGGGCGAGGTCGAGACCGTGGAGGCGACCCGCGACCGCGGCATCGCCGTCACCGTTTACTTCGGCAAGCGCAAGGGCAGCGCGAGCACCGCCGACCTGCGCCCCGAAAGCCTGGAGGCGACGGTGGAGCAGGCCTGCGCGATCGCGCGCCACACCGAAGACGACCCGGCCGCGGGCCTGGCCGATCCCGCGTTGATGGCGCGCGCGGGCGCGGACGGCCGGTTCGAGGATTTCGACGGCTGGCACCCGTGGGCGCTCGACGCCGCGCGCGCCGGCGACATCGCCCTGGCCTGCGAACAGGCAGGCCGTGACGACCGCCGGATCCGAAACTCCGACGGCGCGTCGGTCGGCAGCAGCGAATCGCTGGTCGTCTACGCCAACAGCCACGGCTTCGTCGGCCGCGAGCGCGGCACGCGCCACAGCATCGGCTGCGCGCTGATCGCGGGCGAGGGCGACGGCATGCAGCGCGACGGCTGGTACACCACGGCCGTCGCCGCGTCGGACCTGGAAGCCGCGGCCGCCGTCGGCCGCCGCGCCGCCGAACGCACGGTCGCGCGCCTGCAGCCGCGGGCGCTCCCGACCGCGACGATGCCGGTGCTGTTCGCGGCCGACGTCGCCCGTTCGCTCATCGGCCACCTGCTCGGCGCCGTCTCCGGCGGCGCGCTCTACCGCCGCGCGAGCTTCCTGCTCGACAGTGCCGGCACGCGCCTGTTCCCCGAGTGGTTCGCGATCGAGGAACGCCCGTTCCTGCCGCGCGGCCTGCGGTCCGCCGCCTTCGATGCCGAAGGCGTGGCCACGCGCGAATCGCCGCTGGTGCGCGACGGCGTGCTGCAGCGCTACGTGCTCGGCAGCTATTCCGCGCGCCGCCTCGGCCTGGAAACCACGGCGAACGCCGGCGGCGTGCACAACCTCGAGGTCGCCCCGAACGCCGGCGACCTCGACGCGATGCTGCGCGGCATGGGCCGCGGCTTCCTGGTCACCGACCTGATGGGGCAGGGCGTCAACGCCGTCACCGGCGACTACTCCCGCGGCGCCGCCGGGTTCCTGGTCGAGGGCGGCGAGATCGTCGCGCCGGTCGACGGCGTCACCATCGCCGGCAACCTGCGCGCCATGTTCGCCGCGATCGAGGCCGTGGGCAGCGACGTGGATCCGCGCTCGCACATCCGCACCGGCCCGATCCTCGTCGGCGCCATGACCGTGGCCGGCGGCAGCGCCTGAATCCGTGGGCTTGACGTAGCCCCCCCGCGCGCCGACATTGCGGGCTGGCGCCGGGTGGGCGCCTTCACCGGAGGGGAGACCATGAACGACATCGATCCGGCCAGCGCCGGCGCCGGCAGCGCCATCCCGGCCGAAGAACGCCAGTGGGCCATGTTCGCGCACCTGTCCGCGCTGCTCGGCGGGCTGCTGACTTCCGCCGTCGGCGGCTGGGGCTTCTTCCTCGGGCCGCTGGTCATCTGGCTGATGAAGAAGGACACCATGCCCTTCGTCGCCGACCAGGCGAAGGAAGCGCTGAACTTCAACATCACCGTGTCGGCGATCTTCCTGGTCCTGATGATCCTCGGCTTCCTGACCCTGGGCATCGGCTTCCTGCTGATCGGCCCGCTGATGCTGCTGATCGGCATCGCCGCGCTCGTGTTCATCGTCATCGCCGCGATCAAGGCGAACGACGGCGTCGCCTACCGCTATCCGATGACCGTGCGCCTGGTGAAGTGATGAACGTGCAGGCGACGCCCAACCAAAGCGAGCGGCAGTGGGCGATGCTCGCCCACGTGTCCGCGCTCGTGCTGGCGCTGTGCACCAGCTGGATCGCCGGCGTCGCCGGCATGCTCGGCGCGGGTGCCGTCTACCTGCTCAAGCGCGATGCGTCGCCCTTCGTGGCGGCGCACGCGCGCGAGGCGTTCAACTTCAACCTGAGCATGTTCCTGTATGCCGCCATCGCCGCGGTGATCGGCGTCGTGCTGGTCGGCGCCACCGTGCTCACGCTGGGACTCGGCATCATCCTGACCGCGCCGGCGGGCATCGTGCTCGTCGTCGTGATCGCGCTGATCTCGCTGATGTGGCTGGTGTGCAGCATCGTCGCCGCGATGAAGGCCTGGAGCGGCGAGCCCTACCGCTACCCGCTCACCATCCGCCTCCTGTAAAGCATTTCAGCGGGTGGAGTAGGCGGCGACGCCGGGGTTGGCGACGGTGTCGATGCGGTCGAGGCGGTCGCCCAGCGGCGGGTGGGTCCTGTAGAGCTGCGCCAGCGCGGCGGACTTCGTGCCGAACGCGGTCATCTTCTGCAGCACCGCGTACAGCGACAGCGGATCGAAGCCGGAGCGCGCGAGGTAGACCTCGGACGACTGGTCCGCGCGGAACTCGGCCTCGCGGTCCAGGCTGGTCAGCAGCACCTTCGCGCCGTAGCGCGTCGCGTAGTCCTTCGCGAACTGGCCGGCGAGGCCGCCGCCGACGTTGACCTGGCTGGCGACGAGGTCGGTGCCGGCCTGCGCCACTTCCTGCTTGTGGATCACGGTGTAGTGGTCGCGCTGGACGACGTGGCCGATCTCGTGCCCGAGCACCGCGGCGACCTCGCCGTCGTCGGCGAGCAGCTCGTACATGCCGCGGGTCATGAGCACGTAGCCGCCGGGCGCGGCGAAGGCGTTGATCTCCGGCGAGTCGATCACGCCGAAGGTCCAGGGCAGTTCGGGCCGGCTGGTGTGCGAGGCGAGCCAGCGGCCGATCACGTTGACGCGGCGCTGCGCGGCCTCGTCCTTCCACAATGGCGCCGCGCCCAGCACGCGGCCGGCGATCTCCGGGCCGAGCGCGAGTTCTTCCGCCGACATCTCCTCTTCCGACTTGCCCATGGATTTCTCGGCGACGTTCATCGCCGAATCGCCCAGCGACGAGCCCACGCCCGCCATCGACATGAGCCCGCGCGCGAAGCCGAAGCCGCCGCGCTTGGCCTTCTGCGTCGCGCCGCCGGGCTTCTGCTTCGTCGCTTCGGCCGGCCACGGCACCGCCATGGCGACCCAGCCGTCGGCGGCGGCCTGCGCGTCCGCATCGGCCGCGCCGACGCGATGGCCCTCCAGCGCGGCCATCTGGCCTGCGTCGTAGCCCGCGGACGCGAGGCTGCTCTCGTCCAGGCCGCGCACGCCCGCGGTCTCGGTCACGCGGCCCTTGCCGGCCTTGCCGGTGAACAGCGCGCGCACGTTGGCGTCGCCGCCCTCGTTCGCCGCGTAGGCCATGCGCACGTCGTTGACGCGCACGTAGCCGGTGCGGCCGTCGGCAAGCTTCACCTCGAACCACAGGCCCTTCTGCCCCGCGACCTCGAGCTTCGCGTCGCGCTTGAGGGTGGCCAGCGCGGGCGCCTTGAAGTCGGGCGCGCCGCGGACGTCGACCGACGGCTTGTGCACGAGCGCGGTCATCGCCGCGGCGAACGCCGGCAGCGCCGAGGCGATGGCGGTGCATGCGAGCAATGCGCCGGAAAGGCGCCGGCGGCGATGGTGTCGGTTGGCGGTGTCCATGGATCTTTCCCCTGCGTGACAGCGTGGAGAACGCGAGGCGGCGCCGTGGCAGGACAGCGCGCGCGGCGCGCGCGCATTCAGGCGCCGCGGCTCCGGTCATCGGCGCCGGGTTCGTCGGCCGCGAAGGCGTCGTGCTCCGACAGCGGCCGCTCGTCGGTCGCCGCCAGCAGCCGGCCGAGGACGGAACAGACCCGTGCGCGCGTCGCCGCCAGCGGCTCGTCCCCGCCGACGGCGGCGCTGACCAGGCTGGCCACGCGCACGCTGCCGTCGTCGGGCAGCACGTCGTCGCGGCCGGCGAGGTAGCCGCGCAGGTCGCGCAGCTCGCGCTCGGCGGTGGCCGCGACGGTCGCCCGATCGGGCCCGCTCCACACCAGCACGTTGACGTCGAGCAGCGATTCCTACAGCCAGTGCTTGTATTCGACGACGCCCTCGATCGCCACCGCTTGGGTCCCGCGGTACAGCCAGCCGCGCAGGCGCCGGCGGTACTCGCGGATGCGGCGGCCGAGCTCGCGTTCGTCGAGTCCCGGGTCGGGCACGAAGCGCAGGCGCGCCAGCGCCAGCCAGCGATCGTGGCCGGGATCGAACTGCGGCCGGTAGTCGTCGTTGCCGATCGCGCGGCCGCGCTGCGTCGCCGCGTAGCTGCGGCACAAGCCGAACACGAGGCTGACGAAGCCGAGCGCGGCGAAGATGTCGAAGAACACGCCGAACGCGGTGAGCCCGACGAACGCCGCCGCCAGCAGCACGAGGTTGCCGGCGACGAAGATCGCATCCATGTCCCAGGACGGCTCGCCGCGCCAGAACACGAAGCCGGTGAGCGCCACCAGCAATGCCGCGAGCAGGTACTTGAAGCCGGCCGGCGGCATCCAGATGCCGGTGCCGGCGACCAGCGCCTCGATGGCCTCGGCGTGCACCTGCACGCCGGGCATCGCGGGATCCACCGGCGTCGGCTTCGCGTCGTTGAGTCCCGCCGCGGTGTAGCCGACCATCACCACCGCGCCGTCGAGCGACGGCGACGCGCCCTGCAGGTCGCATACCGGCCGGCCTTCGATCACGTCGGCCGCGCTCGCGTAGGGCATCGGGTGGCGCGTGCGCCAGTTGATGCGCACGGAATCGGGGAACGACGCCGGCGCGCGGCCGGTCGCCACCGCGGCGAGCGCTAGCGAGATCGACGGCAGCGCCCAGTCGCCGTGCTCGCGGCGCAGGCGCACGTCGCGCACCAGGCCGTCGTCGTCGCGGTCGGCGTCGAGCAGCGCGCTGTGCCGCGCCATCGCCTCGCCGTAGGGCCACAGCAGCACGATCCCCGGGCCTGGCCGCGCGGGATGCGGGGCGATCGCGAACGCGCCCGGCGCCTGCGACACCCGGATCGTGTTGCCCGCATCGGCGAAGTCCTGCGGCGGCAGCGTCGAACCGAACACGAAGCGCCCGGCGCCGCCTTCGGCCATCGCCTCGAGCGATGCGTCGCCGCCCGGGTCGGCGCGCGAGTGCTCGATGAACTGCACGTCGTAGCCGACCGCGCGCACGCCCGCGCGGTCCAGCGCATCGAGCAAGTCGGCATGCCGCTGCCGGCTCCAGGGCCAGCCGCCTTCGCCGCGGCGGCGGTAGTACTCGATCGAGCAATCGTCGATCTCGACCACGGCGACGCGGCCCGAGCGCGCCGGCTCGAACGGGCGCAGCTGGATGACCTGGTCGAAGATCGCGTTTTCCGCGGCGGCCAGGCCGCGCCCGTGGGTCCAGTCCCAGCCGAGCCAGGCGAGCGCGGCGAGTGCCAGCAGCGGATAGGCGCCGAAGCGCAGGCGCAACGCGAGCCGCGCGTACGGGCGCCGGTAGGCGCGTTCGAAGCGGCCCCAGCGGGTGACGAAGGTGAAGCCGAGCCAGGCCAGCAGCGCCTCGATGCGCGCCGCGAACCGCCGCAGCCAGTGCTTCGTGCCGCCTGCTCCTTCCGCCATGCGCCTCCCCCGGCGTGGTGGTGGTCCTGCGTCGCCCGGCGCCGCTTCCGGCGCGCCGCCCTCAGTGGTCCCGTTCGACGACCTGCCGCGCGAGCCGCGCCAGCGCGTCGCCGCGATCCCCCAGCGGCGCCAATGCTGCCTCCATTTCGGCGGCCAGCGCCAGCAGGCGTTCGCGCGAGGCCGCCACGCCGATCAGCGCCGGGAAGGTCGCCTTGGCCTGCGCCTCGTCCTTGCCGGCGGTCTTGCCGAGCGTGGCGCTGTCGCCCTCGACGTCGAGCAGGTCGTCGCGCACCTGGAAGGCGAGGCCCAGCGCGTCGGCGTAGCGGTCGAGCGCGCCGCGTTCCGCGTCGCCCGCGCCCGCCGCGAGCGCGCCGAGCCGCACCGCCGCGCGCAGCAGCGCGCCGGTCTTCAGCGCGTGCATGGTTTCCAGGTCGAGCAGCGGCATGCGGGTGCCGGTGGCGCCGATGTCGAGCGCCTGCCCGCCGCACATGCCGGCCGATCCGGCGGCGACGGCGAGCTCGCGCAGCATCGCCACCCGCGCGTCCGCCGGCAGCGGGGCGGCGGCGAGGCGTTCGAACGCGAGCGACTGCAGCGCGTCGCCGGCCAGGATCGCGGTCGCCTCGTCGAACGCGACGTGCACCGTCGGCTTGCCGCGGCGCAGGGCGTCGTCGTCCATCGCCGGCAGGTCGTCGTGCACCAGCGAATACGCGTGGACCAGTTCGACCGCGGCTGCCGCATCGTCGAGCGCGTCCAGCGGCGCGCCGCAGGCGTGGCCCGTGGCGTAGGCCAGCAGCGCGCGCATGCGCTTGCCGCCGCCGAGCACGGCGTGGCGCATCGCGGCATGCAGGCGCGCGGGTTCGCGCGCCGCATCCGGCAGCGCGGCGTCGAGGACGTCTTCGATGCGCGCCCGCAGTACCGCCGGCGGCGGCAGCGGCGCGCCGGCGTCAGGCATCGCCGGCGCCGCCCTGCGTCGCGGGCGGGAACGGCTGCGCGCCGGCCGGATCGTCCGGGTCGGTGAGCAGGCGCACGCGCAGCTCGGCCTGCTCCAGCGCCGCCTGGCAGCGGCGGTACAGGCCGACGCCCGATTCGTAGGCGGCGAGCGATTCCTCCAGGCTCATGTCGCCCTTTTCCATCTTCTCGACCAGGTGCTCGAGCGCGTCGAGCGAGGCCTCGAAATCGGCGACGGGGGAAGGATCGGCGGCGGGCGGCTTCGGCATCCGCCGATTCTAGCGCGGCGCCGCGATCATGGCGTCCACGCCAGGCGCGCGCCGCGGGCATCGAGCCAGGCCCGCAGCGGCGCGGCGACGATCCGGTCGCCGGCGGCCAGCAACTCGCCGCCCGCATCCGCGAGCAGCGGCAGCCGCTCGCGCTCCCAAGGCGGGATGCCGAGGTCCTGCAGCACGTGCTTCAGCGCGTGGTGGTGGTCGCGGCCGGGCAGCGCGATGCGCTCGCCGCCGCGCCGTG
>JANINR010000033.1 GCA_024508915.1 Lysobacteraceae bacterium | reverse complement strand
CCGGCTACGCGCGCGCCGCCGCCGGGCCGACGGACGAAGCCGCGCCGGATCCCGCCCTGTCCGCGCCCGGCGAATACGAGACGATCCTCGACCGCGGTCGACTCGACGCCTGGATCGAGCAGCTGCGCGCGGCGGACGAGTTCGCCTTCGACACCGAAACCGATTCGCTCGACGCGCTGTGCGCGAACCTCGTCGGCCTGAGCTTCGCGGTCGAGCCGGGGCGCGCCGCATACGTGCCGCTCGGCCACGCCTACCCGGGCGCGCCGGCGCAGTTGCCGGTTCGGGAGGTGCTGGAGGCGCTGCGCCCGCTGTTCGAGGACGCCGGCAAGCGCAAGCTCGGCCAGCACGGCAAGTACGACCTGCATGTGCTGCGCTGCCACGGCATCGCCGTCGCCGGCTATGCCGACGACACGATGCTCGAGAGCTTCGTGCTCAACGCCACCGCCACCCGCCACGACATGGATTCCCTCGCGCGGCGCTACCTCGGCTACGAGACCGTGAAGTACGCCGACGTCGCGGGGAAGGGCGCGAGGCAGATTCCGTTCCCGCAAGTGGCCATCGACGACGCCGCGCGCTACGCCGCGGAGGATGCCGACGTCACCCTGCGCCTGCATCGCGTCCTGCGCCCGCGGGTCGCGGCCGATCCCGCGCTCGATCGCGTATACCGCGAGATCGAGATGCCGCTCGTGCCGGTGCTGGAGCGCATCGAGGCCAACGGCGTGCTCATCGACATGGACGAGCTGCGGCGCCAGTCCGCGGACCTGTCGCGGCGCATGCTCGAGCTGCAGCAGCAGGCGACCGCGCTGGCCGGGCGGACCTTCAACCTGGATTCGCCCAAGCAGGTGTGCGCGCTGCTGTTCGAGGAGCTGAAGCTGCCGGCGATGGTGAAGACGCCCGGCGGCCAGCCGTCCGCGAACGAAGAGGCGCTGGAGGCCATCGCGGACCTGCATGAACTGCCGCGGGTGATCCTCGACTACCGCGGGCTGGCGAAGCTGCGCAGCACCTACACCGACAAGCTGCCGGAGATGGCGAATCCCGGCGACGGCCGCGTGCACACCAGCTACCACCAGGCCGGCGCGGCGACCGGGCGGCTCGCGTCCAGCGATCCGAACCTGCAGAACATCCCGATCCGCACGCCCGACGGGCGCCGTATCCGCAAGGCCTTCGTCGCGCCGGAAGGGCGCCGTATCGTCGCCTGCGACTACTCGCAGATCGAGCTGCGGATCATGGCGCACCTGTCGGAGGATCCGGCGCTGGTCCGCGCGTTCGAGTCCGGCGCCGACATCCACCGCGCCACCGCCGCCGAAGTGTTCGGCAAGGCGATCGACGCGGTCGAGCCGGGCGAGCGCCGCGCGGCCAAGGCGATCAACTTCGGCCTGATGTACGGCATGAGCGCCTTCGGGCTGGCCAAGCAGCTCGGCATTTCGCGCGGCGAGGCGCAGGACTACATCGCGCTCTACTTCAGCCGCTACCCGGGCGTGCGCGACTTCATGGAAGCCACCCGGCAGCAGGCGCGCGACCGCGGCTACGTGGAGACGGTGTTCGGCCGCCGCCTGTACCTGGCGGACATCCAGGCCCGCAACCAGGGCCTGCGCGCCGCCGCCGAGCGCGCCGCGATCAACGCACCGATGCAGGGCACCGCCGCCGACATCATCAAGCGCGCGATGGTCGACATCGACGGCTGGCTGGCGGGGCAGGGCGGGAAGGCGGGCGCGGCGCCGGCGCTGATGGTGCTGCAGGTCCACGACGAACTCGTGTTCGAGGCCGATGCCGGCTTCGTCGACACGTTGCTGGCGGAGGTCCCGCGGCGCATGGCCGGGGCCGCCTCGCTGCGGGTCCCGCTGGTCGTGGACAGCGGCGTCGGCCTGGACTGGGACGAGGCGCACTGACCGTTCGTCGGAAAGGGATGAATCCCTCCTGAACCCAACAGTTTTTTAACCCCTGCCTTCACGAACCATCCATGTCCCGGGTGGTCATATAGGCCGCGACGGATGCAACGTCCGTCGTGCGATCACCTCCCCTCCCCTGGAGTGATCCCCGGAACGGATACCCCTCCCCAGGTTCCGTTCCCCGGCCCCGCTAGCCCTCCCCCTGGCTATGCGGGGCTTTTTTATGCGTCGCCGCTGGCGACGGCATAAAAAAGCCCCAAAGTTTTGGCGGGGAGGCGCCCGCAACCGTGAAGAAGCCGGCGCCAAAACTTTGGGCCCCGGCTAGTGCACACATCCCCCGCGCCTGTCGGCGCGCCCCCCTTGGGAAGGGGGGCTCTCCTCCATGTGGGATGCTGGTGATCTGGACAAGGGCGGGAGCGAGGCGATGGAGGAGGTCTGGGGGTTGTCGGCGCCGTGGTGGGTGTTCGTGCTGCGGGCGGTGCTGGTCTACGTGCTGGTGATGGTGCTGGTGCGGGTGTCGGGGAAGCGGGCGGTGGGGCAGTTCACGCCGTTCGACCTGGTGCTGCTGATCCTCATCGGCAATGCGGTGCAGAACGGGCTCAACGGCGGCGACAATTCGGTCACCGGGGCGCTGATCCTCGCGGCCACGCTGATCGTGCTGAACTTCGGGGTGGCGTTCGTGACCGCGCGCTCGCAGCGCGCGGAGCGCATCGTCGAAGGCGTGCCGATGGTGCTGGCGCGCGACGGGGTGGTGTTCGAGGACGTGCTGCGGCGCGAGCTGGTCAGCCTCGACGATTTCCACGAGGCGCTGCGGATGAACAACCTCGCCGATCCTGACGACGTGGCGCTCGCGCTGCTGGAGACCAACGGCAGCATCAGCGTGGTGCCGAAGGAGTCCGGCGGGTCCGAGCGCGCCGCGAAATACCTGTCGCGGCTGCCGCGCAAGTCGCTGCACCGGCGGCGCCGGCGTCCCGGCAGCCCGCAGTCGGAATGATTCAGGCGCCGGCTTCGGCGAGCCAGTCGCGGGGCCGGAGGTAATCGGCGAGGCGGGCCTCGGCGCTGCCGGGTTCCGGCGCGTAGCCGTATTCCCAGCGCACGCGCGGCGGCAGGCTCATCAGGATCGACTCGGCGCGCCCGCCCGATTGCAGGCCGAACAGGGTGCCGCGGTCGTAGACGAGGTTGAATTCGACGTAGCGCCCGCGCCGGTACAGCTGGAACTCGCGCTCGCGCTCGCCGGACGGCGTGTCCCTGCGGCGTTCGACGATCGGCAGGTAGGCGTCGAGGAAGCCGTCGCCGACCGCGCGCATGTAGGCGAAGTCGGCGTCGAAGTCCGCGTGCAGGTCGTCGAAGAACAGGCCGCCGACGCCGCGGGTTTCGGCGCGGTGCTTCAGGAAGAAGTAGTCGTCGCACCAGCGCTTGTGCGCCTCGTAGCGCTGCGCACCACCGAAGGGCTCGCACAGCGCGCGCGCGGTGCGGTGCCAGTGCAGCACGTCCTCGTCGAACGGGTAGAACGGCGTCAGGTCGAAGCCGCCGCCGAACCACCACGCCACGGTCTCGCCGTCGCGCATCGCGCGGAAGTGGCGCACGTTCGCGTGCGTGGTCGGCAGGTACGGGTTGAGCGGATGGAACACCAGCGACACGCCGCAGGCGCGCCAGGAGGCGCCCGCGAGTTCGGGGCGCGCGGCGCTCGCCGAGGGCGGGAGCCTGGTGCCCGACACGTCGGAGAAGCCGATGCCCGCCTGCTCGAACACCGCGCCGTCGCGCAGCACGCGCGTGCGGCCGCCGCCGCCCTCGGCGCGCTCCCAGCGATCCTCGGCGAATCGCGCGCGGCCGTCGGCCGCCTCGACCGCCGCGCAGATGCGGTCCTGCAGGCCGAGCAGCCAGTCGCGGACGGTGTCGAATTCAGTCATGGGGCTTCAGCGTCGCGTCGAACAGCTCGAGGATGCGCCGGTATTCGTCGTACCACGCGTCCGGGTGGGTGAAGCCGTGGCGCTCCAGCGGGTAGGGTGCGATGGACCAGTCGTCCTTGCGCAGCTCGATGAGCTTCTGCACGAGGTTCACCGAGTCCTCGAAGAACACGTTGTCGTCGATCATCCCGTGCGCGATCAGCAGATGGTCGCCCAGGCCCTCCGCGAACTCGATCGGCGAGGAGCGGCGATAGGCTTCGGGGTCGATGTCGGGCGTGTTGAGGATGTTCGACGTGTACTCGTGGTTGTATCGCGTCCAGTCCGACACGGGGCGCAGCGCCGCGCCGGCCTTGAACACGCCGGGCTCGCGGAACAACGCCATGAAGGTCATGAAGCCGCCGTAGCTGCCGCCGTAGATGCCCGCGCGGTCGCGGTCGGCCTGGCGGTTCGCGACCGCCCAGTCGAGGCCGTCGAGGTAGTCCTCGAGTTCGGGATGGCCCATGTTGCGGTAGATCGCCGTGCGCCAGTCGCGGCCGTAGCCCGCGGAGCCGCGGTAGTCGAGGTCGAGCACGACGTAGCCGCGCTGCACGAGCAGGTCGTGGAACATCTGTTCGCGGAAATAGTCGGGCCAGCGCAGCTCCGCGTTCTGCAGGTAGCCGGCGCCGTGCACGAACATCACCAGCGGATACCTGCGTCCGGGATCGCGCACCGCCGGGCCGTAGAACTTGCCGTAGACCGTGCCGGCGCCGTGCTTCGAAGGCATCTCGACGCGTTCCGGCCGGATCCAGGGCATCGCCTTGAACGCGGCCGAGCGCGTGTCGGTGAGTTCGCGCGCGGCGCCGCCCGCGATCGCATCGACCACCGCCAGCTGCGGCGGCACGTAGGCGGACGAGTGGCGCACCAGCAGGCGGGAGCCGTCGGGCGACTGGGCGAAGCCCTCGACGCCATCGAGCGCGGTCAGCTCGCGGACCTCGCCGCCGTCGGCGCCGACGCGGCAGACCTCGTAGTCGACCGGCGATGCGCGATTGCACAGGAACAGGAAGCCGCGGCCGTCCGCGGCGAGCTGCGGCGACGAGACCTCCCAGCGCCCGGCGGTGAGCTGGCGCGCCTTCGCTGCCGGGGCGCCGGTGTCCAGCGCGTACAGCTGCGACCAGCCGCTCTCCTCCGACAGGTACCACAGCGTCCGCCCGTCGGGCATCCAGCCGAAATCGTTGAAGTCCCAGTTGATCCAGGCATCGTCGTGCAGGCGGTGGCGCGGTTGCAGCGCGGGCCCCGCGGCATCGCCCGCCGCGGCTGCCGGCGCAGCGGGTGTCACGGTCGCCAGCCAGCGATCCTTGTTGTCCACCGCGCGCACCAGCACTGCGGCATTGCGCGAGTCCGCCGACCAGTGGATCGTCGGGCCGCTGCCGTCGCCGTCGGTCTCGATGCGGACCGGGCGGTCGCCCTCGAGCGGATCCTTGCCCGCCGCCTTGCGCAGCGCCGCGAGCGGATCGGTGCCGATGCCGGGCAGGCCCGCGAACGACAGCTTGCGCGCCTTGCCGGTCGCGACGTCGACCAGCCAGAGCGTGTGCGCGACCGGCGCGTTGCGGCCGACCACCGGCCGCCCTTCCTCGGGTTCCTGGTAACCGGACTCGGTGACGTAATGCGGCAGGCTGGTCGCCTTGCCGGCCTCCGCGCCCTTCGGCGTGGTGACGACCAGCAGCCAGCGGCCGTCGGGCGACATCGCCGTGTCGCCGATCGAGACGTCGTCGCCGAGGTACGCCGGCGCCGGCGAACGCGTGGGGTCGGCGGTGCGCCAGGCCTCCTGCTGTTCGCGCGCGGCATCGCGGCGCGCGCGGTCGTCGCGGAGCGTGTCGATCAGGCGCAGCTGGCGGTCGCGGAGATCGTCCTGCGGCGGTTCCGCCCCCGGTGCGCGCTCGGCGAGGACGCGCGCGGCCTGCATCGTGCCTGCCGCAGCGGTCCAGCGGTACCAGTCGTTGCCGACGCGCCAGGAGAGCGAGCCGTCGTTGCCCCACTGCGGCAGGGCCTGGTCGGCGTCGTCGCGGGTCAGCTGCTGCAGCGCGCCGCTGCGCAGGTCGCGCACGAACACGTCGCCGTTGCGCACGAACGCCATGCGCGCGCGCTGCGCGTCGTACACCGGGTCCGCGGCGTCGAGCGCCGCTCGCCCCGCGCCATCGGCCCGCACCGGGGCGCCCCCGGCCGCCGGGACCGACCATGTGTCGCGGATCGAAGCGCCGGCGCGCTTGAGCCGGTACTGCGCCTCCGCGCCATTCCACGACCACCAGAAATCCTCGACCGGCGGGCCGATCCAGTCCGGGTCCGCCATGGCCTGCGACAGCGTCAGCGCAGGCGCGGCGGCGCCGGCCTGCGCCTGCGCGGCCGCGGCCGCGGGCAGCGTCGCCAGCAGCGACAGGAGCAGCGCGGCGGAAGGCGCGGGGAAACGACGGGAGGACGGGCGCATGGCGGGGATCCGGACGGAAACCGGCGCAGCGTAGCAGTCCGTCGCGCGGCCGGGCCGGGGCGAAGGTCATGGAGTTCACGCGCGAAGCGCACAATAGGGGGCCGGCGCTCCCCCAGGCGCCGCCGGAGACGCCGCGTTGGATGCGCTGCTGCTTTCGAGGATCCAGTTCGGATTCGTCATCTCCTTCCACATCCTGTTCCCGGCGTTCACCATCGGCCTGGCCAGCTGGCTCGCCTTCATCGAATGGCGCTGGCTGCGCACCCGCGACGACCTGTGGCGCGACCTGTATTTCTTCTGGCTGAAGATCTTCGCGGTCTCGTTCGGCATGGGCGTGGTGTCGGGCATCGTGATGAGCTTCCAGTTCGGGACGAACTGGGCGGTGCTGAGCGAGAAGGCCGGCAACATCCTCGGCCCGCTGCTCTCGTACGAGGTGCTGACGGCGTTCTTCCTGGAGGCGACCTTCCTGGGCGTGATGCTGTTCGGCTGGCGCAAGGTCTCCGACGGGCTGCATTTCTTCGCCACCTGCATGGTCGCGCTGGGCACGCTGATCTCGACGTTCTGGATCATCTCCGCCAACAGCTGGATGCAGACGCCGCAGGGCTACGCGATCGACGCGCGCGGCTGGTTCGTGCCGGTGGACTGGTGGGCGATCGTGTTCAACCCCTCCTTCCCGTACCGGTTGGCGCACATGGTGCTGGCCGCGTTCATCACCACCTGCTTCGTCATCGGCGGCGCCAGTGCCTGGTACCTGCGGCGCGGCGTGCACGCGGCGGCGGCGACGCGGATGCTGCGCCACGCAGTGGCCTTCGCGGCGATCGCGGTGCCGCTGCAGATCCTCGCCGGCGACCTGCACGGCCTGAACGTGGGCGAGCACCAGCCGGTCAAGCTCGCGGCGATCGAGGCGCACTGGCACGATGCGACGCCGGGGCAGGGCACGCCGCTGGTGCTGTTCGCATGGCCGGACGCGCAGGCCGAGCGCAACGACTACGAGGTGGCCGTGCCGCGCCTGGGCGGCCTGATCCTGAAGCACGATTGGAACGGCACCATCGCGCCGCTCACGGCGGTCCCCGCGAGCGAGCGCCCGCCCGTGGCGCCGGTGTTCTTCGCGTTCCGGGTGATGGTCGGGCTCGGACTCCTGATGCTGCTGCTGGCGTTCGCGTCGCTGTGGGCATGGCGCCGCGGGGCGCTGGAACGCAGCCGCTGGCTGCTCGACGGCTGGCGCTGGATGAGCCCCGCGGGCTTCGTCGCGCTGCTCTCGGGCTGGTACGTCGTGGAGATCGGCCGGCAGCCATACGTGGTGTACGGCCTGCTCCGGACCAGCGATGCGGTCAGCCCCAACATCTCGGCCGCCGCGGTGTGGTCCTCGCTCATCGTTTACGCGCTCGCCTACGCCGTCATCTTCGGCGCGGGCATGTGGTACCTGCGCAAGCTGCTGCTGATCGGGCCGGTGAAGCAGCCGCCGAAGGACACGCAGGGCGGGGAGAAGACGCCGGCGCGGCCGCTGTCGCTGCCCGACGAACCGGTGGACGCGCCCGTCCCGGGCCCGGGCGCCTCCGGCGCGGAGGTGCGGCCATGAGCGGCCTGGAAACCGTCCTGCCGGTGCTCTGGCTCGGCGTGATCGGCTTCGGCGTGCTGATGTACGTGCTGCTCGACGGCTTCGTGCTCGGCCTCGGCATCCTCGCCCCGTTCGCGCAGGACGGCGACCAGCTCGACCACATGATGAACACCGCCGCGCCGATCTGGGACGGCAACGAGACCTGGCTGGTGCTCGGCGGCGCGGGCCTGCTCGCGGCGTTCCCGAAGGCGTACGCGCTGATCCTCTCGACCCTGTACCTGCCGGTGCTGATGATGCTGATCGCGCTGATCTTCCGCGGCGTGGCATTCGAATTCCGCTTCAAGGCGACTCGGGGACGGCCGTTCTGGGGCGGCGCCTTCGCGCTGGGCTCGATGGTCGCGGCGTTCGCCCAGGGCGTGATGCTGGGCGCGATCGTCGAGGGCCTGCCGCGCGCGGCGGAGGGCGGCGTGCACCTGCCCTCCGCCTTCGCCTGGTTCAGCCCGTTCTCGATGCTCACCGGCGTCGCCGTGCTGTTCGGCTACGCGCTGCTCGGCGCGACGTGGCTGGTGCTGAAGACGGCGGGCGGGCTGCAGCAGGTCGCGCGCACGCTGACCCGCCCCTTGGTCCTGGTCGTGGTGGCCTTCATGGGGCTGGTCAGCGCGTGGCTGCCGTTCCTCGACTCGCGGATCATGGCGCGCTGGTTCGAGGGCGGGAATTTCTGGTGGCTTGCACCGGTGCCGCTGCTCGCGCTCGCGAACGCCTTCGCGCTGTGGCGCGCGGCCATGGCCGACGGGCGCGACGCGCGGCCGTTCGTACTGACGCTCGCGTTCTTCGCGCTGGGCTTCGCCGGTCTGGTGATCGGCATCTGGCCGAACATCGTGCCGCCGGCGCTGACGCTGTGGGATGCGGCGTCGTCGCCGTCCTCCCAGTTGTTCCTGGGCGTCGGCATCGTGTTCCTGCTGCCGGCGATCCTCGGCTACACGTGGTGGTCGTACCGCGTGTTCAGGGGCAAGGTGGAAGCCGGCGAGGGCTACCACTGAGGCCGTGTTCCCCAATGCGTGCGTTTCCTCCACAATCGCCGCGATGCACGCCTACGTCTACAAGAGCCTGAAAAGGGCCGACACCTACGTGTACCTCGCGGCACGCGACGATTTCGCGCGCCTGCCGGAGCCGTTGCGCACCCGGCTCGGGGGACTGGCCTTCGTGCTCGACCTGGCGCTCTCTCCCGATCGCAAGCTGGCCCGCGAGGACGCGGCCACCGTGATGGAGAACCTGGCGTCCCGGGGCTTCCACCTGCAGTTCCCGCCGTCCGCGGCCGCCGATCCGATGGCGGAGGACTGGGGCACCGATGCCTGACCTGCAACGGGTCCTGCCGCCAGCGGCACTCGCCTCCGGCGCCGCACTCGCGGCGGTGGCCGGCTTCGGCGGCGCACCGGCGGCGATCGCCGCCACCCTGGCCCAGCCCGCGTTCGCGCTCGCGGTGGCGCGCTGGCGCCGTGCGCCGGCTGCGAGCACGTGGCCGCGCCATGCGCTGGGCCTGGTGCTGCTGTGGGTCGCCGGCGCGGCGCTGTTCGCGGCGCTGGCGTCCTGGCCGGTGGCTTCGCTGCTCGCCAGCGGCAGCCTCGCCGCGGCGCTGGCCGCGAGCCTGGCGTTCGGCGTCGCGCTCGTCGCCGCCTGGCGGGTGTGGCCCCTCTGGCACGGCATGGAGCGCGACGGCGGCCATGCCTCGGACCATTGGCGCGAACTGTCGCGCGTCGCGGCGGGCGACTGGCGCGGCCTCGGCGCCGCGGCGGCGATCGTGCTGCTGGCGGCCCTGCCGCTGCTGCTCGCGTGGCCCGGCCTGCTGGGCGACGGCGCGCGCTGGAGCCTCGCGCTGGCGTCGATCGCGCTCGCGCCGCTGCTGCACGGCCTGCTGCAGCGGCTCCCGGCGCCGCGCCTGCTCGCCGCCGGTTGGCAATCGCTTCCGGTCGACGAAGAGGACGGGAGCGGCACGCTCGAAGGCGACGCGCTCGCCGATGGCGAGTCTCCGGAGGCCGCGCTGTACGCCGCGGCGCGCAACGGCCGCGTGGACCGCGCGCTGGCGCTGCTCGAGGCGGGTGCCGACGCGACCGCGCCGCCGCCGGCCGACGCGCGCGACCAGCGTTCGCTGCCGGTGCTCGCCGCGGTGCTGCCGGACCTGCGTCTGCTGCGTGCGCTGATCGCGCGCGGCGTCGACCTCAACGCCGCGCACGCCGGCATGACGCCGCTGCTGGCGGCGACGCGCGACAGCTGGCACGGTCGCCCCGAAGCGGTGATGACGCTGCTCGCGAACGGCGCGGACCCGCGCGTGCGCGACCTCGAGGGCAACACCCCGCTGCACCACGCCGCACGCAGTTCCGATCCCGGGGTCGCCGCGCTGCTGCGCGATGCGGCCGCGGAACTCGAGGTGCGCAACGAAGACGGCCTGACGCCGCTCGGCGTCGCCTGCGCGGCGGGCAACTGGCGCCTCGCGCGCTTCCTGCTCGAGCGCGGCGCGGTGGTCCAGGCCGACGGCGCCACGCCCGCGCTGCTCGCCGCCGCGGGCGCGGAGGACGACGATGCCGCCGGCGTGCAGCTGCTGCTCAAGCACAAGGCGCGGGTGGACGCGCGCGACCTGCAGGGACGCAGCGCCCTGCACGAAGCGGCCTTCCGCGGCCACGCTGACATCATCGCCGCGCTGCTGGCCGCGCATGCCGACGTCGAGGCGCGCGATGGGAACGGCCGCACGCCGCTGCTCGCCGCCGCGCGCGGCGGCAGCGC
>JANINR010000032.1 GCA_024508915.1 Lysobacteraceae bacterium | reverse complement strand
CGCCGACACCGCCGCGCCGGCCCCGGCCGCGGCGCCCGCCGCCGGGTCCCCGCACGCGTTCAAGCCCGGCATCGACGCCGGCGATTTCGCCGAGCTGGTGAAGACGCTCAGCTCCGACGCGTTCGAGGGCCGCGGCCCGGGCACGCCCGGCGAAGACAAGACCGTCGAGTACATCAAGGCGCAGATGCAGCGCATCGGCCTGCAGCCCGGCAACCACGGCGAGTGGTTCCAGACCGTGCCGATGATCGAGACCACGGCCGCGCCCGGGACCACGCTTACCCTCGAGGTCGCCGGCAAGCCGCGCACCCTCGAGGCCGGGGCGGACATGGTGATCGGCACCCGCACCGGCAAGGAGGAAGTGAAGATCGACGGCAGCCCGCTGGTCTTCGTCGGCTACGGCGTCGACGCGCCCGAGCGGAACTGGAACGACTACGCCGGCATCGACGTCAAGGGCAAGACCGTCGTCATGCTCGTCAACGACCCGGGCTTCCATGCCGGCGACGCCTCGCTGTTCGAAGGCAAGCGCATGACGTATTACGGGCGCTGGACGTACAAGTTCGAGGAAGCCGCGCGCAAGGGCGCCGCCGCCGCGCTGATCATCCACGACACCGCCGGCGCCTCGTACGGCTGGGACGTCGTGAAGAACTCCTGGTCCGGCGTGCAGTACGACCTGCCCGCCTCCGCCGATCCGGCGCCGCGCCTGCCGGCGCAGGGCTGGCTCACCGCCGAGGCGGCGAAGTCGCTGTTCGCCGATGCCGGCCTCGACCTCGACGCGCTGCGCGCGGCCGCCAACAAGCCCGGCTTCAAGCCCGTGCCGATGCAGGCGACGCTGTCGCTCGACCTGAAGAGCACGATCGCGGAGAAGTCCTCGCGCAACGTCGTCGGCCTGCTGCCGGGCGCGACGCGGCCGGAGGAGGCCGTCGTCTACATGGCGCACTGGGACCACCTGGGCAAGCACGACGACGAACCCGGCGACAAAATCTACAACGGCGCGGTGGACAACGCGACCGGCGTGGCCGGCATCCTCGAGATCGCCGACGCGTTCGCCCACCAGTCGCCGAAGCCGGAACGCTCGGTGCTGTTCGTCGCGGTGACCCTGGAGGAATCGGGCCTGCTCGGTTCGCAGTACTACGCCGCGCATCCCGCGATCCCGCTCGACCGCACCGTCGCGGTCGTCAACATCGACGCGATGGGCGTCAACGGCGCCACCCGCGACGTCACCGTCGTCGGGATGGGCAGCTCGCAGCTCGAGGACATCCTCAAGCCGATCGTCGCCGCGCAGGGCCGCACGATGCATTCGGAAGCGCATCCGGAAGCCGGCGGCTACTTCCGCTCGGATCATTTCAGCTTCGCAAAGGCCGGCGTGCCGGCGCTGTACATGGACGGCGGCGACGACCTGGTCTCCGGCGGGACGGCCGCCGGCGAGGCGGCGGCGAAGGACTACGGCGACAACCGCTACCACAGCCCCGCCGACGAGTACGACGCCGCGACCTGGAAGCTCGAGGGCACGATGCAGGACCTGGAAGCGGAGTACGCCGTCGGCCGCGAACTGGCCGGTTCGACGCAATGGCCGAACTGGTACGAGGGCAACGCCTTCAAGGCGCTGCGCGACAAGGCCATGGCCGGGCGCTCGGCGCAGCCGTAGCGCCGGCGCCCCGGCGAACGGGTAGGATCGGCGGCGCGGAATCGTCCGCGCCCCGGGGGAGTCGCTCGTGTCCATCGCCTACTGGTGCATCCTGGCCGCCGCCGTCCTCCCGTACCTCTGGTACAGCGTCGCCCGCGCCTTCGCGGGCCGCATCGACAACCACGATCCGCGCCTCGGCATGTCGCAGCTCGCCGAGGGGCGGGCGCGCCGCGCCAACAACGCGCAGTACAACGCCTTCGAGGCGTTCGCTCCCTTCGCGGCGGCGGTGTTGATGGCGCAGTTCGCCGGCGTCGACGCCACCCGCATCTCGCAGCTCGCGATCGCCTTCGTCGTCCTGCGCGTCCTGCACGGCGTGCTCTACGTCGCCAACGTCCACGCGCTGCGCAGCCTCGCCTGGGCCCTCGGCTACGCGTGCGTGACCTGGCTGATGGTGCTCGCGGCCGGCGCCATCGCCTAGCGGCCGGCGTGGCGCTCGAGCCAGCCGAGCAGCACGAGGACCGCGAGGGTGAGCAGGGTGACGCCGAGGGCGAGCAGGTGCGCGCCCACGCCGACCGCGATGCCGATCGTCGCCACCATCAGCAGCGAGGTGGCCGTGGTGATCCCGGCGACGCCGTCGCGGTCGCCGCCGCGGCGGAAGATCGCGCCCGCGCCGAGGAAGCCCACCGCCGCCACGACCGCCGAGATCAGCCGCATCGCGTCGAGCCGCAGGATGTCGTGCCCCGAGCGCGCGACGTAGTGGTTGGCGAGCATGTCGCCGAGGCCGACGAGCAGCGCCGCCGCGCCCGCGACCAGCATGTGCGTGCGGAAGCCGGCGGGCCGGTTCTTGATCTCGCGTTCGACGCCGATGGCGCCGCCGAGCAGCATCGCGTAGGCGACCTGCAGCAGCACCGCGAGCTGGTCGTGCCAGCCCTGGCGCGCGAAGCCGGCGATCCATTCGTCCATGGCCGCAGCGTGCCGCCGCGCGCGTCATCGCCGCGTCGAAACCTAGCGCCGACCCATGGTCGGCTGCCTCCGCCCGTCAGCCGACGGCGACCAGCCGCACGCGCGCGAAGGTGCGCTTGCCCACCGCGAGCAGGCCCTCGAAGCCCGGCGCGAACACGCGCTGCGGATCCTCGACGATCTCGCCGTCCACCTTCACCGCGCGCTCCCTGAGCTTTCGGGTCGCTTCGGAATTGCTCGGCGTGAGCCCGGCGGCGGTGAGCAGCGCCGCGATGCGCAGGCCCTCGGCCGGCACCGGGACGTCCTGCAGCGGCAGCTGCGCGGTGTCGCCCTCGCCGCGCACCGCGGCGTTCCAGCCGGCGACGGCCTGCTCCGCCGCGGCGGCGCCATGGAAGCGCGCGGCCAGCTCGCGGGCGAGGCGCAGCTTCACGTCGCGCGGGTTCAGTTCCCCGGCCTCGATCCCGCGTTTCAGGCGCGCCGCTTCGTCGATGCCGATCTCGAAGCTCAGCAGCTCGATCCAGCGCCACATCAGCGCGTCGCCGATCTTCATCGCCTTGGTCACGATGTCGATCGCCGGCTCGTCGATGCCGATGTAGTTGCCCAGCGACTTGGACATCTTCTGCACGCCGTCCAGGCCTTCCAGCAGCGGCATCGTCAGCACGATCTGCGGCTTCTGCCCGTAGTGCTCCTGCAGGCCGCGGCCCATCAGCAGGTTGAACTTCTGGTCGGTGCCGCCGAGCTCGACGTCGGCCTGCAGCGCGACCGAGTCGTAGCCCTGCACCAGGGGATACAGGAACTCGTGGATCGCGATCGACTGCTGCGCCGCGTAGCGCTTGGCGAAATCGTCGCGCTCGAGCATGCGCGCGACGGTGTGCTGGCCCGCCAGCCGGATCATGTCGGCCGCCGCCATCCTGCCGAACCACTCGCTGTTGAAGCGGACCTCGGTGCGCTCGCGGTCGAGCACCTTGAACACCTGCGCCTCGTAGGTCTTCGCGTTGGACAGCACGTCCTCGCGGGTCAGCGGCTTGCGGGTGGCGTTCTTGCCCGTCGGGTCGCCGATCATCCCGGTGAAGTCGCCGATCAGGAAGATCACCTGGTGCCCCAGGTCCTGGAACTGGCGCAGCTTGTTCAGCAGCACCGTGTGGCCGAGGTGCAGGTCCGGGGCGGTCGGGTCGAAGCCGGCCTTGACGCGGAGCGGCTTGCCGGTCCCGAGCCTGGCCTCCAGCTCCTCGCGCTTGAGGATTTCGTCGGCGCCGCGGGCGATCAGGGCCAGGGCGGAGTCAAGGTCGGCGGGCTGGGACAAGGGGGCCTCGGAAAGGACCGCACGAAAGCGTGACGGCAGTCGGGATTCGGCGTTAAAGGGCGGTTAAAGCGTGACCGGTTCAAAAACCCATGCCGGTCAAGGGTTTGACGCATGCAGTTCGCGCGACTATGGTACCCCGCTTGACGCGTCCATCACATCGGACCGGGGGGAACGATGATGCGCCCAGTACTTGCCGAGAGCCGCAGCGGCCGCCGCGCGCGCCTGGACAAGCTCCGCGAATCCATCCTGCACCGCAAGGTCCTCGCCGGGGACCTGTCCGCCGTGGGCGGCCCCGCGTTCCAGGGGCGCTGGACCCGCCGCCAGTGGGCCCACGCCAGCCTGTTCGCCACCCTCGGCGCCCTCGTCGCCGCCCTGGTGCCGGGATTCTCCGCGCCGCAGTCCGGCACCGCCGAGGCCTCCCTCGCCGCGCCGCGCACCACCCTCGCGCTCGCCCTGCCGGCCCTGCCGCTGCACCGCCGCGCCGCGGCCGACAGCTGGCAGATGGTCACGGTGGACGACGGCCAGACCCTCGGCGACCTCTTCGCGCAGGTCGGCGTGCCGGCCAGCACCATGCACCAGTTGCTCGAGGCCACCTCTGACCGGCGCGCCCTCGTCCGGCTGCGCCCCGGCACCGTCATCGGCTTCGACATCCCGGCCGAAGGCCAGCTCCGCGCCCTCCGCTACGACCGCGACGACACCCACCGGGTCCTGCTGACGCTGGCCGGCGACAAGGTCGAGGAGCAGGTCGTCGAGCGGCCCACCACCATCCGCACCGTCGTCGTCAGCGGCGAGGTCGGCAAGTCGCTGTTCTGGTCGGCGCGGCGCCAGGGCCTGTCGGGCCGCGCGATCAACCAGCTGACCGACGAGATCTTCAAGTACGACATCGACTTCAGTTCCGACGTCGCGGCGACCGACCGCTACAGCGTCGTCGTCGACCAGGTCTGGCGCGAGGGCGAGCTGATCCGCACCGGCGACATCCAGGCCGCGA
Organism: Lysobacteraceae bacterium; assembly: GCA_024508915.1. Lineage (GTDB taxonomy): Bacteria > Pseudomonadota > Gammaproteobacteria > Xanthomonadales > Xanthomonadaceae > Cognatiluteimonas. The sequence goes on along the minus strand of JANINR010000032.1, from coordinate 5,717 downwards.
CGTTCACCGTGCGCGGCAAGCCGCATTCGGCGTTCCGCTTCGAGCACGACGGCAAGGCCGAGTACTACACCGCCAACGGCACGCCGCTGAAGAAGGCCTTCATCCGCATGCCGGTGGCCTACACCCGCATCAGTTCCGGCTTCACCAACGCGCGCAAGCACCCGATCCTGGGCCGCGTCCGCGCGCACCAGGGCGTCGACTTCGCGGCGCCGCCCGGCACCCCGATCATGGCCGCGGGCAACGCGCGCGTCGCCTTCGTCGGCTGGAAGGGCGGCTATGGCCGCGCGGTGATCCTCGACCACGGCCGCGGCTACACCACGCTGTACGGCCACATGTCGCGCTTCGGCAAGGAGCGCGTGGGCCAGCGCATCCCCCAGGGCACGGTGATCGGCTATGTCGGCGCCAGCGGCCTGGCGACGGGCCCGCACCTGCATTACGAATTCCGCGTCAACGGCGTGCACCGCAACCCGATGTCGGTGACGATGCCGCCGCCGGAGCCGCTGCGCGGGCTGGCGCTGGCGCAGTTCAAGTCGCAGACGAGCCAGGCGCTGGCGAAGATCCGCCAGGTCGAGGACGTCATCTACGCCGACGCCGACGGGGCGCCGCGCAAGCCCGACAAGAAGGCCTGACCTTCCGCTCCGCTCCGTCGAAGGCGCCTCCGGGCGCCTTCTTCGTTCCGGCCGCCGCAACGCATCGCTCTCCAGGCTTCGGGGCGGGGCGGTGGAAGCGTGCAGGCCCCTTTGGGGGCCGGCACGAGTACATCCATGTAGCCTCTTCGTCGCCATCCATGGCTCCGACGCCCCCAAAGGGGCCTGCACGCTTCCACCGCCCACCCCAAGCGCGTCTCCCCGCTTCGACGCAGGGCAAAGAGCGAACAGCCGAAGCAAGGAGGCGGCGAAGAACTGGAACGTCGAGTCGCCGAAGCGCGTCCGCGTTCGGGGCTCAAAAAACGAAGACGGGGGACTCGCTTGGGGAGGTCGTCGGGGAGCGCATTGCCCCGTCCGGGACCGTCGGAGCCATGGATGGCGACGAAGAGGCTACATGGATGTACTTGCGCCGTGTCCCGGATGGGGCAGTGCGCTCCGCGGCGACCCGGCCCGAAGCGGCTGAACCGGCGGGAGGATCAGGCCATACACTGCGCGGATGGGCGAACTGTTCATCGGCTTGATCTCGGGCACCAGCGCGGACGGCATCGACGCCGCGCTCGTCGAATTCGGGGACGGCCCGCACGGCCGCCTGGTGCTGGGCCGAACGCTGCCGTGGGAACCGGCGCTGCGCGCGCGCCTCGTCGCGCTCGGCCAGGGCGGCGACTGCACGCTCGACGAATTCGGCGCGCTCGACGCGCAGGTCGGGCTCGCGTTCGCCGATGCCGCGCTCGCGCTGCTGGCGGAGGCCGGCGTCGAGCCGCGGGCCGTGCGCGCGATCGGCTCGCACGGGCAGACGGTGCGGCATCGTCCGGGCGCCCCGATCCCGTTCACGCTGCAGGTCGGCGACGCCAACCGCATCGCCGAGCGCACCGGCATCTGCACCGTCGCCGACCTGCGCCGGCGCGACGTCGCCGCGGGCGGGCACGGCGCGCCGCTGCTGCCCGCGCTGCATGCGGCGATGCTCGCCGATGCGTCCGAGCCGCGCGCGGTGCTCAACCTCGGCGGGATCGCCAACCTCACCCTGCTGCCCACGGGCGCAGGCGCCGTGCGCGGCTTCGACACCGGCCCGGCGAACGCGCTGCTCGATGCGTGGTGCGAGCGCCACCTCGGCCACGGCTACGACGCCGGCGGGGCGTGGGCCGCCGCGGGCACGCCCGACGAAGCGCTGCTCGCGCGCCTGCTCGACGAACCGTGGTTCACGCAGCCGCCGCCGAAGAGCAGCGGGCGCGAGCAATTCCACCTCGGCTGGCTCGAACCGCGGCTGCGCGGCGGCGAGCAGGCCGTGGACGTCCAGCGCACGCTGCTCGAGCTGACCGCCGCCAGCGTCGCCGACGCCTTGCTCGCGCAGCAGGCCGGCACGCGCAGGCTCATGGTGTGCGGCGGCGGCGTGCACAACCCGTTGCTGCTGGAGCGCCTGCGCGCGAGGCTGCCCGGCGTGGCCGTGGAATCGACGGCGGTGCACGGCGTCGACCCGGACTTCGTCGAAGCGATGGGGTTCGCCTGGTTCGCGCGCGAAACCCTCGCCGGACGTCCCGGCAACCTGCCCTCCGTCACCGGCGCACGCGGCCCGCGCATCCTCGGCGCCATCCATCCGGCCTGACCGAAAAGAAAACTTGCCGGCTTTTACGAGTCGGCGGAGGGCTCGACCTTGCCGACGGAAGCGAAGGTCGCGTCGGGGATCTGCTCCAACGCGGCGATCGCGGCGCGAAGGGCATCGTCTTCCTCGTGCTCGAGCGACTTGGGCACTTCGCCCTCCAGCACCAGCAACCCGCGCTCCACCGCGTGGCGCAGCGCTTCGCTCTCGCTCCAGCCGCGGCGCCCCGCCAGCTTGCGCAGCCGGTCGGACAGCAGCGGATCCATGGCATCGAGCGTGAAAGGTGCCATCGTCGCCTCCTATGCGCCCTGGCGTCCCCCGATGCGCGGCCACAACCAGGCCAGCAGCAACAGCGTGGGGACCACCGTCAGCGCGCTCATCGCGAAGAAGGTGGAGTACGAGGACGCCTCGACAATGTAACCCGAGACGCCGCCGACGAACTTGCCCGGCAGGTTCGCGAGCGACACCAGCAACGCGAACTGCGTGGCCGTGAAGTTGCGGTCGGTCAGCGCGGACATGAATGCGATCAGCACCACGCCCGCGAAGCCCTGGAACAGGTTGTCCGCGGTGATCGCCGCGTAGAACGCCCACAGCTGGCCGGGGTTGTGCGCCATCAGCAGGAACGCGAGGTTCGACAGCGCGACCCCCAGCGCCGCCAGCAGCAGCATGCGCCGGAACCCGAAGGCCGCGACCGCGACGCCGCCGGCGAACGCGCCGCCGATGCCCATCCAGATGCCGAACAGCTTGGACACCGTGGCGATGTCGGACTTGGTGAAGCCCGAATCCAGGTAGAACGGCCCGGACATCACGCCGATCACCTGGTCCGGGAACTTGAACAGGCCGACGAAGGCCAGCAGCACCAGCCCGAGCAGCACGCCGTTGTTGCGGAAATAGCTCGAGAACGGCTGCCAGAACGCGCCGACGAAATCGATGCGGCGGACCACCGTCGACTCCGGCGCCACCGGCTCGCGGCACAGCAGCGTGGCCGCGACGGGGAGCAGCATCAGCGCGGCCATCCACAGGTACGCGTCGCGCCAGCCGTCGAAGTCGGCGATGTACAGCGCGCCCGCGCCGCCCACGATCAGCCCGAGGCGATAGCCGAGCGTATAGGTCGCGGCGAGCGCCGCCTGCGCGCTCGGCGGGGCGACCTCGATGCGGTACGCGTCCACCACGGAATCCTGGGTGGCGCCCGCGAACGAACCCACCAGCACCCACGCGACCAGCGCGCCGACGCCCAGTTCCGGCCGCGTCAGCGCCAGCGCCGCGAGGCTCGCGCCGACCAGCAGCTGCGACGCCAGCAGCCACGACCGCCGGCGCCCCAGGAAGGCGGTGAGCGGGAAGGCATAGCGGTCGATCAGCGGCGCCCACGCGAACTTGAGCAGGTAGAAGAAGCTCGCCAGGCTGATCAGGCCGATGCTGCCGAGATCCAGGCCCACGTCGCGCAGGCGCGTGGACAGCGTCATCGACGCGATCAGCAGGAACGGCAGGCCCGAGCCGAAGCCGAGCACCAGCAGCGTGAACGCCGACGGCGTCGCGAACGCGCGGCGGATCCCGGCCCAGCCCTTGTACGACGGCGCCTTCGCCGTGGCGCCGGCGCCGGTGCCGGGGGTGGTGTCGGCGTCGTCGGTCATTCGGCGTAGTCCACGGTGAACGGTGCGTGGTCGGAAAAGCGCGGCGTCGGCGCGATCGAGCATGCGCGCAGCCGGTCGCGCAGCGACGGCGTGGTGAACTGGTAGTCGATGCGCCAGCCGACGTTCTTCGCGCGCGCGGCGCCGCGGTTGCTCCACCAGGTGTAGTCCTGGCCCTCGGCATGCAGGTGGCGATACGCGTCCACCCAACCCTCTGCGACGGCCCCGCCGGTGTCGCCGGCGCCGCGGCACAGGCCGTTGAGCCACTCGCGTTCGGGCGGCAGGCAGCCGGAATTCTTCTGGTTCGACTTCCAGTTGCGGATGTCGAGCTCGCTGCGCACGATGTTCCAGTCGCCGCACAGCACGTAGTCGCGGCCGCTCGCGAGCCACTGGTCGAGGATCGGCCGCAGCCAATCCATCACCTCGAACTTGAATCCCTGGCGCAGTTCGCCCGACGAGCCCGACGGGATGTAGAACGAGACCACGCTCAGGTTGCCGAAGCGCGCCTCGATGTAGCGCCCTTCCTCGTCGAACGCCTCCCAGCCGAGCGCGGTCCGGATTTCGTCCGGCTCGCGCCTGGCGTAGATGGCGACGCCGCTGTAGCCCTTCTTCGTGGTCGCGTCGCGGAACCAGGCCTTGTATCCCGCCGGCACGAATTCGGGGGTGGCGAGCTGGTGCTCCTGCGCCTTGGTTTCCTGCACGCACAGCAGGTCCGCGTCCTGCGCGCCGAACCAGTCGAAGAAGCCCTTGGACGCGGCGGAACGCAGGCCGTTGGCGTTGAAGCTGATGATGCGCAAGCGGGCGGAATCCCTGGCGGCCGCGACCGGGTGAGCCTAACCCAAACCGCGCTGCGACGGAGTGTCCGCGCCGCCGCCGGGGCGCTGGTGCACAATCCCGCCATCCCGCTTCCACGGACACGCCATGCAGCCCCACCGCCGCCGCTTCCTCGAACTCGCGCTGCAGGCGCAGGCGCTGCGCTTCGGCGAATTCACCCTCAAGTCCGGCCGGGTCTCGCCCTACTTCTTCAACGCCGGCCGCTTCGACTCCGGCACCGCGCTGGCGACCCTCGCCGGCTGCTACGCCGACGCGGTGGACGCCGCCGGCGTCGACTTCGACTGCCTGTTCGGGCCCGCCTACAAGGGGATCCCGCTGGCGGCCGCGCTGGCGTGCGAGTACGCGCGCCGCGGCCGCGACCTGCCGATGGCCTACAACCGCAAGGAAGCCAAGGACCACGGCGAGGGCGGCACCCTCGTCGGCGCGCCGCTGGCCGGGCGGCGGGTCCTGGTCGTGGACGACGTGATCACCGCCGGGACCGCGATCCGCGAAGCCCTGGCCGCCGTCGGCGGCGCGGGCGGCACCGTGGCCGCGGTCGCGATCGCGCTCGACCGCGAGGAAGCCGTCGCCGACGGCGACCGGCGCTCCGCCGCGCAGGCGCTGTCCGAGGACGCCGGCATCGCCGTGGTGGCGATCGCCGGGCTCGGCGACCTGCTTGCGTTCGCGGGCGAAAGCGCCGACCTTGTCACCCAGCGCGGGCGGCTGCTCGAGTACCGGGCGCGCTACGGTTCCGACGCTTGACGTTGCAAGGCATGACACAGGGGCTGCAGACGATGGGGATCCTCCGCACGGGCGTCGCCGCGGCGCTGCTGCTGGCGTTCGCCGCCGGCGCGGGCGCGCAGAAGAAGCAGGCGCCCGCCAACAAGAAGCTCTACTGCTGGAACGAGAACGGCGTGCGCACCTGCGGCGACGCGCTCCCGCCGGGCGCGACCGACCTCGCCCGCACCGAGATCAACGCGCAGAGCGGCGCCACCACCGGGCAGGTCGCGCGCGCGCTGACCGACGCCGAGCGCA